>JBOGMW010000169.1:0-24896 GCA_050746805.1 Candidatus Acidiferrales bacterium | reverse complement strand
ATGGCGCTGGAGTCGTCCGTTTGGGCGAAAGCAGCGGACGCAACAGAAAGAAGCAGCGAGGCGAGCAGTGGTATAAGGATCGGCCCGGCGGATTTCCGGGGGAAGCAAATTTTTGTTGCGCGCCGATGGGACGGCCACATGCTCCGCATTCTAGTCCGAAACGAAACGATGGTGACGAGGTACGTGCGAATGAGCTGTTTCGTCGCGCGACCAGCCTTGGCCAGTAGCTTCTTGACGAGAGAACTGGATTAGAATCGAGACAGGGGCACATGAACATGGCACTGCAACTGACTTCCAGCGCTTTTCAGGATGGCCAACCGATACCGAAGAAAAACACCTGCGATGGCCGAGATGTGTCTCCGGATTTAGCGTGGAGCGGCGCGCCTGACGAAACGAAGAGCTTGGCGCTGATCGTCGATGACCCGGATGCCCCCGGGAAAGTGTGGGTGCATTGGGTGATTTACGATTTGCCGGCGGATGCGCGCGGATTGCCGGAAGGGGTCCCGCAGGATCGCGAACTGCGCGACGGGGCGCGACAAGGCAAGAACGATTTCGGAAAAATTGGGTACGGCGGCCCGTGCCCCCCGCGTGGTCCCGCGCACCGCTATTTTTTCAAGCTGTACGCGTTGCGAGAGAAGACCGGGCTGAAGCCTGGGGCGAACAAGGATGAACTGGAACTCGCCATAAAGGGGCGCGTTGTGGCGCAGGCGACGCTCACCGGCAAGTTCGGCCACTGACGTGGCTCGGCGAAGCGCTTCTGGCCGGGAACCTGGCCGTTCGTTCAGTTGACTTGGCTGGCGTGGGTTCGTCGCGTCCCCTTGACGCGAGGCGCGCTTGGTCTCGTCAGCAGCGAGACATCAAGGCTCGTCGAGAGGATCTACGCTACCTGTTTTCGTTTGTTCGCTGTTTAGGCGGTCACTTCGCGGGCGATAGAACCGACTTTTTCCATTTCCGCTTGTGCTCGTATAGAGCTTCGTCCGCCCCGTTCATCACGTCGTCGAGCCGCTCGCCGATTTGGAATTGTTTGCAACCGAACGCAAAGCGGATTGGCACAAGCTGCCCGTTGAGCTTCACGTCGGCCGGCTTCAAACGTTCGATGATTGCTTCGGATTGGGCGGAATCACACTCGGTCAGCAGCAAGGCGAACTCATCTCCGCCGAGGCGCGCGGCAACGTCTGTTTCCCGCGCCAGATTACGGAGGGATTCAGCAAAGGCCTTCAAGACGATATCGCCGGCAGAGTGGCCGAAGCGATCGTTGATCTGTTTGAACTCGTTGAGGTCGAACACGGCCAGACACAGCGGATAACCTTGTCTTTGAGACCGCAAGATTTCTTCTTTCAGGCGTCTTTCGGCATACCGGCGATTGGCGAGCCCGGTAAGAGCATCGACTAGGGCGATCTCGCGCCATAGGGCGGAATTGGCGTGATTTTGAGCGATTTCCAGGCGAAGCCGGTTGATCAGGAACTTCTCGTAGGTGGAATAAGAGCCAAACAGGACGAGGAGGATGGTCAGGCCGGCGATCGATTCCAATACATTTCGGTCACGAAGCGCCGCGCCGAATGAAAGGGAAGTGAGGCCCACCGTTAGACACAGCATGATTAGAAGCGAAGTGCCCCAAATGGACCATTCGCGTCGCTGAAGTTTGGCTAGTTTGGAGTGGTATTCGCCCGGTTGTAGCGGCGAGTTCGGGTCCGGTTCGCCCTGGTACTTTTTCAAGCGCTCACCCTCCACGCCTGTGCGAAGTGCCTTCGTTTTAGGCGCGACCCAGCAGTAAGTCTCGCAGTTAACGCCCCGGCCATCGATAGTACGGGTTGGCTATTCCCCTCAACGGAGCAAAACGCCATATTCATACCTGGTGAAGAAATGGTCGCCGCCTTCATTCTCGTCTTGTCGGTCGCAGCCCTGGTTCGTTTCGGGGTGGCGCAATGGAGGTCGATGTGGCAGACCATCGCGTGCCAACCGCTCTCTGAATCGTTGCAAGAGGCCACGGGCATCGCCGCCGAATCAATCGGTCCAGAGGACTTCGAGCTATTTGCAAAACTCTGCGACGAATCGGACCAACTTCCCGGCGAACGCAATATCTGGCTGAAGGAGGTCCGAGCCTACTACCGATTCCTGCGCTCTTTCCGGACTATCGCCGCCAAAGCCCTCCCGTCCTTGGAGAAATGGACGGAGAGCGAACTGGTTAGCTGCTCCCGTTATGCAGGGGCAATTTTAGACCGCCGACTGAACGCGGATTTCGCATACGCCGCGGTAGCCCACAGGCGATAGCCGCATCCGACGGAATGCGCGCTTTTTTGCGGGCAATTTGGGCCTAAATCATCCCCTTCTGAAAATAGCACTGAAATCGCATTCGGGAGCAACGTCCTGTGATTCGCGCAGCGAAATAAGCACTGATCCCGCCCCCGCGCGGACGTCGCAAGCAGAAGACGCGAGCCACGAAGAGACCTCGTGGCGTTTCTATCGAATCGTGGGTTATTAGAAGGTAAATAGGAGAGCCGCGAAAGTTTTGAGCCCACGAACTTCCGGGTCACCCGCATGCGCTTGCAACTTTGGCGCTAACGGGGGCGCAAGGGAAATAATGGTGGAGCCGATGGGATTCGAACCCACGACCTCCTCGATGCCATCGAGGCGCGCTCCCAACTGCGCCACGGCCCCACCGGCGTGATGAGTACTCTTATAGCATCGAACAGCGGAGCGGTCAAACACGAGCGACTGGTGCTAGTTGTAGCTAAGAGGCAGAAGCGAAAGCGGTTAGGGGGCCGAAGCACTGCTGGAAGGCGGTACTTTTGGGGCACTATTACAATCACGATATTCTGCTATGCTTGGAACATAGTTGGGAACTTGGTGTCTAAGGGGTATAGCAGGCGCCCCGGGCAGAACGGCGGAGAGGGATGTCTGACCTAGCGCGAGGTCTTTCGTGGCGAAGAGACGAGGCAGCGTTGGTGACCGGTCTGCAGGCCGGCTCCGATGAAGCATTCGACTACTTGGTGACGTATTACCATGCGAGCGTCCACAACTTGGTGTACGGGATATTGGGAGATCAGGCCGATGCGGCCGACGTCACCCAGGACGTCTTTATACAAGTATTCCGGGGCATCCGCGGGTTTCGAGGAAGCAGTTCGCTGAAGACGTGGCTGTATCGCGTGGCGGTGCGCCAGGCGCTGAATCAACGGCGCTGGTGCTGGCGCCACCACCGGCGGCAAGTCTCGATCGACAGCGACGAGGAAGGGCAGGATCGGCCGATCGATCTGGCGGACGCGAAAGCGACGCCGTTTGATGAGTGCGCTGCGCACGAGATGCAAGCGAAGGTGCGGAAGTCTCTGGCGATGGTACCTCCTAAGTTTCGGAGCGCGGTGATTTTGAGAGATTTAGAAGGGCTGGCGTACGAAGAGATCGCGGAAGTGCTGGAAGTTTCCGTGGGAACGGTGAAATCGCGCATTCTGCGCGGGCGGCGGATTTTGAAAGAGAATCTGGAGCCGCTCTTGCGCAGCGGGGTGGCGGCGATCCGGCGGAACTCCTGGGCGGCGAGCGCATTTCAGGGTGCTTTGGCAGATGGCGATTCGGGTGGCTTGAAACTGCTTTCGATGGAATCGCGTGGAGTTGGTAAATGAATTGTCGCGATGCACAGCGGTGCATTCCCGGATATTTTGACGGCGCGATCGATGCGTCCGATCATGTGAAGCTATGCGAGCATTTGCGCGGGTGCGGCGACTGCCGCGACGAGTTGGAGCAGTACCGCCTGTTGAGTTCACAATTGGCGTCGCTCGAAGCGGTGCCTGCGCCAGCGGACTTGGCAGTGCGCATCCGCATCAGCGCGCTGGAAAGTCCGTCGCGATGGAGCGTAGCGGGCCGGCTGTGGGCACGCACGGCGCTGGCATTCCAGAACATCTTTGAACCGTTGGCTGTGCCTGCCACGGGAGGCATCTTGACTGCCCTGGTGGTGTTCGCGCTGGTAGTGGAAAGCATGGTGATCGGAATTCCGATGGGACGTCCAGTACCGAACGATCAGCCTTTGAATTTGGTGCAGCCGGCGGAGCTGGAGCAGCTGGCGCCGTTCCCGGTAACCACCATCATGGATGCGACCGATCGAGGCAACTCCGGCGGCCTGATGGTGGAAGCGACGCTGAACGCGCAAGGCGAAGTTCTTTATTACAAGATACTTTCGGGGCCGCATTCCACGGCGGTGCAGCAGCAGATGGACGAGATCATGCTGTTTTCGCGTTTTCGTCCAGAGCTGAATTTCGGGCGGCCCACATCTGGCGGTCACGTGTTTCTGAGTTTCGATCAGGTTCGCGTGCGGGGCTGACGCCGCTCGCATCGCATTGAAGCATCTTTCCTAAGCCTCCGCAATTCTTGACTCTGCTAAAATCTCTCGATTACAGTTTGAGCGTACGCGCGAGTTCCGTCCGCGGAAGCGCGCCAATTGGGAAGGCGCGTAGGACAGCGTTGGATCTGGTCCGCGCGACGGCGAATAGGGAATGCCAATTATCTTTCGTAGATACCTTGCGACCGCGTTGCTTGCGGGCGCGCTGTGCCTGGGCGCGTCCCGGGCGGACGCCAAGCCGAACCCACGGCAATCCGTGCAGCAAGACTCCGCGGCGCAAGGCGCGCAAGAGGTACAAGAGCGGTCGCCCATCAACGTGGAGGCGAGCCAGCAGATTTTTGCCACCATGTGCGCGCTGGATGCCGCGGGATTCGATGTGGATCAAAGCACGTTGGGAGAGATGCCGCAGCGTTTGAAGCTGCGCGCCTCGCTGCTGGCGATGAACGATCCGGCCGCGGACGCGGTGCGCGAATTTTACCGCCAGCATGCTCTGTCGGATTCGTCGGAGATGCTTTCGCAATACATAACTCTGGCTCTGGTGATGGGCCCGCCACCGCAGTTCAAATTCCTGGGCGATCAACAATCGCTTCCTCCGGACGCCCTGAGCATCCAGGGATTTCAGCCGTTGCTGGCGAATTTTTACCAGGCGGAGCACTTGGATGTGCGTTGGATGGAAATTGAGCCGGAGTACGAGCCCTCCATTGCGCGATACCGCGCGGCGCTGTCACGCACCGTGACTATCGCTAATGCGTATTTGCGGGAGATCGTCAAGCCGAACGGAAGCACGTTCACGGTATATGTTGAACCGTCGGTTGGACCGCGCATCAATTTCAGGAATTACGGAGCGGCGTACGCGGTGGTAGTGGGATCGAAGAGCGATGCGGCGTCGGATGCGATTCAGTACGCGTACCTTCATTACATGCTCGATCCGATGGTGCTGCGGCACCAGAAGGCGATCTTAAAAAAAGAGGCGCTGCTGCAAATCGCCGCGCGCGCACCGGAATTGCCGGAGGAATATCAGAGCGACTTTGTATCGCTCGTTGACGAATGCGTAGTGCGGGCTGTCGATTTGCGGGTTCGCAATCTGCCGCCAGCGCAACTGGAAGCAGACCTCGCGAAGGAGGACGCTTCGGGATTTATTCTTGTGCGGCCGCTGGTGGCGGAGTTGAAAGTTTTCGAGAAGGCTGAGCCGGCAATGTCTTATTACATGCCGGATTTGATTGCTGGCATCGACGTAGCGGAGCAAGAGGCACGGCTCAAAGACTTCAAATTCGCAAATGGTCCCGCGCCACTGGCCGACGAATTGAGCTTTTCGCAGCCGGCGGGCGCGTCCGATCTCGACCGGCTGCTGGCCGAAGGCGATCGCGCCATCGCGGACAAGAATGCCGCGGCGGCTACGGGCGTTTTTGAGAAAGTGGTGGCGAAGTATCCAAACGATCCGCGCGGACTGTACGGACTGGCCATTGCGTCTGTGCTGTCGGGGAAGGCAGGCCAAGCCAAGGACTTGTTCGAGAAGATTGTGGCGCTTTTGAGCAACCCGGAGTCGAGCGGTGAAAATGCGTCGGCACATTCGGATCCCGAGGTTTTATCGTGGGCGCACGTGTATCTGGGGCGCATCCACGATTTGGAGCAAGATCGCGAGTCGGCGATAACGGAGTACCGGGCGGCCTTGGCCGTGGACGGCGCTCCTGAGGCGGCGCGAATCGCGGCCGAGAACGGTGTGGAAGCTCCGTACGCTCCGCCAGCGCCCGGCGGCGGAAAGAACTGATCGAATTGGCTGAATTGATACGCCGCGAGCGCA
This sequence comes from Candidatus Acidiferrales bacterium, assembly GCA_050746805.1. Lineage (GTDB taxonomy): Bacteria > Acidobacteriota > Terriglobia > Acidiferrales > UBA7541 > Palsa-295. Next base: position 18,768 of record JBOGMW010000169.1, on the reverse strand, counting down.
ATTAAAAAGCGAGGGTTTTTCGGCCCCAATCTTCGGGTGGAGGATGGGAGGCAACGATGAGGGCTTCTTCCATACGGATGGCGGTGATTCTGGGCTTGAGCGTTGCGTCGAGTCTGGCGGCAGCAGGTAAAGTGAGGGCGCAACGGCAGCAGGCGACGCCGGTGATGTCTGGAGCGGATGACCTGCAAACGGAATTGCACATGTTGACGGACGTCCAGAGACAAAGCGTGGATAACGGACAGGCGAAAGCGTATAAGGCATTCTACAAAGTGGCGCCGAGCGATCCGGACAAGAAGATTCAGATGGGGAATGAATTTTTGAAGCAATATCCGAAAAGCCCTCTCGACGAGGCAGTGGATGTGGGACTGACGAACGCGTATTACGCTAAGCAGGATTGGAATGATTTTTATTCCACCGCGGATCAGGCCTTGGCGCTGAATCCGAACGAGGTGGATATCCTCACGACGGTCGGATGGGTGATACCGCACGAGTATGATCTGAACGCCACGAATGCCGCGCAGTTGCTGGACAAAGCGGAGAATTACGAAAAACGCGCGTTGGACGTGCTGGCCAAAATGCCTAAGCCGATAGGCGTTTCAGGCGAGGAGTTTGCGGCAATGAAGGCACAAAAGGAACAGCAGGCGCACAGCGCGCTCGGGCTGGTGTATTTTCGGCGAGGGGATTACGCTAATTCCGTAAACGAGCTGCAGCAATCCACGAAGGAGACGACGAGTCCGGATCAAACCGATTTCTACGTGTTGGGAGTGGACCTGCAGAACCTAAATCGTCAGGCCGACGCGGCAGCGGCTTTTGCGCGATGCAGCCAAATGTCGGGGCCATTACAGTCGCAGTGCCAGCAAGAAGCGGGGCAAGCGAAGAAATGAAACACGGAGTTACGTAGCCCAGGGACATCTACGAGACTGCGACGAAACGGACCGAGACGCGGGTGGGCACGCTTCCACTTGAAAGCCAGGCGACACATACAAGGAGGCCGGCATGATTGTGCCATGGACGAAGTTGAGCGTTGTGCTAGGAACAGTAGTTCTTGTATCGGGAATGATTTTGGCGCCTGCAACTTTCGCGCAATTGGGGGGCGGTCCGCCGACAGCCAATCAGCAGCTGGATTCCAGGCATAATGAAATGGGTGACCTAACCGATGTGCAACGCCAGAATGGCATTGATCCATCGCAGAAGCGCGCATACAAGAAGTTTTTCGCTCTGAATTCTCAGGATCCAGACCAGAAGATTAAACTGGGCACCGAGTTTTCCAAGAAATATCCGACGAGTCCCTTCACAGAGAAGGTCGATGCCGGGCTTACCAATGCCTATTTCGTGAAGCAGGACTGGACGAATTTTTATACCTTTGCTGATAAGACGCTCGCGCTCGATCCCGACGAAGTTAACGTCTTAACTATGGTCGGGTGGGTGATTCCGCACCAGTACGACCCGAGTGCGCCCGGCGCGGCGGCACAATTGGCTACGGCGGAATCGGACGAAAAGCATGCTCTCGATCTGCTGTCGAGGATGCCAAAGCCGAAAGATATGCCGGACGCCGAGTTCGAGTCCGCGAAGACGCAGATGACGCGGCAGGCGCATAGCGCGTTGGGGCTGATTTATTTTCGGAGCGGCAATTACGCGAGCTCGGTGAAGGAACTGCAGCTATCCACGCAAGGAACAACGGGCACTGATGACACGGACCTGTTCGTCTTGGGCGTGGACCTGAAGAATATGAATCGGCAAGCGGACGCGACAGCGGCGTTCACGCGGTGCAGCCAGATGCCGGGGCCGTTGCAGTCGCGGTGCCAGCAAGAAGTTGGGCAACCAAAGAAATGAGGCAGGAGGTGTGATTCGAGCGCCTCTATTGCCCTAGAAACTGAATGCAGTAAAGCTCGCTAAGTGGCCGAAGACGTTTCCAATCGAAAGCTGCGCAATACACATAAGGAGCCGAGGATGATTTTGCCGGGGCCGAAATTGGCAACTGCAGTCGCAGCAATCGTTTTATTTGGTGGACTTGTCTTCGCGCCAGCATCGCGCGCACAGATATTTCAGCAGCCCGCCGGCCCGAACAATATGGCAAACCTGAAAGCTTCGCAGGATCAGCTCAACGTGCTGCAAAACGTGGAAACCCGCTCGGCAATCGATCCCAAGGAAACAGCCGCTTATCAGAAGTGTTTTGCGGTCGATCCGCGCGACCCAGATAAAAAAATCAAACTCGGAACTGCATTTCTCGGTCGCTATCCGAAGAGTGCATACGTCGAAGCGGTGGATGTGGGACTGACGAACGCGTACCTGGCAAAACAGGACATGAAGGACTTTTATGCCACGGCGGACCGGGCTCTGGGGCTGAATCCGAACGAAGTGGACGTGCTGACGACTTACGGCTGGGTGATCCCGCATGAATACGATCCGAGCGCTCCGGATGCAGCGCGACAACTGGCTCGCGCCGAAGGGTACGAGAAACACGCGATCGATCTATTGGGTAAAATGAAAAAGTCGAACGGAGAAACGGAAGAACAGTTTGCCCGTTCGAAGGCACAGGAACTGCAGCAGGCGCACAGCGCGCTCGGGCTGATCTATTTTCGCCAGGGCAATTACGCGGACTCGGCGAAAGAACTGCCGTTGTCCACGCAAGGAACGACGGGCATTGATGAAACGGACGTATTCGTTTTGGGCGTGGATTTGCAAAATATGAAACGGCATGCCGATGCGGCGTCTACGTTCGCGCGTTGCAGCCAGGTTGCCGGTCCGCTGCAGGATCGCTGCAAGCAAAGTGCCGACCAGGAAAAAAAACTGGCCAGCGGGGGTATGTGACAGTGTCGAAGGGAGTGTCCAGCTCAAGTTCAAGTACAGGGGCAAAATCATGAGAGGAAGATTCAGATCGTTGCCGGTTTGCACGTTGATGGCTGCGCTGGCGGCTGGCGTGGTCTTTTCGGCGCGTTCCGGCGCGCAGGGAACGGATCCGAACATGGTGCCGGTGCAACAGCAACAGAAGCAAGACGATCAGGCGATCAAAGAGCGGACGCTGTCCGGGCAAAAGGGCTCGGAAGCGCCTAAAGTAGATCCGCAAGAAAGCAAAGCTTACAAGGCGTTCTACGACGCTAGTCCACAAGATCCCGACAAGCGTATTCAACTGGGAGAAGACTTCGTCAAGCAATATCCATCTGGGCCTTACACTGAATCGGTCTATGCGGGTTTGGTGCAGGCGTACTACATGAAGCAGAACTGGAAAGATATGTACGCGGCGGCGGACAAGGCACTGGCGCTCAAACCCGATGACGTGGATGTGCTCGTGACGGTCGGATGGGTGATACCGCACGTCTACCAGCCCGATGACCCGGACGGGAGCAAACAGCTCGATAAAGCGCAAGCCTACGAAGCGAAAGCAATTCAGGACCTGAACACGCTGCCGAAGCCGGCCGATATGACCGACCAGCAGTTTGCGGCGGCCAAGGCCGACAAGCTGTCGGAAGCGCACAGCGGCCTGGGGCTGGTCTATTTCCGGCGGCAGGACTTTGGAAAGGCGGCGAAGGAACTGGACCAGGCCACTACGGGGACTTCGCATCCCGACCCCACGGATTACTTCGCGCTGGGAGCTGCTTTGCAAAACACGCAGCAGTACAGCCAGGCCGCCGATGCATACGATCACTGCGCACAGCTTCAGAGTTCGCTGCAAAGCCGGTGTAAACAAAGCGCTGATGCGGCCAGAAAACTTGCCGGCCCAGGAAAGTAAGCGAGACGAAACGGGCGCTGATGACTGAGCAGGAGCGCAGCGAACTCGAAGCCATGCTCGGACACCATTTCGAGCATCTGGAATGGCTGGAACGCGCGCTGACGCATCGCTCGCTGCGGCAGGAGGCCAGCGGAATCGACAACGAGCGGCTGGAGTTTCTGGGCGATCGCGTGCTCGGACTGGTGGCTAGCGAGCGGCTGTTCGAGCAGTTTCCGCATTGGGAAGCGGGCAAGCTCTCTAAGGGGTTGGCCAGGCTGGTGAGCGCCACGTCGATTTGCATGGTGGCGCGGCGGCTCGACCTTGGGCAGTACCTTCGGCTTGGCCCCGGCGAGGAAAAAACGGGCGGACGAGAGAAAAAACGTCTGCTGGCGGATGCTTACGAAGCGATTGTAGGCGCTTTGTATCTGGATGCGGGACTTCCCGCCGCAGCGGATTTTTTGGAGCGTACGCTGATCGATCCGGCGCTGGCTCGGGAGGAAAGCGAACTCGAGGAACTCGACCACAAGTCCGCGCTGCAGGAGTGGCTGCAACAGCGTGGGCAGGGCGTGGTTTCTTACCGCGTCCGGAAAGAATCGGGACCCGAACATCAGAAGACGTTTGAAGTGGAAGTGTGGCACGGCGAGCGCAGGCTGGCCGTTTCCGAAGGCGCGAGCAAAAAACAGGCTGAGCAGGCCGCAGCCCGGCTGGCGCTGGATCAGCTGGTAGAGAGTGTCTAGATGGACGGAATGGAAACCGGTGTGCCGCGATTGGTAGTAGTGGAAGGCGGTTCTGCTGCGACGCAATCTCGATCGACGGTCCGGGTAAAGGCCTCGCTGGCCGATTTTGTTGAGTCACTGCTTGTGACGATTCTGCTGGCGCTTTTTGCCACCACCTTCGTGGTGCAGGCATTCAAGATTCCCTCGCAATCGATGGAACCCACCTTGCTCGTGGGCGATCACCTGCTAGTGAACAAGTTTATTTTCGAAGGACGCGGCGAGTGGTATGACAAACTATTGCCGTACCGTTCGGTTCGCCGAGACGATATTATCGTATTCAAGTATCCCTTTGACGATCATCCGTACTACGTGAAGCGGGTGATCGGCGTGCCAGGCGATCGAATCCACATTTCCAATGGGCAGGTTTTCGTAAACGAGAAGAAGATCTTGGAGCCTTACGCCGTTCACGATCCGTTGGCGGACGACCCTTTTGGCGAGGTATTTCCGTCCGCCCCGGACATGGTTCCCCGGAACCGGATGCAGCCCGAGTGGGCGGCGCAGATCATGAATTACGTGCGGGACGGAGAATTAATCGTGCCGCCGGATCATTATTTTGTGATGGGTGACAATCGGGATGATAGTTGGGACAGCCGTTATTGGGGATTCGTGGATCGCGGCGCGATTGTTGGGCAGCCCGTCCTGATTTATTGGTCGGTGCGCGCTACGGCCGACGATTACGCCGATCGAAGCCTGGAAGGCTCAGTGCGGGGAATCGGCACCACGTTGGAGCACCTATCGAGCACGACCCGCTGGCACCGGATGCTGCGCGAAGTGCATTAAGTGACACCGGGCCAGACGAGTGGCTCAGTTTCGCCCTCGGCCAATATTTTGACGTGCTTTGGCGTAGATCCGCGCGATCGGATTCGATTTGCGTACTGCACTCCGCGAACAGTCTATCCACACCGAAAAGTACCGCAAGCCGCACGGTTGGATGCGGCGCGGAACTGTGACGGTTCTGCTTCTGGTCGTCTTAGTGTGGGCGGGCGACGCAGCTATTTCGGTGCTGGTTCAGCACAGCCGGCTGCGCGCGAAGATTACGGCGCGTCTCGAAGCGGCTTTCGGGCGGCCCGTGGAGGTTGGCAGCTACGGCTTCAGCATTTGGGGCGGCCCAGTGCTGGAGGCAGATTCGGTGCGAATCGGCGAAGACCCGCGCTTTGGCAACGAATACTTCATCCGCGCGGACTCGATCGCTGTAAGCCTGGGGTGGCGGAGTTTGCTGCGCGGCCATCTCTCGATAGGCACCCTTTCCGTAAGCGGGGCTAGTTTGAACCTGGTCCGCGATGCTGAAGGCGAATGGAACTTGGCTGAGTGGCTCCCGAGGCCCGCCACCCGCGGATTTTATAACTCCTCACCAGCCGGGCCGCTCGCCGCGCTCTCTCCAGCTCTGCAGTTTCATCGCATCGACATCAGCGACAGCCGGATTGATTTCAAGCGCGGATACGAAAAGCTGGCGTTCGCGCTTGTGAATGTGAACGGATCGATGGAAACCGATTCTCCAGGTCGATGGCGCATAGACATGACGGCGTCCCCGTGGCGCGCCGCCGTGATCACGCAGCAACCCGGCGTCATAAACATGACCGGGCACATCGGCGGAACATCTTCGAGGCTGCGGCCAGCCGCGCTGGAAATTTCGTGGACCGACGCTTCGATTTCAGATCTCTTCCGGCTCGCCCGTGGCGACGATTATGGAATTCGCGGGGATGTGGCTGTTTTTCTCAGCGCGCATACTGAGCCAAGCGAGCCTGTAAACGGCTGGGTGATTAACGGCAGCGCTAAAATTAGCGGTTTGCACCGCTGGGACATGGCGGCCCGTCCGGATAACCCGACGCTGAATCTGGTAGTGAAACAGGCGTTGCTCGACCCCAGTCTGTCCGAAGTGCGAGTGCCCGACTTGTTGATCGAGGCGCCGCATTCGAATGCGCATGCGAATGCGGCCTTCAACTGGACCGCTGTTTCGCAGGCGGGTAAGGCCGCGATAGCGGCGTCGGACTCCATCGACCTCACATCGTCTCAGATCGATTTGAGGGACGCGCTGGACTGGGTCCGCGCGTTTCATCCGGGCGTGCCGGGCTCGACGTCGATACGCGGAATAGTCGATTTGCGAGCCCATTTCGCCGGATGGCCGGTGAATCTGACGAGCGCCAGCGTCCGCGGCGAACGCGCCGAGCTCATTGCATCTGGTCTGGACGGACCGGTTCGCGTTGGCCCGATTGATCTGCGATATCAGCGGGACGCGATTTTTCTGAAACCGGCAACTCTGGCGTGGGGCAGAGCGGATGATCGTAGGGCCGGTTCCTTTCACATCGATGCTTCGGCGCGCGGACGAACCGCGCTCTTTCCATCTTGGAACATCGCAGGCACAACTGGCGATGCTCACGGCGTGGCTGTACTCGGAGCAGCGTTGGGCGTGGATCTACGGCGTGGATGGGACGTAGAAGGCCCGCTCTCGTGCGATCTGCGATGGCAGGGGATACTGTTCCCCTGGGACGGGCGCCCATCTGGAGTGGTTTCGTTGGGAGCGAGCGGTGCGAAATCCGGCGGCGGTGCGCTTCGCACGCCATTCCTGAATCTGCCGGTCGATAGGATCCACGCGCGCGTGGAGATGAAACCAGACGCGAGTGAAATCACCGTTACGTCCGCCAAAGCATTCGGCACCAATTGGAGCGGCACTTTCACGCGGCGGACGGCGGATGCGGAGTGGCAATTCGCGCTTTCCACGGATCAGCTTTCCGCCGCGGATCTGGACCGCTGGCTAAATCCGCGCTGGCGGGAAAGCTTTTTGGACCGCATGTTGCCGTTTCTAGGTACTCCTGCAGACCGGGCTTCGCCTGAAAATCTTCGCGCGAACGGAAGTTTAAGCATCGGTGAATTCGCGCTGGAACCGCTGACGTTCGGCCACCTGTCCGGAAATCTGCAAATCGACGGGCGTTCGATCACGCTCTCGGACGCCAAGGGACAATTTTATGGTGGCCAAGTGACCGGATTTTTGCACGCGAATTTGTCGGCGGTACCCAGTTATCACGGTGACTTTTCCCTGGCACGCGCTGATGGCGGCGCTTTCGCCGCCGAAACGCCGGCTCTGGCGGGATTGCGCGCGGGTACACTCGATGGTCAAATATCGATCGATGCCAAAGGCGCGTCACGGAGTGATCTGATCGCGTCGATAACGTGCCGAGCTTCCGCTCATGCCGGCGGGATCGGCCTGCGCGGGCTCGATTTCCAGCGAGCCTTGGGAGCGCCCTCGCAATCCGCGCCATCGCCGCGATCCGGCGACGATGCGCGAATCACGTCCGCTTCGGCGGCGTTCACCTGCGCGCATCGCGCCATTCAGTTTCAGAGACTATCCCTGGACCTGCAAGACACTCAATCGCTAATCGGTGCGGGTTCCATAGGATTTGACCGAAGCATCGATCTTAGACTTCACGAAGTGCGGGCCGGCTCAAATGGACGCGCCGCTACCGTTCGACTGACTGGAACTTTGTCGTCTCCTCAGATTTCGCGTGAGCCGGTAATCCCACCGGGCCGCTAGCTTTTTCGATCGGTTCCTCAGATTTGCGGCGTCGCAAGCTGTGTGCTAGCGTTCAAAGAATGAAGGGGAAGGCCGGGTCTTGCGGATGGTATGCGCATGTTCGATTATTGCTGGCTAGTGTTACCTCTCTGTTTGCCCTGGCGCTAATCGCAGCGGCCGCCCGCGGAACTCATATCCATCCTCGATTTAAGCCGGGCGAGACGCTCTACTATCAGATCGAAACCCACACGGCGTCGACGGGAAAAACTACAACGCCAATCATCAATCCCGAAGGCGGCACAAATTTCAGCGAGAATGTGGACTTGCTGGCGCGGCTGGATGTCTTGCCGGACGGCGACAGTGCCGGCGGCGCGAAGTTACAGCAGGGCGGAGAACAGGCTCTGATACGCATGCGCGTAACGTACGAGCGCGCTCATGCCGATTCGCAGGCGGATGCCCCCGCCTTCGGTGCGCCGTCGGCGGCGCACGAATACGACCGTCTGGCAGGGCGTTCCTTCGAATTCACGCTCCAACCCAGCGGGGCAATTACGAATTTGAAAGATACCGACAACACCTTGCAAAACGTCAGGGATATCGCGCCTGCGGCGCTTTCGTGGATAAGAATGCTCGAAACCAGCAGCAGTTATCCCCAGAGGGGGATATCGGCGGGGCAAAGGTGGACCGGCGAGATCCCCTTGGACGGCGCGCCACTTGCGGGACTGGTTTGGCACGCGAACTCCACCTATTTACGCAATGAACCGTGCAAACCGTCGGCCTTGGAAAACGGGGCTACAAGCGGCACAGCGGGCGCGGCCGGGCAGTGTGCCGTGATACTGACGCAATTCGAGATTCTGCGTCGCGGATCACAGCACGCGGACCAAACGCCGCCCGATTACCTTCGCCACGGCTTGCGAACTACAGGGACCCTGACGGGAACGGGCGAAAGCCTGGATTCGATTTCGCTGAGTTCAGGGGTGTTGGTGAGCTCGACGCAAACGAGTACGCAACGCGCCGATTTCGACATCATTGACGCCGCGAACGGCGAAAAAATTCATCGCGCTGGGAAGGTGCAGACACAAACCGTGATCACCCGTGTTGCGCCGCCGGAGCCGGCTCCAGCGCAACCATAACGGTACGTGCACGGCGTTTCGCGGCGGGAGCACAGTGCGCGAAAACTAGCGCATGTTTATGCGAATTGGCACATAATTATTCCAATCGACCAACGATGATCCGCACACGCAATGCCGTCTTGCCGGATGTGCAGCACATCCACGCCATCATCCAGCCCTATGCTGACGCCGGCACGCTCTTGCCGCGAGCGATCGGTGAGCTATGCGAAAACGTCCGCGATTTCGTGGTCGCCGAAGGTGACGGCCTGGTGATCGGATGCGGAGCGCTGCACCTTTACGGCACGCACTTGGCGGAAATCCGCTCGATTGCCGTGGCGCCGGAGGCCAAGGGACGCGGCGCTGGTCGCGCCCTGGTGGAAGCTTTGATGAACGAAGCCACGCGGCAAAGCGTCACGTGCGTGTGCCTTTTCACGCGCACGCCGGGATTTTTCGCGCATCTCGGGTTCGAGGTGGCCCGCCGCCAGGAGCTGCCGGATAAAATTTACAAGGATTGCGTCTGCTGCCCGATGCTTTCTAGCTGCGACGAAATCGCCATGGTGAAGGGCCAAATTCCCACCAATACGAACGGCCTGCGCGACCCGCGCATCGCCATTCCTCTCGTCCAGCTCAAGTCCTGAACGTTCCCTTGCCCGGTCGCGTATAATAATAGTTTTAGGCTTTAGGCGTCAGGCGGACTGAGGACATCGAGCATGGATTTTAAACTGGCCAGCGACTACGAACCTCGCGGCGACCAGCCGGAAGCAATTTCGCGGCTGGTCCGCGGATTAAACGACGGCGACCGTCATCAGGTGCTGCTGGGCGTCACCGGCTCGGGCAAGACGTTCACCATGGCCAAGGTGATCGAGGCGGCGAACCGTCCGGCGATAGTGCTGGCCCACAATAAGACGCTGGCGGCGCAGCTTTTCCACGAGTTCAAATCTTTTTTTCCGCAGAACGCTGTGGAGTATTTCGTCAGCTACTACGATTACTACCAGCCCGAAGCGTACGTTCCGGCAAGCGATACGTTTATTGAGAAAGAATCGACCATCAACGACGAGCTGGATAAGCTGCGCATGAGCGCTACGCGCTCGCTTTTCGAGCGCCGCGACGTGGTGGTGGTGGCGTCCGTTTCCTGCATCTACGGCCTGGGCTCGCCGGAAGCGTATTACGGCATGCTGCTGATGCTGGAAAAGGGGCAGTCCATCGCGCGCGAATCGATTTTGCGCAAGCTGGTGGAGATTCAATACGATCGCGCGGAGGATTTGCGGCGCGGCACGTTTCGCGTCCGCGGCGACACGATCGAGATTTTCCCGCCGTACGACGACTTGGCTGTGCGAGTGGAAATGTGGGGCAGCCAGATCGAAGCGATACGCAAGATCGATCCGCTCACCGGCCAGATTCAATCCCGCGAAGGTGAAATCGCGCGCATGCCGATTTATCCGAAGACGCACTACGTGCTGCCGGCGGAGCAGCGTGAGCGCGCCATTCAGACCATCTACGAGGAGCTTGATTGGTGGAAAAAGGAGCTGGGGAGGCAGGGGAAAATCGTGGAATCGCAGCGCATCGTGCAGCGGACTCTATTCGACATTGAGATGATGCGCACGATCGGCTATTGCCACGGCATCGAAAATTATTCACGGCATCTTTCCGGACGTTTGCCCGGAGAAGCGCCGCCCACTCTGCTCGACTACGTGCCATCCGATTTTTTGCTCTTCGTCGACGAATCGCACCAGACCATTCCGCAGATTCGCGGGATGTACCATGGCGACCGTTCGCGCAAGCAGACGCTGGTGGATTATGGCTTCCGCATGCCTTCGGCGCTCGATAACCGGCCGCTGAATTTCGAGGAATTCGAGCATCGCGTCAATCAGGCGGTTTACGTTTCGGCGACGCCGGGGCCCTACGAGCTGACGAAATCGGGCGGAGTGGTTGCGGAACAGGTGATTCGTCCGACCGGCTTGGTCGATCCGGAAGTGGAAGTGCGGCCCGTGAAAGGACAAGTGGATGATCTGCTGGAGCAAATTCGGCTGCGTGCCGAGCGCCACGAACGAGTGCTGGTAACGACGCTCACAAAGCGGATGTCCGAGGATTTGGCCGAGTATTTCGGCGAAGTGGGCGTGCGCTGCCGCTATTTGCACTCGGAGATCGAGACGCTCGAACGCGTCCGCATTTTGCGCGACCTGCGGCGCGGCGAGTTCGACGTGCTGATCGGCATCAACCTGCTGCGCGAAGGGCTCGATCTGCCGGAAGTTTCGCTGGTGGCGATTCTCGATGCCGATAAGGAGGGCTTCCTGCGCAGCGCCACGTCGCTGATTCAGAGCATGGGCCGCTGCGCGCGGCACGTGGAAGGGCGCGCCATTCTATACGCGGACACGATGACCGATTCCATGCGCCAGGCCATCGGCGAAACAAATCGCCGTCGAGCCAAGCAACAAGCGTACAATCGCGAAAACAACATTACGCCGCAATCGGTGATCAAATCCGTGGATATGCAACTGGCAAAAATCGTGGAGGCGGATTACGTGACCGTGCCGGTGGACGATCTGCCCGCCGGTGAAATTGCCAGCGAAGAACAGCTGCAGCAAGTCATTGGGCAGATGGAAGCGCAGATGCGCGATGCGGCCAAGAATTTCGATTTCGAACGTGCTGCCGCCTTGCGGGACCGCATCCGTTCACTCAAGCAACGCGATCTGGGAATGATCGCGGCAACCGCCGGTCCTTCCATCGCGCAAGCGCCGAATCAATTCGACGCCCCGAGTGATCGCGACGCGGCGGCGGTTCCGGCCGTCGCAAACGCGGTGGGCGGCGCGCCGATTCGGCCGCGCAGAAAACGGCATGACAAGTAGCGCCGGCAAGGGTGATTGTCACGCGACTCCTCGCAGTAAAGTGATATTCGCCTCGCGAATGGCTGCTAGCTGCGTAAAGGTCACTGCGGGCTGGCTCCTAATTGCGATCGCCGTTTTTGCCGTGGTCACCGTCGCGCCTCCGGCTAACGCTCAGCAGTTTCCGCCCAATAATGAATTCGGAGTCTGGGGTGCGTACTCCGCGAACTCGCCGGACGTTTACACCAGCCAGGGCCACATACAACTCGGAGTTGCGTCCTTTCGATACGGGCGCATGCTGGTCACTTCGCCGTCGTACACCGTGGAATACACGATTGACGTCGAGCCCGTGGAAGTGGCGCGCGCCAATGTCTACGAATCATGTCACATTTTCCGCGATGGAATGGTCGAACCGGGCTTCTGCGCCATCGGCCATCAGTGGATCTATGGAGGCGGCGTGAGCCCCTTCGGGTGGAAATTCAATTTACGGCCAGACCGCCAATGGCAGCCGTTCGGCGCACTCAGTTGCGGCTTCGTCATGTCGCAGCGAGCGATTCCGGACGATATCCCTAAAGCGACGCGATTCAATTTCACGTTCGATTTTCAGGTGGGCATGGAACACTTCAACCGATCGCGCACGCGGGCATGGACGTTTTCTTATAAGCTGCAGCACATTTCCAACGGCTTTCGCAGCACCATCAATCCCGGCGTGGATTTGAACATGATCGCCGTGGGTTACTCGTTTTTTAAGTAGCCGCGCGCGCGGCAAGTCAGCTGCGTAACTTTCGCTTTTACCTTGTCAAGTAGGCCCGCGCTACACCACGCCGCGGCGCAATTCGTCCAGCGGATAAAACGTCCCGCGCCATACGATCCCGCCCTGCCACAGGGTCACGATCATCGACCGCGCCAGCATCCATGCAAAAATCAGCGCGCCAATCGGAAACGTGACGGCATACACAATCGACGCGCGAAACTCGATGGCCACCGCCGCGGTCGCAACCAGCGGAAGGGCCACGGCAATGGCGGCAAAAATCCGCGCCCACCCGTGCACGAATGGTAGTGCCACAACCGGCAGATCGCACATCAATAGTAATCCCAAGGTCTGTACGCATGCGAGCCACGGCCGGAAGCCCGAGGTGGCAAAAAAGTTTTTCGTGGTGCCGCGGATCATATTGCCGACGCCAGAGTGCCAGTGCACGCTCACGGCATCTCCGGCCTTCGCCACGCCCGAACGCACCCCGGCCTCTTTGGCCAATTTTCCCAGCTTCATGTCGTCGATCACTTCCATCGCCAGCCGCCGGTGGGTGCCCATTGTTTCGTACGCGCTGCGCCGGATCATCTGAAATGCGCCCACTCCGGCGTAACTGTGCGATTTCGCGTCGTTCGCCTTCCACGGACGGATACCCGCTACCAGCGCCAGCCCGAAAAACGTCATCGCGACTTTTTCTCCGGCCGTGAACATTTTCGCGCGGCCCAGCAGCGTCACGTGTTCCCAGCCCTTTGCTTCCGCAAGTGCGATAGTCCGCTGCAAAAGATCTGGCGCGAAGTGGACGTCCGCATCGGTAAAGACCAGCCACTCGCCGGTGGAATGCTCGTAGGCCTGTTGCAAGGCATGCGGCTTTCCCAGCCAACCCGCGGGCAGGGAATCGATGCGTACCGGTTTCATTCGCGCATTCCGGCGCGCGCCCTCGGCCAAAATTGCGCCAGTGGCATCAGCCGAGCGGTCATCCACGGCGATCACCTCGTAACGCGGATAATTCAGCGAAAGAAACGTTTCGAGCGCCTGCGGAAGTTTTTGAGCCTCATCGCGCGCGCCGAAGAGGATCGACACCGCCGGACAGTTGGCATCGGCCAGGGGCGAAACATCGTTTATCGATGGGATCGACGGCACGCCTCGCGCCAAGTCAATCGCTTCTGCTATCCAGAGAAGTGCGACGAGGCCGAGCAGCGCCGTCCAGAAGATGTGCAAATGCAAAATCCTCCGCGCAGGTCGTGATACACGTTATGCTAGCACGCTCGATGGCGCGCATAATTTCCATCGTCGGTGCAGGACGCGTAGGCACAACGCTCGGAAAACGCCTCCGGCAGCTTGGCTGGCATGTGAACGCAGTCGTGACGCGCTCGCAACGTACCGCCCGCGCGGCAGTGCGAATGATCGGTGGCGGTACTGCTCGTTCTCGGTTGACCGGAGATGTCCTTGACGCTGACGTAGTGCTGTTGACGACGCCGGACGACGCGCTTGCAAGTGCGGCGCGCTCGCTGGCGAAGATTGGCGGCGCGTGGCGCGGTAAAGTGGTCTTGCACACCAGCGGCGCCCTCGACCGCAGCGTCCTCGATCCGCTAGCTCGCCTCGGCGCGGCTACCGGCTCGCTCCATCCAATGCAGACCTTCAGCGGCCGCAATGTGCCCAAACTTGATGGCGTCACGTTCGCAGTCGAAGGAGACGGGAAGGCCCTGCACGTCGCAAAGCAAATCGCGCGCAGTCTTGGCGGAGTGCCCGTTGTAATTAAAAGCGCTGACAAGCCGGCATATCACGCCACGGCCGTTCTCGCGGCGGGCAGCGGATTCGCATTGATCGAAGCGGCGGCGCTAATACTTGAAGGAATCGGTTTCACGCGACGGCGCGCGATTGAAACGCTACTACCGTTAAACCGGCAAATGCTCGATAATATAGAGCAGCACGGCCCGCGCGCTGCATGGACGGGTCCGCTATCGCGTGGCGATTTTGAAGTTGTCGCGAAACACCTGCGGGCCATGCGGGGCTACCCACGCGAATTTCAGCAATCGTACGCCACGCTTGCCATGCTGGCCGCGCGCGTGCTGGCAAAAAGTCCAGAGACGACGCTGCGGAATCTCCGGCGCGTGCTGAATAAATCCCAGGGAGGCAATCGTTGACTTCCACCTCAGCAAAACTGCATATCCCGGTAGAGCATACGAAGCTTGCCAACGGCCTCCGCGTTGTAGCTTCGCCCGATCGTTCGGCGCCGGTTGTCACCGTGGGAGTTTACTATCAAATTGGTTTCCGCCTGGAGCCGCGCGGCCGCAGCGGGTTCGCGCATCTTTTCGAGCACATGATGTTTCAAGGATCGGAAAACGCCGCCAAGATGGAGCACATCCGGCTGATCAATTCCTCGGGCGGATTGCTGAACGGTACGACGAATTACGATCTGACGAATTATTTCGAAGCTGTTCCCTCCAATGCGTTGGAGCGCGTGTTGTGGCTCGAAGCCGATCGCATGCGCGCGTTGAAAGTAGATGATGAAAATCTTCGCAACCAACGCGATGTGGTGAAGGAAGAAGTCCGCGTCAACGTGATGAATCAGCCCTACGGCGGATTCCCATGGCTTGATCTGCCGCCCGTTGCGTTTCGCAATTGGCCCAACGCGCATAATTTTTATGGCGACTTCGCCGATCTCGACGCTGCCACGCTCGCGGACGTCCAAACATTTTTTCGCACATTCTACGCGCCGAACAACGCTGTGCTGGTGATGCTCGGCGACCTCGATCCCGCCGAGGCTTTCAAGATGGCCAAGCGGTATTTCGAGAACATTCCCACCGCGCCGGCCCCTCCGCGCGCGGACGTGAACGAGCCGCCGCAAGAGTCGGAACGCCATGGCGAAGTGCCCGAAAACATGGGACCGCTTCCCGCGATTGCGATCGGCTACACCATGCCGCGCCGCGAAAGCCCGGATTGGTTTGCGGCGGGAATCGTCGAGCGCGTAATGCACGGCGGTCGCGCGGGTCGCGTGTTCCGCAAGCTAGTCCTCGAAGACCAAATTGCCGTCGACGCGGACGGCAGCGCGGATCTGCTCGATACCAATGGCCCCACGCAGATGGTCTCGCGCATTTTTCACAAACCCGAATTCACGTCCGAGGGAACGGTGGCTGTCTACGACGAAATTATCGACGAAATGCAGCGCAAAGGAATTCCGCCAGAAGAACTGGAGCCGGTGAAGGTAAAGTTTCGCTCGGATTTCTACTCAATGCTCGAAGGAGGAATGGGCTCGTACATGCCGCGATTTGGGCTGATGCATTACCTCGCATGCTTCACGCTTTTCGACGGCGATCCTGACCGCGTGAACAAAGTTCTCGATGGCTTCCTGCAGGTATCATCGGAGCAGGCGCAATCGTTCGCGCAAAAATATTTGGTGCCGAAAAACCGCGCCGTGCTTTTCCGCCGCCCCGTGGCGCAAGCGGAGACAGTTGCGGGGGGTGCGAGATGAGCTCGCCCACACAGCAGGCGCAGCCCGCGCGCGCCACCTCGGCGCCGCCTCTCGCGCCCGAGCGGCCGGTTGTATGGCCGAAGCGGACGGTTCGCACCCTCGCGAACGGCCTTCAGGTGGTGCTGGCGGAATCTCACGCATTTCCTAAAATCACCGCGCAACTATATTTTCGCGGCGGTAATTCCGCGGTCTCGCTCAGCAATCCGGGCCTCGCCGAAATCACTTCTTCCGTCGTGCGCACAGGTACGGTCTCTCGCAGTAGCCGGCAAATCGAAGAGGATCTGCGGCGCATTGGAGCCGGCCTGGGCACCCACGCGGGAGCCGATTCGAGCGCGATTTCCGCTTCGGGGCTTGCCGAATTTTCCGGCGAGCTGCTGGAGCTAATCGCCGATCTTGCACGTAACGCTACATTTCCGCAGGAAGAATTCGAGCGCGAGCAGCGGCAGCGTTACGAAGAGCTGAAGATCGAGCGCACCACGCCCGGCTTCCTGGCCAACGAACAGATGCGGCGCGTCATTTTCGGTGCGCATCCGTATGCCATTGTCGGTCCCACGCTTGAGGAAGTGGAGGCCTACCGGCGCGAGCAGCTGGCGGAATTCTACCACCGGTATTACGTGCCCACGGACTCGCTACTGATCGTTGTTGGCGATTTTTCGGCCGCCGCCATGATGGAGCAAGTGGAAAAAACCTTCGGTGGTTGGTCAGCGCCCAAGCCGGAAACGAAGAAA
Organism: Candidatus Acidiferrales bacterium; assembly: GCA_050746805.1. GTDB lineage: Bacteria > Acidobacteriota > Terriglobia > Acidiferrales > UBA7541 > Palsa-295. The sequence goes on along the minus strand of JBOGMW010000169.1, from coordinate 1,893 downwards.
GCGGCGGAGCCCCGCCGTCAATCGGGCAGGCGCGTGTATCTGGTCGATAGGCCCGGCACCGTGCAGACTCAAGTGATAGCCGGAAATTTGGCGATCACGCGGCGCGATCCCGATTGGTACCGCGCGATGCTGGCGAATTCAATTTACGGCGGCGCGTTCCATTCGCGGCTGGTGATGAATATTCGCGAGCAAAAAGGATATACGTACAGCCCGCGAAGCTCGCTGAACGCCCTCCGCGAATACGGATATTTCACGGTGAGCGCGGCCGTACGCAACGACGTGACGGCCGCGACGCTAACGGAAATTTTCTACGAGATGGACCGCATGCGCTCGCTGCCGGTGCCCGCGGAAGAGCTCGAAAGCGCGCGTAATTATCTGACGGGTGTGTTTTCTCTCGGTGTGGCCACGCAGGATGGTCTGCTCGGCCAGCTTTCAGTCGTCTATCTGGACCGGTTGCCCGAGGACTATCTCGAAACTTACCGCCAGCGCATTCACGCGCTCTCGACGGACGACGTCCTGCAAGCGGCGCGACGGCATTTCGATTCCGCCAACGCGCAGATTGTGCTCGTTGGCGACCGCGCGCAGATCGGCGACCAAGCGGCGCTCTTCGGCGAGGTCAAGGCGTTTAACGCGCAAGGTGACGAGATCCGCTAGCTGTACGCAATGCGCCGAAGGCCCTAATTTCTGGGCGCGCCTATGTCGAAATAGATCGTGAGTAGCGAGCAACAAATCGAAAGCACGCAAACTGCGGCGCCCAGCGATGCCGGGAGCGCGCCGCAATATGCCCCCGCTTCTGACGAGCGCGGCGGCTCCCGGAATCCGCGCACGAAGCTGCCTTTCTTTCGCATGATCTCGTGGATGGCCTTTTATTCCGCCGCGGTGCTGTTCCTGATGTCGATGATTTTGTTCCGCGTAGCTGGGGTGCAAACGAAAATCTTCGGAGGTGCCTTGATCGCCTCTGTCGCCCTGTTGATCGCCACCTACCTGTTCCCCTGGCGCCGCTGATCGTCAACTGATATATTGCCGCTCGAATCGCTTATGCAACCGCCTTCGTGCTAGTTGAAAATTGTGCTAATCGGATTGGGGCGTGCTTTGAATCGCAAACACCTCCGTTGCCTCGCGTTTTTGTCCATCTCGTTCTTATTTCTTGCAGTTGCGGTGCAGTCGTTCGCGGGGCCCAAGAAACATCCGCCTTCGAAGCCGGTCAACTTGAATTCCGCCACCGTCGGTCAGCTAGAGGAATTGCCGGGCGTCGGGCCGGTGACGGCGAAGGCGATCCTGGATTTCCGCGCAAAAAGCGGACCCTTTCATCGCGTGGACGACCTGCTCGCCGTCCACCGCATTTCGCAGAAAAAGCTGAACAAGCTGCGCCCGTACGTGACGGTGGCTCCGGCTGCCCAATCACAATCGAGGCTGCATCAGAAACGGCCGTAGCGGAGTCTGCCGCGCAGCGCCTTAAAGCAGTTGATGATCGAGTTTTGCGGCGTCTCGAACGCGCAACGATACTTGGTCGGCAATTTCAAGGCCGTAGCCGGTGAGCGCGACGACTTTTCTCGGCAAATTGGTGAGCACGCGGATCCTCCGCAAGCCCAGATCCTTCAAAATTTGCGCCCCGATGCCGCTTTCGTGCTGGATCAGGCGTTGCGCCCCCGCGTCGCGATCGGCTCGCCCACGCTCGTGAAAAAGAATGCGCGGCAGCGCAGCGCCTTCTTCGGTGCGCGTATCGACCAAAAATCCCCGACCGGTGTGATGCAGATAGACGAACACGCCGCGCTCTTCCGCGGCGATGGCCCGCAGCGAACCTTCGATCATGGCGCGACAATCGCATGCCGTGGAGTCGAGTACGTCGCCGGTGAGGCAATGGGAATGCACTCGCACCAGCGGCGGTCCGTC
>JBOGMW010000168.1:0-19241 GCA_050746805.1 Candidatus Acidiferrales bacterium | reverse complement strand
GCGCAAGGCGGCTACGGCGGGAATGGTGTGCACCAGGTCGCCGAGCGAGCTTAGGCGCACGACTAGGAATTTTTGTTCAGCGGAGTTCATTCGCAGCGTCGCGAGCTCTCGTACGAGATTTCCGCGCGCGAGGCTACGGCGGCGAGTCACATCTGTGAAGGATCTTGCGGCTGCGGATCGTGCAATGGCTTGATAGCACCAAAAAGATGTTTCATCGAGGCCGAGAGCCGGTGCCGGAAGATAGCCAGGCGCTGATTGCTGGTGTCGTTGACCCAATTGAATTGAATCACGCGGCGGTCGCCATGAAAAGGCAAATGGCCGTGCCAGGAACGATCGGAGCGCAGAAACGCGACCAACGTGCCGCCAGACGGCGGAACTTCGGCGACAAAGTTATTGATATCGTCACGCGAGCGCAGCAGGCGGAGACGGCCGCCGGAGTCGTCCCATTCAGGATTTACGTACAGCAGCACGGTGATGATTTTGCTGGCGGAATCGCAATGGATGTTGCCGTCGCGCGCGCCGCAACGCCCCCGGGCGGTGATGGTAGTGGGGCGGTTGGCGAGGTTGACGCCGAATTTCTCCGCAAACGCCCTGCGGAACTCGGCGGATTCGAGGGCGTCGACCAGCTCCTGAAAACCTGCGCCGAATTTCAGCGAGTCGAGCGGAAAGCTGCCGGTTTGCTCGATGTGGGGGTAATCGGCGTTCAATCGGGCTAAGGCGGCTGGCTTGACGAAGCGCGGCAAGACAAGATGCTCGTAAGGGTCGCGCACCAACGGCGCGGCGCGAAAAGCCTCCAAATCGAGAATATCGTTGACCATGCGGATCGATTCACACCGTACCGTGCGCCACGCGCGGTGTCAATGCTGACGAACCGCGCTGGTGAACATGTCGTGGCGCAGCCGGACTGGGCGGCCCGGCTTTACCCTTTCGCAGCCAGCCCACTAGTGATGCTGCTTCTTGCCGGGCGCCGGTGCTACTGTAGGAAGCTCGACGGAGCACCGGGTGAGCGAGACAGCAACTTCCGCAACTGAGACTCCACAGCCCAGCGGCGCGGAGAAACGCCGCAGTACGCGCGTGGTGCAAGCAGTGCCTATCAACGTGGTGGGCACGGACGCGCTCGGGCAGCCGTTTCGCGAGTCGACCAGCACCATGATGGTGGATTGCTACGGCTGCAAATTCCAGTCGCAAAATTACGTCCCCAGGAATTCCGTGGTCACAATGGAAATCTTCCACGCGCCCGGCTGGGATCGCCGGGTGGTCCGGGGCAGGGTCGTTTGGGTGCAGCGGCCGCGAACCCACCGGGAGAATTATCAGATTGCAATGGAGATGGATGTCCCCGGTAACGTCTGGGGTCTAACGCCCGGCCCGACTGATTGGTTCCCTCACCCGGACGATATTGCGCAAACGCCAATCGAGGTATTGGACCCGGTGTCGTCAGAAACGGCGGGCAACTCGACGACCGAGCCGGAAGAAATCCGCGACGCTCAGTCGGAAGCGGACTATCCGCCCCCAGCGGAACAGAGTTCCGAAGAACAATCGATAGCGCCCCAGTCTGAAATCGAGCCTGCCGACGATGAAGAGTTCACCTTCACGCGCGAACAATTGGATGGAGAGCTTCGCGAGGCGATCGGCAAAACTCTGCGATCCATGATCGAGCGCGCGGCGGAAGATTCGGTTCGCGATCTAATTCAAGACGTGTCCGACCGCTCCAGCGCGCTGGTGGAAGCGGCGCGCCGGATTTCGCAGGAAGCCGCGGAGGAAGTGGATGCCAAGCTGCGAAACGTGCTGGACGAGACCGTGAAGTCCCTACAAATCGAAATTCCCAAATCACCCGCGCCAAAGCGCCGCCGAAGGGGCTCAAAGCGCGACTAGCGAAGGCGGCACTCCAACAAATTCACGCGATACCGAACAAAATTGAAAATTGTGTCGTTTCAGGCAGCAAATTATTCGACTGCCGCATCAGAGACCTTTGACCCACGATAGGGCCTGTGCTAGCTTAAATTTGGGCCCAGTTCCGACAAACTTTTTTTAGGAGCACCCACAATTTTAGGCTCGGCGCTTTTCCTTTTTGCCAGCCCGGTTGGATTGCTGGAGCAGACCACCGGCGTTGCGCGCGTAGTCCTGGGTATTCTGCTATTCCTATCCATCTTCTCCTGGGCTTTGATCCTGCAGAAATTTTCGCAGCTTAGCGGGCTGGACAACAAAACGGCGCGATTTCTGCAGATGTTCCGTACCGGGCGAGGCTTGGCCGATCCAAACACGCTGCGTGCAGGAGCAGGCACCACTCCGCTGGTCTCCGTGTACGCGGCGGGCTACCGCGAGTTTGAGGCGCAGCTTGGCACGGGCAATGTCCGCTCGGCAGGCGGTGGAACAGCCACGGTGGCGAAGCTGAAAAACGCCAATGCCGTCGGAGTCGAGATGCAAGTAGCAGCGGGCGAAGAAGTCCGTCGCCTGGAAAAGGGCATGTCCACGCTCGCGACCATCGCATCGGTATCGCCCTTTATCGGGCTTTTCGGCACAGTATGGGGCGTGATGGACGCGTTCGCCGGACTGGGAGAGGCCGGTACGGCAAGCCTGCGAGCCGTTGCTCCGGGAATCGCGGAAGCACTGATTACCACGGCGGCCGGCCTGTTTGCGGCCATCCCGGCGCTGATCGCCTACAACCATTTCCTTCACGGAATCCGCAGCCTTGCCGCGCGGATGTCCGATTTCGCCTCCGAATTTGTGGCGAAGATCGAGACGCTTTACACGTCCTAGGAAATCCCCATGCCGCAAATACAACGCGAGACCGGCACCTCCCTTTCAGAAATCAACATGGTGCCGTTCATCGACGTGGTGCTGGTGCTGCTGATCATCTTCATGATCACCGCGCCGGTGCTGCAATCAGGAATCGACGTGGACGTTCCGAAAACAAAGACGGTGAAGGAACTGACGCAAGTGCGCATGGTGGTTACGATCGACCGCGGGCAGCGCGTTTATTTGAATGACAAGCCGGTGAACATCCACCAACTCGGCCAACAAATTGTTTCTAAATCGCACGATCCCAAAACGCAATCCGTTTATATCCGCTGCGACCAAACCGTGCCGTTCGGAAGCTGGGCCACGGTGGTGGACGCGCTGCGGCAGGCCGGGATTCAAAATATCAGCGTGGTAACGCAGCCGTTGAGCGAGCGGCCGGCGTCACAATGATATGGCGTACGCGGCGGCAGTTCGGCGAGACGACACTCTTAAGCGATTCATATCCTACTCCGTTGTTTTGCATTGCGCGCTCGGCGTGGGCGTCGCGGTTTCCGCATATCTCAATCGTCCCGGGCAAAACTGGGGCGGACCGGGAGGGGCGGTGACCGTCGGACTGGTTGGAAACGTACCGGCCATTCCGCTGCCGCGACCGGAGGTTGAAAGTCCCAATCGCGTGGTGGATAACACGAAGGGCCTGTACAAAGCCGTGCCCAAACCGCCGGAAATCGCTCCCGATGCTGTTCCGATCCCCAAATTTCTGAATAGCAGAATTCCGAAAATCAAGAAGCCCAAGGAAGCTGCAAGCGAGATGGCGCCGCCGCGCAAGTACGTGACGCGGCCATCGAAGGTGCTGGAAAACAAAGCTCCGCCGCCGCCAAACGCAGTTCCTTACGGAGCCGGCGGCGCTCCAACGGTGCCCACTACGTCCTTCAATATAGGCAATCGAGGCGCAACCGCGGCGGGGATGAGCTTTGGCGGCGCACAGGGAGGCGATTTCGCGTCGCGTTTCGGATGGTACGTTCAAGCGGTGCAGCGGCGCATCAGCAGCAATTGGCTCCAATCGACGGTTGACCCCAGCGTGGCATATGCACCGCGCGTGATCGTTACCTTCACCATTTTGCGCGACGGGACCGTAACGAACATCCAGATTCAGCGGTCGAGCAACATCGGTTCGGTCGATACATCGGCTGTGCGAGCGATTCAGTCCTCGAGCCCGCTGCAACACTTGCCACCGGGATACTCCGGTTCAGCAGTAAACGTTCAATTTTGGTTTGATTTTCACCGATGATTCACACGTGCTTCCAATACGCAAGGACTCAAGGTTCTAATCCATGAAACGACGACTCGCATTGTTCTCGCTGGCATTGGCAGTAGCTGGAGTGATCTGCGTCACCGCACCTCGCGCCTCGGCGCAGGATTGGTTCAGCACCGGGACCGGGCTAGGAGTTTCGAAAGTGCGGTTGGCCGTACCGGAAACGGCGGTGCGCGCCGCCGCGGCGCAGCCATTTCAAAAAACATTTCACGACGTGCTGTGGGCCGACCTGAGCTATTCGGGAATCGTGGAAATGGTGAGCGAGAGCTTTTATCCGCTTTCAGCTCCGAGCCAGCCCAGCGAGCTCAACGCGCAGCAATGGTCCGCGGCGCCGTGCAGCGCGTACATGGTGGCGTACGGGAACTTGAACATAGCCGGGTCGAGCCTCTCACTCGCAGGCTACCTTTCCAGTGTCAGCGGCCAAACGGCCAACACCGCGCTGCAGAAAATCTACACCGACGCGGCGACCGACGAAGGCGCGCGCATGCTAGCTCACGAGTTCGCCGACGACATCGTTTCCCTGCTTAGCGGCGGCCAGACCGGTATCGCGCAAACCAAGATTGCGTACGTGAGCGCCCACAACGGCGACAAAGAAATTTGGGAGATGGATTACGACGGAGCGGATAAAAAGCAACTAACACATCTGCGTTCCATTGCGCTCACTCCGCGCTGGTCGCCCGACGGCTCGCGCATCGCGTTCACTTGCTACGTTCCATATCGCGGCGCGCCCTCGGCGCAGATCTGCATGTACTCGACGCTCACCCACCGCATGGTCGCGTTTCCGCATTTCCCGGGAACCAATAGCTCTCCGGCGTGGTCGCCCAACGGCATGCAGCTCGCGTTCATGTCCAGCCGTAGCGGCGATACGGAACTTTACGTCGCCAATTCGGATGGGACGCACATGCAGCAGATCACCTTCGCCGCGGGAGTGAACACTTCGCCGGTATTTAACCCGAAGACCGGGCAGCAGATCGTTTTTGTGAGCGATCGCGTAGGCGACCCGGTTCTATACGAGGCTAACTCCGATGGGTCCAACGTACAGAAAATCGCCCTACCGGACATGGGCTACGTAGTCGACCCGGCATGGTCACCGAATGGACAATTGCTCGCATTTAGTTGGCGCAGACCGGCAGGAACCTACGATATTTACGTTATGGACATTGTGAGCCACCAATTGGTCGAGTTGACCAAGGACGAGGGCCGTAACGAGCGCCCCACATGGGCGCCGGATGGCCGCCACTTGGCGTGCGAGTCCACGCGCACCGGCACAAACGAAATCTGGGAGATGCTCGCGGATGGCAGCCAACCGCGGCAGTTGACGTTTCACGGGGAGAATGAATCGCCGAGTTGGTCCCCGAAGGACTGAGCGGCGGCAGCGCGTCTCGCGCCGCGCGTTCAACCGCGCTGGGACGAGAGCAAAAGCGCAAAACGAGTTCCTCACGGGTGTAGGGGAAGAAGTGGTTCGGAAATACAGTTGTAGGGTGTGCTTTCGTAGAAGTCAGAAACTTGGGTAGAGTTCTAGACCGTTAAAAAATTCATTTTCGAACTTCCGTAAAGCCCTCACGGAAGAGCGAAGGAGAGAACGATAATGCAGCCCAGTAGTGTATCGAAGTACGTGCTTACATTTAGCTTGCTTGCCTTAGCCGCGGCCGTTGGCGGTTGCAAAAAACAGGTCGCGGCCACCACGCCCGCGCCAACACCAGCACCGGCAGCGTCGCCCACCGTAACGCTCAATGCGACGCCGGCATCGATCCAATCCGGACAGACCTCCACGCTTGCTTGGTCTTCCACAAACGCCACCGACCTGGACATAGAGCCGGGCGTCGGAAAAGTTTCACCGCAAGGATCGACGCCGGTAACGCCGAGCGATTCGACCACCTACACGATCACGGCCACTGGCTCGGGCGGCAGCGCCACAGCCAGCGCGCGCGTGGACGTGGCGGCAGCAGCAACCACCGCGGCACCGCCGCCGGCGCAGGCGAATCTGAGCGACCTTTTCTCCCAGAATATCAAGGATGCCTACTTCGATTTCGACAAATCCGAATTGCGGCAGGAAGCACGCGACGCGCTCACCAAAGACGCGGAGTTCTTGCGCTCCTATCCGCAGGCGCGGATCTCCGTCGAAGGCCACTGCGACGAACGCGGTTCGACCGAATATAACTTGGGGCTGGGACAGCGCCGCGCGGAAGCGGCTAAGAACTTCCTGATCTCCTTGGGAATTTCCGCCGATCGCATGACCACCGTCAGCTGGGGCAAAGAGCGGCCCTTCTGCACCGAGCACACCGAAGCGTGCTGGTCACAGAACCGCCGCGCCCATCTCGTTCTGGTGGTATCGAACGGCTCTGGCCAGTAACTGAATGGATCCCGAGGGCGGCGGCCAAACCGCCCCCTCGGGGTTTTTATAGGCCGCACGGCGCTCGAGGCGAAAGCCGTGCGAGAATAGACACGGACGATTCGCCGGGCTTCTCGCCCGCGAAGGTTTAGCCCAGTCACATTTCCGTCAGGAGGCATCCCATTGCGAATACGATGGATTGCGCTCGCCATTGCAGCCATGTTCTGCGGCGCGCTCGGAGGAGCCATTTTAGCTCCGCAACCCGCGGACGCCGTGTCCCGCGAGATCATTGAGCTGCAGCAGCAAGTCTCGCAATTGATTCAGGGCCAGCAGGATTTGACCACCGCGCTGGCGTCGGACACTGCCACACTGCGGACGCTGGTGCAGCAGTCGCTCGACTCCTCCAATCAACTTCACAATCAAATGGGCTCGCTTCAAAAGGTCGTGCAAGACATGCAGGCGAACACCGGGTCGACGATCAGTTCGATGACCCAGCAACAGCAAGGAATCTCGGACAACCTGCAGGACGTCCAGGCCCGCTTCGCCAAACTTTCGCAGCAGATTAACGACGTGCAAAGCGAACTGCAAAGCATCGACGCCAAGGTTTCGCAACAAGGTGGTGGCGCAGCGCCCGGGGGCGTTGTGCCAGGAGCAACTCCCGGTGGAATGGCGCCGGCAACCGCCCCTAATGGAGCTCCCGGCGCCGCGCCGGGCACGCCTGCTCCGGGCGGCACCTCACCGGATGCAGCAACTGCCCCAAATACGGCCGGCCCCGGCGCGATGTCGCCGATCTCAGCCGACACGCTTTATCGCAACGCGCTGCGAGATTACACCAGCGGAAACTACGATCTTTCGCGCCAGGAATTCTCCGATTACATCAAACATTTTCCGCAGAACGATCTGGCGTCCAACGCGCAATTCTATCTCGGCGAAATCGCCTACTCGCAGGCCGACTACAAGGCCGCCATCGCCGCCTATGAGACGGTGCTCTCAAATTACCCCCAGAGTTTCAAGCTAGGCGCTTCCCTGCTCAAAAAAGGCATGGCGGAATTAGCGCTGGGGATGAAAATCAGCGCGCGTCGCGACCTGCGGGATGTAGTGAAGCGATTTCCTGGCTCCGACGAAGCGCGCCGCGCGGAAGCAAAACTGCGGCAAATGGAAGTGTCGTCCACGCGACACTGAACTCCTCTATCGCAACCACAGAGAAGGCGATCGATTTCGCGAGCCTCGACCAGATCCGCATCCGCGAACCTGCGTTCGTAAATCGGCGGGCGCGACGCTGGCGCGAATCCCGGCAAGCTTGATTTCTACTACGAAGCATTTTCCGCTATACTCCTGCGCATGTCCGTTAATAAAGCGATCCTAGTTGGGCGTCTTGGACGCGATCCTGAGACGCGCTATACCTCGGGCGGCCAAGCCGTAGCGAATTTCACTCTGGCTACCGATGAGACATTCAAGGACCGCTCCGGCGAGCGACAGAAACGCACGGAGTGGCACCGCGTGGTCTTGTGGGGCAAGCTCGCGGAAATTTGCCAGCAATACCTGAAAAAGGGCATGCTGGTGTACATCGAAGGGCGTATCCAAACGCGCCAGTGGGAAGATAAGCGCGATGGCCAGAAGCGGCAGACTACGGAAATTGTAGGAAATGTAATGCGCATGCTCACTTCCCGCAGCGAGTCAGCAGGTGGGGGTATTGGTCCCGGCGCAAGCCGCGCCGCCGACGCTGACATGGAAGGTATGATGCCGTCTGACGAGCCCGCCGCCGGTCCGGGAATTTCCGACGAAGATATTCCCTTCTAGACTGCGGTCTAATTCCGAGGTTCGCGGAGAGCTAGTGCGGCGTGCCGTTGCCGTTTGGCGGCGCGTTCTCGACGCCCTGTACCAGATCGTCGTCCTCCGCTGGAAGCGCGGGCAACACCTCCGCGGCGATCGAGCGGTTCTGGATCAGCACATCTTTTTTCATGCGTCCATCACGAAACTCGATGGCGCGTTTGGCGTATTGCGCGATATCCGTCTCGTGCGTGACGATCACTACCGTCAGTCCGTTCTCGGTGTTGAGGCGCTGAAAAATATCCATAATCTCGACGCTCGTACGGCTGTCGAGGTTCCCGGTGGGCTCGTCCGCCAGCAGCAACGCGGGATTATTTACCAGCGCGCGCGCGATCGCCACGCGCTGCTGCTGTCCACCCGATAGTTGCGAAGGAAAGTGGCCCGAGCGCTCGGAAAGTCCCACGCGAGCCAGAGCCTCGCGCCCTCGCCTGTCGCGCTCCGTGGGCGCGACACCGGCGTAGATGGTGGGCAATTCAACGTTCTCCAAAGCTGACGTCCGTGCGAGAAGGTTGAATTGCTGGAACACGAAACCTATCTTCTGGCTGCGGATTTTAGCCAAATCATGCCGCGAATGTCCGGAGACGTCTTTGCCGTCCAGGAAATATCGACCTTTCGTGGGCTTATCGAGGCAGCCAAGAATGTTCATCAGCGTCGACTTGCCGGAACCCGACGCTCCCATGATGGCGACAAACTCTCCGCGATATATATCGAGGGACACGCCTCGCAGTGCGTGGACTTGCACTTCGCCCAGGTCGTACGTCTTGTAAATTCCCTCCAGGCGAATAGTGGGCATGACACCAGAGGCAGAGGAAACTCGCTCGGACTGCGCTTCTGCGGCGGATAAATTCTGATTCATAGGTTGTGACCGGATTTGATCTCTTTAGGACGGGCGCTCGCCCGCGATGAACTCCTGGATTTCGCCGGGCGCCGCGGCGCTTTAGTGACTTGCGTTGCCTGCCGCAGCCGCAGCGGCTTGCGCCTTGCGCTGCTCATCCACGTGCTTCATGTACTCCTCGAATTTGGGAACCTGTGAGGGCGTCAAAATCGCGCGGATGCGGGCCCGCCCCTCCTGCCGAATCTCTTCTTTCTGCGGATTGAGCGGCGCGTACAGCGCTCTCCACTTCGCTTCGGTATCGTCCATGATGCTGCCCAGCTGCTTGCGCTGCCGGGGGGTGATCTTCACCTGCTGGCAGAAGTTATCAATCATCTGGTCGTTGGTTGGGTGCTGCACCTTGGTGACGATCGTGATGGGTTCGCCGGAGACGTGCTGATTCCACAAGCGATCGCCGACGCCCCCGAACACCACGCCCAGCACGAATACAGCGATGAAGAGGATGGCCGCTTCGCGGCGTGCTTTAGTTGCTTCCATGGGTCGATTCCGCCACCATCATCAGCACTTCGTCTCGATTCGCCGGGGGTTGCGCCGGGTCAGATCCAAAGAAAAAATCCGTCGCTTGTATAGGACGTACAGCCAGCTGGGTAGGTTGCGCGTGCCGCGCATGTCCCGCGCCATAAGCCACCAGCACTACCAGAGCGAGAGCCGCCGTGGCCGCAAATCGCCATCCCAACGCGACCAAGGATTGCCAAAATCCCGCGCGTTCGGCCGTCATTTCCGACTCTGCCACGCGAATCCGAGCCATTACCATCCGTGGAAACCCAGGATCGGGAACGACCTGCTCCTGCGCAGCAGCGCGAAACAGTTGCGCGCCGGCTCGCGCATTTTCGAATGCCGCGCGGCACGCTCTGCAACTATCCAGATGTTTCTCTGCGCGCTTGGCGTCCATGGAGTTCAAAGCGGAGTTTAGATGATCCTCCAGCAGCGGCTCGTATTGCGAACATGCCGCATTCGGCAAACTCATATCGAAGGCCATGGTGTTTACTCCTTCTCCCGCGTAGCGGAAGCGGAACCTGCTTTGTGCGTCGAACCCAGGCGGCGCCCGTAAGTATCCATGATTCTGCCGCGCGCCCGGAAGAGCCTAACCTTTACCGTGTTCACGTTCAGCTTCAAAATCTCCGCCAACTCCTGCACCGAAAATCCGGACATCTCTTTTAACACCAGCAGTTGCCGGTCTTGCTCCGGCAGGGCATCCAGCATTCGTTCCAGCATTTCCCGCGATTCTGCTCGCTCGGCAGGCCCCTCGGGCGGATGCGTAAGCGAAACAATACCGTCCAGCCGCGACACCTGCTCTTCGGAAAGGTCAGCTTCATATACCAGAGGCCGGACTTTTTTCTTCCGCAGGTAATCCCAGCACTCGTTCACCGCGATCTTATAAAGCCAAGTCGAAAACGCCGCCCGCTGGTCGAACTTTTTGATCCCCAGATAAGCCTTCAAAAACACCTGTTGCGTTACATCTTCCACATCTTCGGGGCGCCTCAAAATCCCGCCGACAAGCGCGAACACGCGCTGCTGATGGCGCCTCACCAATTCCTCAAAAGCTCGTTGCGCCCCGCCCTGGCACTCACGGACGAGTGTCCGGTCATCCTCCTGCTTCACCGCGCGATCGAGCGGCAGCGTCATTGCCGGAGCGCTGGATACCATATGTTTAATGACGTTCGCCATCGCGATTCGGTTACGCCCGCTCCGCCACCGGTGCCTTATAATTAGTTCTTGCAGGTATCACGAGTGCCATGTAACAATACCCGCTATGATAATCGGCGAACGCATTCGCCTGCTACGCGAAACAAAAAAACTATCACAGGGCGACATCGAAAAGCGCACCGGCCTGCTCCGCTGCTACATTTCGCGCGTCGAGAACGGCCACACCGTTCCAGCTATCGAGACGCTTGAAAAACTGGCCCGCGCCATGGAAGTGCCGCTCTACCAACTATTCTACGACGGCGAGGAGCCACCCGAACTGCCCAATCTTCCCAAGCGGAAGAGCGCCGATGATATCGCCTGGGGCAGCGCCGGGAAAGAAGCCCGGTTTTTGGGCCGCTTCCGCCGGTTGCTGGGACGAATCGAAGAGGGCGACCGCCGGTTGCTTTTGTACATGGCCCAGAAGATGGCCAACCGCTAGTCGTTTTCATCGCCCATTCCCCGAATAGCCCGGTTCACATTCAACTGGCGCCGATGGTGCGGTGCGCCCTGCGGCGCCGATCTTCGGCTTACGGCTTCACTCCCACTCAATGGTGCTCGGCGGCTTCGAGCTAATGTCGTACACCACTCTATTGACGCCCGGCACTTCGTTCACGATTCGCGTCGAGATCCGTTCTAATACTTCCATCGGCAGCCGGTACCAGTCCGCCGTCATAGCGTCAAGGGATTCCACAACCCTCACGGCTATGGTATCACCGTACGTGCGGCCGTCGCCCATCACGCCCACGCTGCGCACGGGCAACAACACCGCAAACGCCTGCCAAACCTTCTCGTAAATTCCAGCTCGCTGAATTTCCTCTACCACCACGACATCAGCAATGCGAAGCGTCTCCAGCCGATCGCGGCTTACCTCTCCCAGAATACGGACCGCCAAGCCCGGCCCCGGAAACGGATGCTTCACCAAAATCTCTTCGGGCAAACCCAGTTCCCGCCCGATTCCGCGAACTTCGTCCTTGAATAAATCGCGCAGCGGTTCGATCAGGCTAAACGGCATGTTCGCCGGCAACCCGCCCACGTTGTGATGCGACTTGATTACCGCCGAAGGCCCTTTCACCGAAATCGACTCGATCACATCGGGATAGAGCGTCCCCTGTACTAGAAATTTCACCGGCAGTCCGCCGGACGCGTCCTGCGTCAGCTTGCGCGCCTCTTCGGCGAACATCTGTATAAATTCGTTGCCAATGATCTTTCGCTTCTTTTCCGGGTCAGTCACGCCCTGCAGTTTTGCAAGGAAACGCTCCGACGCGTCCACACCAATCACTTGCAATCCCAACCGCCCTCGCAACAAATCGAGCGTGTCGGCAAACTCGTTCCATCGCAGCAGCCCGGTATCGACGAACACGTTCGTCAGCCGGTCGCCAATCGCTCGTGCCACCAACGCCGCGGCCACCGCCGAATCGACTCCGCCGCTCAGCGCGCAAATCGCTCGCGCGCCTTCCGCCTGCTTGCGAATCGATTCCACTGCCCCGGCAATGAATCCTGCCCGGTTCCAATTGCGTTTCGCCTTGCAGACCCCGAAGGCAAAATTCCGTAATATTTCGGTTCCGCGCTCGGTGTGTTGCACTTCGGGATGAAACTCGACGCCGTAGATCCTCTTTTCGGGATTCTCAACCGCAGCAACCGCGTTGTCCGTTCGCCCAGTGACGTGAAATCCCTCCGGCAATCCAACCACGTGATCGCCGTGGCTGTTCCAGATTTTCAGCGTCCCCGGCAGGCCTGCGAACAACGACGAGGAACGCTCGATTTCCAGTTGCGCACCTCCGTACTCGCGGCGGCCGGCGCGCTCCACGCGCCCGCCCAGCTTGTGCGTCAGCCAATGCATGCCGTAGCAGATGCCCAGAACGGGAATTCCAAGCTGCAGCATGCCAGGATCGCACACCGGCGCGTCCTTTTCGTAAACGGAGCTCGGGCCGCCAGAAAGCACCAACCCCACAGGTTCGTATGCGCGAACTTCCTCAATCGAAGCCGTGCACGGCAGGATCGCGGAAAAAACTTCCTGTTCGCGAATCCGCCGGGCAATCAGCTGCGTATACTGGCCGCCGAAATCCAGCACCACGATTCCGTGCCGCGTTCCGGTGGCAGCTTCGGACATCTTTTGCACTGCCGCTCCGCTTTCGGTCATAGCTTTGCTCTCACCCACCTAGCGCCGCTCCATCGGTTCGACACTGCCAGTCCGGAAGAACATCTTCCGAGAGAATATCACGAACCATCGGGCATCCGGCCCGCGCGCGAACGATCCGCGTCTCAACGAACGACGATGTTCACGAGCTTGTTGGGCACGACCACAGTTTTAACGATCTGGCGGCCCGCAATCAGGGGCGCCACGTGCGAATGGTTGAGCGCTTGTTCCTTTAATGTTTCGTCGCTCAGCCCCATCTCCACCGTGATCCTGGCCCGCAGGCGGCCATTGACCTGCACCGGAATCTCGATCTGCTCTTCGCGCGCCAGGTCTTCGCGATACGCAGGCCATTTCTGGCGGTAAACGCCGTCGGCATGTCCGAGCATTTCCCACATTTCTTCGGCAATATGCGGCGCCATCGGAGAAAGCATCAGCACAAGTCCATCGAGAACGCCCTTCAGCACCTGTGGCGCCACGTCTTGATCGAGCGGTTCCTGCGCTGCCAAATCGTTCACCATTTCCATGACCAGCGCAATCGACGTGTTGAAATGCCAGCGCGTCTCAAAGTCCTGCGTCACGCGCTTGAGCGTCTGATGCAGCCTTCGCACCAACAGCTTTTCCTTGGCCGTAGACCCAGCGTCTTCCGCGCCGGCCGACGGTGCGGTTTTCAGCGCCGCGCCGTGCTTATCGATCAGTCTAAAAATTCGATTCAGAAACCGCGCCGAGCCCTCGATCCCCTGCTCGTTCCACTCCAGGTCTTTTTCCGGTGGCGCGGCGAAAAGCGTGTAGAGCCGCCCGGTATCGGATCCGTATTTTTCGGCCATTTCGATCGCGCCCACCACATTGCCGCGCGATTTCGACATGGCGACGCCGCCTTTCTGCACCATACCCTGGGTGAAGAGGCGTGCAATCGGCTCATCGTGATTTACCAGTCCCAAATCGCGCATCACTTTGCAGAAAAAGCGGGAGTACAACAGATGCAGAATCGCATGCGTGATTCCGCCGACGTACTGATCGATCGGAAACCAATAGGCGACGACTGCCCCGTCGAATGGCGCGGAGGAATCGTGTGGATCGGTGTAGCGATAGAAGTACCACGACGAATCGACAAACGTGTCCATGGTGTCCGTCTCGCGCCGCGCCGGCCCGCCACATTTTGGACAATTTGTATTGACGAACTGCGGATCGTTCGCCAGCGGCGATTGGCCTTGCCCGGTCAGTTTAACGTTCTCCGGCAACCGCACCGGAAGCTGATCGTCGGGAACTGGCACGATTCCGTCGCGCTCGCAATACACCACCGGTATGGGCGTGCCCCAATAACGCTGGCGTGAAATGCCCCAATCTTTAAGTCGATAGGTCGTTTCTCCAGCTCCGATTTTCCGTTCCGCTGCGTCAGCAATCATCTTTTCGATCGCGCTTTCGGACGTGAGCCCGGCGTAGCGTCCGGAATTGACAAGTCGGCCGTACCCGGTGTACGCCTCCTGCATGCGGTCGGCGCGCAGCGGCTCACCCGTTAACGGCTGCACCACCACCTTCACCGGCAAATCGTATTTCGTCGCGAATTCGAAATCGCGCTGGTCGTGCGCGGGGACGGCCATCACCGCGCCAGTCCCGTATTCCGCGAGAACGAAATTTGCCACCCAAATCGGCACCTTCTCACTCGAAAACGGATTGTCCGCGAATCGCCCGGTGAAGAATCCCTCTTTTTCCGCGGTAGCGATATCCGCCGCTTTCGTGCTGCGCTGTAGCATGGACTTGACCTGCGAATCCATTGCCGCACGGCCGTGCACACCTTCGAGCAACTCTCCCAGCCCGGGATGGCCAGCGGCAACGACGAGCGCCGACACGCCGTAAATCGTGTCGATCCTCGTGGTGAAAATTTCGAGAGCCATATCCGCGCCGTCCACTGCGAACTTCACCCGGGCGCCGCGCGATTTCCCGATCCAGTTCTGCTGCATCAGCAGCACGCGCTCGGGCCAACCGTTCTTCAGTTGCTCCATGCCGGCAAGAAGTTCATCCGAGTATTGGGTGATCCGCAAGAACCACTGATCGAGTTCCCTTACTTCCACCCGGGCAGTCTCATGCCTCCAGCAAAACCCGTCGATTACTTGTTCGTTGGCCAGAACCGTGGCGCACTCCGGGCACCAGTTCACTTTGCTCTTCTTGCGAAATGCGATGCCCTTTTCCAGCATGCGCAAAAAGAACCACTGGTTCCAACGATAATATTCCGGCTCGCACGTGGAAATTTCGCGCCGCCAATCGTAGCTGAAGCCGAAGCGCTGCAGGACGCGCCGGAACTCGTGGCTATTTGTATTCGTCCACTCGCGCGGATGAATACCATTCTTGATGGCTGCGTTTTCAGCGGGCAGGCCGAAGGCATCCCAGCCCATGGGGTGAAGCACGTTGTAGCCGCGCATGCGTTTGTAGCGAGCCACGGCGTCGCCGATGGTGTAATTCCGCATGTGCCCCATGTGCAGCGTGCCGGATGGATAGGGGAGCATTTCCAGTACGTAGTATTTTTCGCGCTTCGAATCTCCGTCGATTGCGCGGAATACGCCCTGCTCTTCCCACACTCGCTGCCATTTGGATTCGATCCGCTGCGGGTCGTATTCCGCCACTGATTTCTCCGCTGAGGAAATCCTGCCGCCGTGCTCTAGGGTCGCGCCACAGACCGTTTTACGGCCACTCGCCGCGCCACTTTGACCTTCGCCGCTTTCGATGCCTTTGCGCCTCTCGCCGGCGCCGCAAGCGGCTTGCCCGCCAATCTCCACAGCATCGCCACGTTTCGCCGGTCATCGCCCGGCTTATCAATCGGCGTCTCCAAAATAAACGCTCTTCCGCTCAGCAGCGGATGGCCCAATATCCGCGCGAACGCGTCCGCGCCGATTTTGCCCTTGCCGATATGTTCGTGCCGATCCACGCGCGAACCAAGCGGCGTCTTCGAGTCATTCACGTGTACGACAGCCACGCGCCCGAGGCCAATCGTGCGGTCAATGTCGCGCAGCGCCGTTTCCAGCCCCTCCGCAGTGCGTATGTCCCAGCCCGCCGCAAAGGTGTGGGCCGTATCGATGCAAACTCCCAGCGGCAAATCGGGACAGGCGTCCAGAATCGCGGCTAGTTCCTCGAATTTCGATCCGATTGCGCTCCCCTGCCCAGCCGTGTTTTCCAGCAAAATTTTCAGCTCGCCGAGTTTCAATCCTCGCGCTGCGTGTCTCAAACCCTGCGCAATCGCGGAGATCCCCGCGTCCACGTGGCCGTCGCAAAAGCTGCCAGGATGCGCCACCACATAGTCGGCGCCCAAATCAATCGCCCGCACGAGTTCCTGATGGAACGCCTGCATCGAGCGCGTCCGGAGCACCGGATTCGGAGAAGCCAGATTGATCAGATAGTTGCCGTGAATCACCACGGGCCCCAACTGCAGCTCGCGACGCCGTGCCCGGAATAGCTCCGCGTCCGCAGGCGTCAGCCGTCCGATGCCGTGCGCCCACATTCGGGGGCTCGCCGAAAAAATCTGCATCGCATTCGCGCCTAACTCGTGCGCGCGATTGAGCGATTGGCTGATATCGCCGGCAATAGAAGTGTGGATTCCAATGCGCAAGCTGCCGTCTTTCCACGTTGGAACCTCCGGCGGCGCCGCAGGCTGCGGGTGGTATTCGTCGCTAGCGTCGTATTCGACAGTAGCCCTATAGCGTTCGTTTGGCATGCGCTTGGCGTGCGTGGAAAGCAGTCGATGCGGCCGGACGCCTGCTTGGCGTGAAAGCAGACTATCCGCCAGCCAATTTTATAAGAAACGCCGTTGCGGCGCAAACCGCGCTTCGGGGACAAACGACAGCGGCGCTTCCAGAAAATCCTGGCGCTCGTGGCCCAGCGCGATGCTATGATAGCAATCGAGTTGTTGGACGTGAGGCGCGGTCGCCAAGTGGTAAGGCAAAGGTCTGCAAAACCTTTAACGGCGGTTCGATTCCGCCCCGCGCCTCCAGTTCTAAATCTCGTGTTTCCTCTCCCCTATTTGGCAGCGAATCAATTGTTTACGCCCGCGCGCGGCTGGGTGGCTGCTGGCGCAAGGTAGCGCCAGGCGCCGCGCATGAAAATACACGTCAATTACCGTCTCGTTGCGCTGCTAGTGATCCTGGCGGCGCTAGCCGCTCGCGAAGTCGCCCTGGAGCTGCGTCCTTCGTTCCTCCGCCCCGGGTTGCACCTGATGGCTTACGTCAGCAACACGGCGGACGGCACCATCACCGCCATCGACCTTGTGAAGCTGCTTCCGGTGGCAACCATTCCCGTAGGCGGCGAACCCACCGGCATCCGCGCCGATCCTGCTCGCAAGGAGCTCTGGGGTCTCAGCGCCGCTGGAGGCTACGCGTGGGTGCTTGACGTCACCACTAACAAAGTCGTCGCTCGCATTCCCGTCGGAGCGGCGCCCTACGCGCTCGATTTTTCGCCCGATCACTCGCGCGCCTATGTAGCTGGTTCCGGTTCGAACACCGTGGTCGAAATCGACTGCGCTACTCGCCAAATCACCGCGCGCACGCACACCGGGCGCCGCCCCTGGATCGCGCGCATTTCCAACGACGACAAACTCCTGCTGGTCTCAAATCGCGGCGACGGCACTATCTCGGTTCTCGACCCCGCCACACTCGCGCCTCGCGCTCTCATTCGCGTCGCCCCCGACCCCGAGCAGATTGCCATTCTTCCCGATGACTCGAAGGCGTTCGTCACCTCCGGCGCGAAAAACGAGATCTCGGTGATCGACCTGAGGCGAAACGTGTTGCTTGCAAACATCGAGATCGGCGGAACGCCCAGCGGGCTGGTCCTGAAGCCGGACGGCGGTGAGCTTTACATCCCCTCCAAAAGCGCCCACGGCCTGGTGGTCGTCGATACACAAACCGACGAGGTGGGCGATTTCATGTTGCTTGGCCGCTCGCCTGTCTACGGCCTATTGGCGCCGGACGGATCAACTCTCTACGTCTCCGACCAGGACGCCGGCCACATCATCCCTATCGCGATAAACGTACGCCAGGCTTCGAGCCCGATTTCCGTGGGCCAAGGGCCGCAGGTAACTCAGCTCACGCCGGGTGGAGACATGTTGCTCGCGGTCGATTCCGCTTCGGGTGATCTGGCCGTGATACGAGCGAAGACCGGCAGCTTAATCACGCTGATTCCCACCGGATCGCGCCCGCGCGATCTGGCCGTTGAAACTTTCTGACGCGCGCTGGCGCTATTCCACCGTAAGTATCAGCGACGCCGTCTTCGATGCAGGCGTTCCCGCGCTCGTAGTCGTAGCGGTCACGATAATCGTGTACGTTCCGGGTGGCGTTCCCAGGTTGCTCACGCTGGCTGCCGGATCGTTTCCACCTCCTCCTGAGCCGCACGCGGTCATTCCCAGCGCCAGCCCCACCACTATCCCGGCAATTTGAATGCACCGAACCAGTCTGCTGCTCGGATTTGCCAAACCACCGCGTTGGCTCCAAATGGCGCCGGACAGCAATAACAAACACACGATGCCCACGCCGATAATGGGTGCAAGTCGCGTGCTCGTGCCCGCCGTCGGCTGAACTCCGCGCGGAGATACCGCGCTCGATGCTACCGTCGGCACGTTCACCGTGAACTGCCCCGGCGCAGCCGGCGTCACCTGCACCGACGCCGGGTTTGACGCCGGATTTGTAACGATGGCGCACGGCCCAACCTCATCGCCCGAAGGTGCCGTGCAGGACAAACTCATGGTGCCCGTAAATCCGCCGGTTGACGCGATCTCGAGCGCGTAACTCGCCGTTTGTCCGGGTTGAATCGGAGCCGTCACAGGCTGCCCGTTGCCCAAAGCCATGCAGAAATCAGCTGCCGAGCCAGTTAGCGCGATCGTCTGCGAAACCCCTGGAGCGTTGTCCTGTAGTTGCAAGCTCGCGCTACGGTTGGGATCGTCGCCGCAGGTGGCCGCCGCTTGAGGTTGAAACGCAATTTGGACCGCGCACGAACTTCCCGGCGCAATCGACGCGTTGGCCGCTGTCTCGCACTGATTCGCCGTGATGGCAAAATCCGATTTGTTCGTTCCGCCGATGCTAATTCCCGTAAACGCCAGCGCGCCCGCCAGCGTTCCGCTGCTGCTATTCGTGATTGTGATCGGCTGCGGCGCGCCCGCCGTTCCCACCAGCTGCGTCGCGAAATTCACGCTCGTGGTGAACGAAATCGTCGCCTGCGTCGCCGTGCCCGAAAGCGTCACTGTGGCTGGCGTGCCGCCCGGAATTTTCAGCGTGCCCGATCGCGTTCCAGCCGCCGCTGATTCGGCTGGAGCGAACATCACCGACACCTGACACTG
>JBOGMW010000167.1:0-25067 GCA_050746805.1 Candidatus Acidiferrales bacterium | reverse complement strand
TTGACGTGCAACAGGCAGACGCATCCCGGTGCGCGGGCATTAGCGAATTTCTGAGAGTAGGAGCGTTGTGCGACGGGGCAAACATGCCGATGTCCGCGCACACATCGCCGTCGCTGCATTTGCATCCGTGCTGCGCGCTGGCACGGCTCCGGAATATCGAATATTTTCACGACCACGTACGAATCGAATCGATGTTCTTTGACGGCGTCGTTAAACCAGTCGAGGGGCGCCTTCATCCTGATCTTACGAGACCCGGCATGGGTCTCGAGTTCAAGAAAGCGGATGCCGAGCGCTATGCAATCTAGTTCGAAAGATTCCGAGCGCAAACGCAGGATTCAGGAGGATCTATGCGAAGCGCGACTTGCAGCCGTTGTCTGCGCGCTCCCTTCCAACGTGCTTCTCCATTCGGGCTATTGGCCCGTAGTGGGCGCGAGCATAGCGATCGTAATCAGCGATGGTCCTACGATCTTGTTGGTTCCCAAGGATGAGGAGGAGCTTGCGCGGACAGGTTTTGCAGATGTGATCGAAACGTTCGTTCCGGACAAGCTGAATGAGGCGAAAACGATCTCGGAGTCCATCAAGCCTCGCCTTGCGGATCTTTTGCAAGAGCACAAGCTCCGAGGTACATCTGTCGGCGTCGAATGCAATGAAAGCTCGCAGGCGGCTTCTTATCTGGCCATGCATCTGTACGGCGACAATCTTCCGCGCATGCTCGCTGACCTGCTCCCGGAAGCGAGACTCGTTCCGATTAATGAACGGGTCGCGAGCGCGAAGTGCGTCAAGACGCAAATTGAAATAGACAAAATCCGACAAGCTTGCGGTATCGCCAAAAACGCCTTCGAGATTGCGGCAGCGCAGCTTCGTCCGGGAATGCGTGAGCCTGAAGCGGCGGCGCTCTTTCGCGGGCGGCTGAGCGCCATCGGGACGCTGCCGAGCGCGGTCCAAAGGTGCGACGGGTTCGCATTCTGCATGTCTGGCCCGAACTCGGCAACAGCATGCGCCGCATATGCCCGCACCCGACAACGCATGTTGGAACCGGCCGACCTGGTGATGATCCACTGCAATTCCTATGTGGACGGCTTGTGGACGGACATCACGCGTACGTACACACTTGGCTCACCCACCGAACGGCAAACCGGAATGCGCGGGGCTGTCTTGGAAGCCCGCAAATCTGCTCTGGCCGCTATCAAGCCCGGTGTACGGGCCGCGGACGTGGATTCGGCGGCAAAACAGGTGCTCCGCGATTCTGGTTTGGGGGGCTATATCAAGCACGGCACCGGTCACGGAGTTGGTTTTACACCTATGAGCGCATACGGGCTTCCGCGCCTGCAAGTCGATTCGCCCGATGTGCTGCAGGAAGGAATGGTCTTCAATGTCGAACCAGCCGTCTACATTGAAGGATATGGGGGCATGCGTCATTGCGACATGGTGGCAGTGACCGGTTCAGGTCACGAAGTGTTAACCGATTTTCAGTCCGACCCGATGAGCCTCGCGATAGCGAAAAATGAGACCGTCCGCAATGGGACGACTCAACTTGCGGCAGGTTCGTAGCGTCATCTAGCGGAATTATCGATATTACGGGAAGTTTGGGAGATCAAAGTCATGGCCAAGACGGTAGCCGATTTGCTAATAGAGC
Source organism: Candidatus Acidiferrales bacterium (assembly GCA_050746805.1). Lineage (GTDB taxonomy): Bacteria > Acidobacteriota > Terriglobia > Acidiferrales > UBA7541 > Palsa-295. The sequence continues at coordinate 23,431 of JBOGMW010000167.1, read as the reverse complement.
GATTAATTGATTGGGAAGTGGAAACAATCTTTGGGTTTCCGGGCGATGGCGTGAATGGCATCTTCGAGGCCTTGCGCACTCATCAGGAAAAGATCAGTTTCATTCAAGTACGTCATGAGGAGGCGGCTGCCTTCGCAGCGTGCGGCTATGCGAAATATTCGGGCAGACTCGGCGTGTGCATTGCAACGTCCGGGCCCGGCGGCATCCACTTGTTGAACGGGCTTTACGATGCAAAGTGCGACGGTCAGCCGGTGCTCGCGATCACCGGGCATACATTTCATGACTTGATTGGAACCCACTATCAGCAGGACGTTGACCTTGACAAAGTTTTCATGGACGTGGCCGAGTTCAGCCAGCGGATTATGGGACCAGGCCATGTGAATAACATTGTCGATGAGGCGATTAAAACGTCTCTTACGCGCCGCGCCGTGAGCCACATCACCATTCCTAAAGATATTCAGGATTGGACTTCTCGCGATGTGGAGCGCTCGAAGGCGAATGTGGCCAAGCACAGCGCCGATTTATATGCGGCGTCTCACCCAATTCCTTCTCGGAACTCTCTCGAAAAGGCCGCCGAACTGATCAATCGCGGCTCCAAAGTGGCGATCCTCGCCGGGGCCGGGTGTTTAAAGGCGCGGCGCGAGATTCTACAGCTTGCGGAACTGGTCGCCGGACCGATCGTCAAGCCGCTCCTGGGAAAGGCTGTCGTGCCGGACGACAATCCGTATACGACAGGCGGGATTGGTTTGCTGGGTACGGCGCCGTCACAAGAGGTCCTTCAGGAATGCGAAACACTCATCATTGCTGGAAGCGGATTTCCCTATATGGAGTTTTATCCGAAGCCCGGTCGCGCGAAGACCGTTCAGATTGACATCGATCCGGCTCGGATTGGCTTGCGGCACCCGGTGGATGTGGGTTTGACGGGTGAGTGCAGTTCCGTGCTGCAGGCGCTTGTTCCGCTTATTAAGAAAAAGAAAGACCAAGGGTTTTTGAAAAGGGCGCAGAAGAACATGAAAAGCTGGAACAGGCTTATGGAGGTGCGGGGCACCCGCAAGGACAAACCCATGAAACCGCAAGTGGTGGCATGGAGCTTGAATAAACTGCTGGACGACGATGCAATCGTTTCCTCCGATAGCGGAACGATTGCCACCTGGAGCGCCCGATACATCGAGATGCGCGGGGATATGAGGTTTTCGCTCTCTGGATCGCTCGCGACCATGGCAAACGGTTTGCCCTACAGTATCGGAGCTGCTGTTGCTTTCCCGAAGAGGCAGGTGGTGTGCATTGTCGGCGACGGTGGGCTCACGATGTTAATGGGAGAACTTGCGACGCTCGTCAAATACAAGCTTCCCGTGAAAGTGATCGTAATCAAGAACAACGTACTGGGACAAATTAAGTGGGAACAGATGGTCATGGAGGGGAATCCCGAGTACGGAGTGGACCTTCAACCGATTGATTTCGCGGGCGTTGCGAGGTCCTGCGGCGCCGCTGGCTACACGATCGAAGATCCGGCGCAGGCGAAGGACATATTGCGCGAGGCACTCGCGTGCAGGGGGCCGGCGGTCGTTCAGGCCGTTGTTGATCCTAACGAGCCTCCCGCGCCTGGCAACATCAGCTCCGAACAAGCTCTTAAATTCGCTGGATCGTTGGTTAGAGGCGAAAAGAACGGATGGAAAATATTCAAGACGGTGCTGACAGATAAGGTTCGCGAAGTCGTTTAGCTCCGGCACGCGCGGAAATGTAAATGTAGCGGATGAAACGGGAGGGAGCTTAGAGAGCCATGGTTTTGGCGACGCATTCTGCCGCGGGTGAACCCGAGGATCCGCGGAAACACGAAACGCTAGCGCGAAGGGCCGAGAATACCGAAGCTTTTGTTGTACACCACATCCGGGAAGGCGGATTTCAACGTAGTCTGGCGCTGGCAGCAGGGTTATCTAGCGCCGTCGCAGGTCTGGAAGTCACCTACGAGCACTACCGAGGAAGCTATGGCCAGCGCATTATGTATACGCCGGTAATCCTCAGCGGTGTACTGTGTGTCTCCGGCATTTCCGCCGTTTTCAGCCGACGTGCCGCGCGCACGTTTCTTCCTGCTGTTTCCGCAATTACTCTTGCGGACTGCGCTATCGGATTCGTCTTTCATATTCGCGGAATTCAACGAAAGCCTGGCGGATGGCGGCTCCCTGTGTTCAACATCATCATGGGTCCGCCGCTTTTCGCTCCTCTATTGTTCGGGACCAGCGCTTATCTAGGCCTCGTGGCATCATTTCTCAGGCGGGAGGATGCCTCGTCGCAGCCGCGCGGCCTTCCCGCAGGTCCGTGGACGAAGCTGCTGCCCCAGAAATTGCGCAAAGATGAAATTACTCTCGCGCAAGAATTGCGGGAGGGCAAGTTTCAAAAACATCTTTCTGCCGCCACCGCTGCCGCAGCGTTCTTCAGCGGAGTCGAGGCCCTCTACTCACATTACAAAAACAACTTCAAATACAAGGCTCAATGGAGTCCGGTGGTCATTGCGATATTAGTGATTGGAGCTGCGCTGGGCGCATTTCGCAGCCGCAAAGTTGCGAAGCGGCTTTTGCCGGCGGCCTCCGCGTTGGCGATGGCGGACGGCGCGGTTGGCTTTCTTTATCACGCACGCGGCATCACACGCCGCCCTGGCGGTCTAAAGCGTCCTTTGTACAACATTATGTATGGGCCGCCGATCTTTGCTCCGCTGCTCTTCGCAGCGTGCGGATTTCTGGGAATACTTGCCAGCATGTTTGGAAGGGAGCGCTGAGTGCCTCGCCTCGAACGCGACGATCGCCCGGTGGATCCCAGAACGGGTGAGCCGCTCGTCCCCCGAGCGCAACCTGGCTACTATCCCGGTTTCAGCACCATGAGTCAAAAGGCCTATTGGGACGAAGCGACGCGCAAAGTGATTGAGGTGAGGGTTGAGCATGTTCCCGCGATCCGCTTCTTCTCGCCGGCGGAAGCTGAGCTAATGAAGGCTGTGTGCGAGCGCATTCTGCCACAAGATGATCGCGACGAACTTCACAAGATACCCATTTTGAATGCAATTGACGAGCGTCTGTACGAAAACCGTCTAGATGGCTATCGATATGAAGATATGCCCTCCGATCAGGAAGCTTACCGGCTGGGTTTACAAGGGATCGAAGCAGTCACTCAACACATGTTCGGAAGGTCATTTTTGGAGGTCGGTCCAATCGAACAGGAATCCGTTCTGGAGACTCTTCACGATGGTCATCCGCCAGCGGGAGATCAGGTATGGCGGCAAATGGACGTTGAGCGGTTTTGGCTGCTCCTCGTGCAAGACGTCGTTGGAACTTACTACGCGCATCCGTATGCTTGGGACGAAATTGGATTTGGTGGTCCGGCCTACCCGCGTGGATATATGCGTCTGGAACGGGGTGAACCGGAACCATGGGAAGTGAAAGAGAGGCGATATCCGTGGGCTGCTCCCTCTGGTTCGCGGTCGGCGAAATTCGTAAAGGTGGGAAGCTCTCTGGAGCATAAAGCCAGCCCGGGACAGGGAGGCACTCATTGAAAGCGCCTCTGTTTGGCCCTTTTGGTCCACCCGAAGAAGGACACGCGCTCGGCGCGATGCAGCGTCTCGAATTTCCCATGTGCCGTTATGGCAACAACGAGCCAGTCGATTACTGCATTGTTGGAGTCGGATCGGCAGGTGGAGTGCTGCTACAGCGGTTAGCTCGGGCCGGGTTTAGCGTAGTGGGACTCGAAGCTGGGCCATTTTGGGATACAGAGCGCGACTGGGTCAGTGACGAGGCTGGTTCCCATCAGCTTTACTGGAACGAGCTGCGCATCACAGGCGGCGAAGATCCGCTCGCTTTGGGAGCAAACAACAGTGGGCGCGGCGTAGGTGGAGGATCGGTTCACTGGGCTGGTTTTACGCCGCGGCTGCACCCCTCAGATTTTCGCGTGCATACCGAGGACGGCGTGGGTGTGGACTGGCCGATTTCCTACGAGGAACTGAAGCCCTATTACGAGCTGCTTGAAAAAGAGATCCCGGTTTCTGGCCCACCCTACTTTCCTTGGGGGGATCCGCACGGCTACCCCTATGGTCCTCATCCGATGGGAGGGTGCGGGGATATTTTGATTAAAGGCTGCACGAAGCTCGGCATCGGAGTGAGTATCGGAGGCCCGGTCGCGATTCTTGCGGGCTCACATGGCGATCGTCCTCATTGCATCTATCGCGGATTCTGTATTCAAGGATGCAAGGTCGGCGCGAAGCAAAGCACTTTGATCTCCCACGTTCCTGATGCTATCGCCCACAGAGCAGAGATCCGCGATCACTGCATGGTATCGCGAGTCAACCTGGGAAGTGACGATCGTGTGGCTGGCGTCACCTACTTCGACTCGCGCGGTGAAGAGATTTACCAAAAGGCGAAAGCCGTAATTGTGTGCGGGTATGCCATTGAAACTCCCCGATTGCTGCTGAATTCAGCGTGTCCCCGACACGACAACGGGCTGGCAAACTCGAGCGGAACCCTGGGGCGCTACCTGATGGCGCAGGGTGGCAATGTTGTGCTGGGCCGGTTTAAGGAACTGGTGCGGATGTACAAAGCTCCACCAGCCCACGCGATGACGGAAGAATTCTACGAGACTGACCCAAAGCGCGGATTTGCCCGAGGCTTCGCCATTCAGACAGTTGGCCCGTTGCCCATTTCATTCGCCCGACAGATGATGGTCGCGAAAGGCGCTTGGGGCTGGGGCATGCGTCAACTGATGATGGACTACAATCACTGGGGTGCGATCGCCTTGCTCAGCGAAATCCTTCCGTGGGAAGACAACCGCGTCGAGTTATCGTCGGAAAAAGACCGGCATGGGATCCCCGTCGCGAAAGTGACGTTCAACTTGCATGAGAACGATAAGAAGGTCATCGAGTTCGGTAAAAATAAAGTGATCGACGTCATGTACGCAGCTGGAGCGGAGGAAGTGGTGCAAGAAGCACGCTACGCGCATCTGGTCGGGGGAGCGCGCATGGGAAACGATCCGCGCGCTTCGGTTGCCGATAAATTTGGACGCACGCACGACGTGCCAAATCTTTTCGTCTGCGACGGCAGTTTGTTGCCCACGCAAGGATCCGCCAATCCGGGATTGACGATTCAAGCTCTCGCAGCGAGATGCGCCGATTACCTGATTTCTCAGGGCTCAGCAATCTTTTCCAAGTCGCCCCGCAACATGGAAAGGCCACAGATTCGATACAACCTGTCGCCACCGGGCACGTGGAAAGCGGGCGTGCCGAGACTGAAGTGAAATCGGGAAGCGAGTGATCCGGACCGTTACGCGCTCGCTGCGTTTTCGACCGAAAGCGGAGAGACCGACAACTTCCTTCAGTATGAAAATTAGATTTCTGCAATTGGCGCCTTCTTGGAAACCGCTAGAAACGCTCTGCTGCCATCAACGTTAGCCGACGAACCGCCGTAGCGAACGAAAATTTTTAGAAAACTCAGGATTGAAATTCGGACAAACCAGGTCCGCCACCTTCGATTTGCACGGCCCGCGGAAGGAAAGCGGAACTCGCGGAAGTGCGCCGTCAAACCTGATACGATCTATCCGGAGGAGGCAGAGCCATCCGTGGCCCGCGAGGCAAATCGGAGGATTCTTTTCTCAAAACCCCTTTTCCCCGCTCCCAGCGCGGAGGCTTCCCAAATGGAGAGCTGTTTGGAGTTATACAAACATTTGCCTAGCCCATCATGTCCATAAATCGCCTTAAAAGTCACATGCAGGAAATTCTTTCCGGGGCCGACGTGGAGATAGACGGGTGTCGGCCGTGGGACATCACAGTCCATGACGAGAGCGTTTACAGTTGTGTCCTGCGCCAAGGCTCCGTCGGTCTGGGCGAGTCCTACATGGATGGTTCGTGGGACTGCAAGGCATTGGATCAATTTTTCTGTAAGGTGTTTATCGCGGGCATCGACCGTCGTGCTGCAAGAAGTTGGCCTGCAATCAGGCTGTTTATGAAATCGCTGTTTTGCAACCCGCAAACGAAATCGCGCTCCACTAAAGTTGCAAAAGAGCACTACGACCTCGGGAACGATCTCTTTCAGTACATGCTTGACCAGCGAATGGTCTATACCTGCGGGAAATGGGAAAATGCCGGGAATTTGAATGAAGCTCAGGAAGCCAAGCTGGATTTTGTTTGCCGGAAGCTCGAGTTGATGCCGGGTATGAAAGTCCTCGATATCGGTTGCGGTTGGGGGAGCTTCCCAAAGTTCGCTGCGGAGAAATATGGAGTGCAAGTAACCGGTATTACGCTTTCCCGGCGGCAATTGGAACTGGGGCGGACCCTCTGCGCCGGCCTACCCGTCGAGCTCCGCATCGCGGATTATCGCGACCTGCATGAGTCCTTCGATCGCATTGTTTCTCTCGGGATGTTTGAGCACGTTGGCAGCCAGAATTACCGCACGTTCTTCAATGTAGCTCATCGGTCGCTCCGGAATGGGGGCAAAATGTTTCTTGCGACGATCGGGTCAAATACGTCCGTTCGCATGACCGACCCATGGATCGAACGGTATATCTTTCCTAATTCTCATGTTCCCTCCACTAAACAAATCGAAGCGGCTCTCCGCGGCCGCTTCCTGGTGCAAGAGTGGCAGAACTGGGGCACGTATTATGACCGGACGTTGATGGCATGGTTCAACAATGTTGAAACCAACTGGGACAAGCTAAAAGCAATATATAGCGAGCGATTCCATAGGATGTGGTCGTTTTATCTGCTCGCCAGTGCTGGATCGTTCCGGTCTCACCGTTTGCAGGTTTGGCAGATCTCACTCTCTCGGGACGGAACTGGACGCTGAAGAGCATCGTGCCAATGGTCCACTGCAAGACCGCGCTGGATATGGATTTGAACCAACGACCTCCGGGTTATGAGCTTCATCAAACAGCAGGACAAAAATCCAACAGATGCTTGATGTGGCGTTGCTTAGCTCAAGACCTAGCTTCTCGTTTCTCCTGTTGAATTGTACCGAAACTGTACCGAGTCGGCGTAGCGCACATCGCGCAGGTTGATGAAGGACGGGGAAGGTTACGCTCACGGATTTTCGTAAAGGGGCGTACCGGTCGTATCGGCGGGAATAACAGTCTTGCCGTCTACTTTCGTTCGTAGCTCTTCTGCTGGTCGCACTGTCGGATTGCTTGGATACTTGGTGCCGTTGAACTTGAGCCTTGCTTCATAGCCGGGCTGGATGCCGCCTCCGCCTACGCTAACCGCTAAATCGTGCCAGCCGTTCGTCTTCGTCGAGAGTACGCGGATTGGGAGTTGGGTGACCGTGGTCTTCGTAATTACTTTGTAGGACGAGCCTTCAGGACCGAGGATGAGGCATGAGCAACCGCCGCTTCCGCACCACTCCGCGCCGATGAAGTACACGATTGCCTCTTGCTTTCCATTATCCTTGAGGTCAACGAAGGCGGCTGCGTACCGGGTCGTCTTGTCCTCGGCAGAAGCAGGATTCCCTTCGTAGTTGCGAAGGAACTTTTTCAAATTTTGGATGTCTACGGAACTTCGACGACCCGATGCCTCGTGCGGCTCAGCGGGGATATTCAGCACGGCGAGTCCGTTGGCGTCAAACCACGCCTCGCCATTCCCAATCATTGCCATCCCATCATGAACGAACATGTCATGCGGCAGCGCCGCCTCGAATTCAGCAGTCATAGCTGGCGTGAAGAAGTCATTCCATGCGGCTAAAACGTCGGCGGAAGTGCGCAACCGCCAATGCTCGCGCTTTGATCCATTAACAGTGAAGGGGTAGCTAATCAGGCGAACTGCGGCAGCTTTGTCGCCATGCAAAACTGCGCTTATTAACGACTGCACGCGCTTCTCAAACTGTGCATCATTTTCCTTTGTCACATCCGCATAGCGGGGGCGGTTGTCGGCTTCCCGAATAGTCGTTCCTCGCAACGACACTGCATACGTGCGGCTGCCATCCTTGCTCGTCCAAGTTCCATCCATGCCGATGCTGTTTTCAAAATCGAGAGGTTTACCCCCTTCGCTCCCGTTGCCAACGAAGTTAAGGCTGAACGTGCCTCCACCCTCCTCGACGAGGGTGACATGTGAACCCTGCATTGACCCCGTGATTGGAATGTCGCGCAAGAATTTCTGGTAGAAATAATGTCCGCCTTTGATGTTGTTGCCTTGCCGTGTGACCGTCAGACCTATTCTTGAACGCCCAAGGGTGCCTTCATACTGGTGCTGAACGAGTTCGTTCTTTTGCTGGCTGGGCAACGTACCGCAAAAGCCCAGTAGAGCAGCAGCGAGCACAATTAGCGAGCCTTTTAGTCTCACGCTCAGCAGCTTAAACCGAAAAGGTGGAAACCGGATTGTACGGATCGTTCGCTATCGGTAACTTTTTGGATAAGAATTTTCGCCTTACAAGGGACGGACTTTAATGTTCCGAGTTGTGCCGAATGTACCGAAAAAGAAAAAGAGATTAGGGGTCGCCTCTAACTAGCTGATGGAACAGGGGAAAGTGGTTGCGGGGGCCTGCAACCATCCGAATTGGTTGGTCCTGCCCTTCTCTTTTGAATTGATAAGGCCAGCCGCCTAAGCCGGATTGCGCAATGGGGTAGTCTGGATCCTAGCCACTCCGGGATATCACCGCAGCGAGGATCAGATCGCGGAAGGGGACAAAGTGGTGACGCGACTCACTTCATTTGGAAAGCACGAAGGCGATCTGCCCGGCGCGCCCCGGACAGGCAATGACCTGCAGATGACCTCCATCACGATCGACCGGATCGCCGGCGGCAAGCTGGTTGAGAAATGAGCCGAAAAAGATCTTATGGGATTTTTGCAGCAAATTGCAGTGATGCCCCGACCCGGACGTACCGGGGGTTGAGCAGAGTTGCCGGCATCGGCAGGAGCACTTCACACAACGGGCCCACAGGTTGCGGTCATTTCACCTTGGAGTCGGCGATTCAGTATAGTCAGGCGACCGTCTTCGAGCATGGTTGCATAGGCAGTATCCTAATTTTCGAGTTCTGAATTTTAAGTTGGAACACTTTCCTCGATGAGCCGCGGCCTCTAAAAGATGGTCATATCGATCCTAACTGGCCACCCGCCGTGGAGCGTGAGAGGAGGATGCAACCTCGACAGTTCTAAGAACGGGCAGCAGACCACATTTCCAGCGCAACCGGGTCGCTCCCGAGAAGTTGTCGAGGTTTTACCTGAACCGATTCGGTCGCTACTACGCCGTTGATCATTACTACGGTGGAGTTGAGCCGCCGCGAGGCGAAGCCGAGCGGTCGGCCCGAACGACTTGTTATGCGCCCAGGGTTGCCAACCGGAGTCTCGCTTGCTGCCAGGCACGCCTTAGCCGAGCTGCTCGGCAAGCGCGACAATGATGCCCTCAGGCCCGCGGATGTATGCTAGCCGGTACTTGTCCTCGTACTGCATTTCGCCAATGAGCGCGGCCCCGTGGGCGCGCATGCGCGAAACGACAGCGTCAATGTCATCGACGGCGAACATGATGCGACGGATACCCAGCGTGTTGACCGGCGCGTCCACGGGCCCAAACCTGATCGCGTTGGGCGTGTGGAACTTGTCCAGCTCAATGCCTTGCCCGTCGGGAGTCCGCATCATCGTGAGGGTGGCCCGAACATCCTTGAGCCCGATCAGGCTCCCGACCAAAGGCCCTTCAACTGTCGACTCGCCCTCGAGCTTGAGGCCCAGTTCGAGGAAGAACGCCTTGGTGGCTTCGAGATCGTCGACAACGATGAGGACGTTGTCCATCCGTTTAAGCGTCATATCCTTCCTTCCATCGCTTCACCGCTGATGCCCGCACTTGCCGCACGTCGCGTTAGGCGCGCCATGCCGCGAAAGTTTCACCATGCCAGAAGCGGCGGGCAAGCGTCAATTCAAGAAGCTTTCTGGCAGCGTTGGCCCGCGCGAGTAATGTTGATCAACTGCGATTCGGATCGCTTGGCGCTCCGGCGCACTGTCTGCTGAGGCGGGGACAAGGACTGCTGCCCGTTGCTTTTGAGGCAGGCGATCCGACAAGCATGTGACTGCCCGCGCTCCGGCGTATGGACAGAGAATTGTCTCTACCATATGGTATTGACACGATGCCAGAGGCCCCCGTTCTCATTGTTGGCGCTGGTCCCAGCGGATTGAATTTGGCGCTGGCTTTGACCCGCCGTAACATCCGATGCCGCCTCATTTCTGAAGCCAGCGGCCCAGGCGAGGAATCACGCGCAATGGTCGTGCAGGCGCGAACACTCGAATTCTACGGCCAATACGGCTTCGCGGCCGAGCTCGTCGAACAAGGTGTCATCGCCGAAACGGCCCATGTGCGCGAGGGTGGCACCGACGGTAGTCGAGAAGTTCTCTCCATCAGTTTCAAGGAAATGGGCGCTGGCCTGAGCCCGTATCCGTTTGCCCTCGCTTATCCGCAGGACGATCACGAACGGTTCTTGATCAGGAAGCTCGAAGAGGCGGGGTGTCGAGTCGAATGGGAGACGAAATTAACTGACTTTACCGAGAGCGAAAACGGCATTCGTGCCACCATCGAGCGAAATGCCGGCCAGGTTGAACACGCAGAAACCATATATATATGCGGCTGTGATGGCGCGCGAAGCTGTGTGCGCGAAACCCTCGGAATCGGATTTCCGGGCGGGACCTACGAGCAACTCTTCTACGTTGCGGACGTGAAGATCGCTGGCGGGTTCTCTCGGGATCTGTACATCAACCTCGGCGAACACATCCTCACTTTAATGTTCCCTGTGAGATCGAGTGGAATGCAGCGCTTGATCGGCCTCGTACCGCCTGAACTGCCTCACCAGGAAACACTCAGCTTTGAAGACATCCGGGCGCAGGTTGAGCCGCTTCTTGACATCAAAGTGAGCGAGGTGAATTGGTTTTCTACCTATCGCGTCCACCACCGCGTTGCCGATAAATTCCGGGTGAGGCGCGCTTTTCTCGTCGGCGACGCAGGCCACATTCATAGTCCCGCTGGCGGTCAGGGTATGAACACCGGGATAGGCGATGCCGTTAATCTCGGCTGGAAAATAGCACACGTACTGCAAAATCGTGCCGATACATCGCTTCTCGACACTTACGAACCCGAGCGGATTTGCTTTGCGCGCTCGCTTGTATCCACCACAGATCGGGCCTTTACCGGTTTAGTCGGGCAAGGAGCAGTAGGCGAATTTACGAGGAAGATCATCGCCCCACTCGTGTTCGGTGTCGTGACCCGCTTCAGTCTGGGCCGCCACGCGATCTTTCGCACGATTTCTCAAATCCGCATTCATTATCCAGACAGCCCGCTCAGTCACGGCGTCGCGGGAGATGTGCACGGCGGCGACCGTCTGCCCTGGACCGGAATTCCGGCACAGAATAATTTCGAGCTTTTGCGCTCCTTGGATTGGCAGGCACATGTGTACGGCGAAGCACACGGGGACCTCGAAGCCGCGTGTCGGGAGCTTAATCTTCCATTGCATTCTTTCCCTTGGAACGACGGCATGAAAGAGACCGGACTCAAGCGGGACTCGCTTTATCTAGTCAGGCCCGACGGCTACATCGCGGTGGCTTCATCCGAGCAAGACACCAGTCAACTGAGGGTCTTCGCTGAGCGATTTCACCTCCGTTTTCAAACTTCATCGACAGTCGCATAGTGCCGATGAACATCGCCTGCCTAGACCTTATGAAAACCTCCCTTGTCAACGACTGCATGATAGATGCTATGGATGGTGGACGGCACTAGCCGAACACGCCAATCTGCTTGCAAAACACGCCGCCGGCTCTGGGCAGGTTGGAATTTCACGAAATTGTTGGCAGGAAGGAACGCGGATCTCAGTTTTGCTGCTGCTTTTCCCAACTATGCATCGTGAAACTGTTTCGCGTTGAGGAGCACTCCAGAACGCGCCTGCTCTGCACCCGCCTCCTCGTCAGGCAGACATACCTTTGTCGCGATCTTCTGACCACACGAGGAATAGAATAGTCCTGCCTCCCAATGCGGAAGATCGTGCATATCGATATGGATGCCTTTTACGCATCCGTTGAACAGCGGGATGATCCGCAACTGCGCGGCAAACCCGTGATTGTCGCTTGGCGCGGAAAACGGTCAGTCGTGTGCGCCGCTTCGTATGAAGCCCGGCGATTTGGGGTGCGTTCAGCCATGCCTGCCGTTGGCGCCGAGCAGTTATGCCCCAGCGGCATTTTTCTGCCTCCCGACTTTGTCCGCTACCGTGTTGTTTCGCGGCAGGTGCATGAAATTGTGAAACGCCACACCGATCTTATTGAGCCTCTATCGCTTGACGAAGCATACCTCGACGTGTCGGAAAACAAGACGAGACTGCCTAGCGCGACAGCGGTAGCACGCGCCATCCGCGAGCAAATCCGCGCCGAGCTGAAGCTGACCGCTTCGGCGGGCGTCGGCCCGAATAAGTTTCTCGCGAAGATCGCCTCGGACTGGAAGAAGCCAGATGGTCTCTTCGTTATCCGCCCGGAAGACGTGGACTCTTTCTTGTTACCGCTGCCGGTAGGCCGTTTACCTGGAGTCGGGAAGGTTACAGAAGACAAGCTGAAAACCCTGGCTATCGACACAGTCGGTGATCTGCGAAAAATAGATTTGGGGTCTCTTGATAGCCGCTTCGGTCGCTACGGCGTGCGTTTGTACGAACTTGCGCGCGGCATTGACAACAATCCAGTCGTTCCAGACCGCATAACGCAATCGATTTCAGCGGAAGATACCTTCGAGAAAGATGCGTTGCTCGCGGACCTTGAGCCTATGATCCGCAAACTCGCCGAAAAGACATGGACGGCAGCGCGGAAGGAATCGCGTATAGCGCGAACAGTCGTGCTCAAGCTCAAGACCAGCGAGTTCAAGATCCTCACTCGTAGCTACACGCCCGATACTCCGCCTGCCTCTTGCGAGGAATTGACAAATATCGCTCTTGAGCTTCGCAGCCGGGTGGAGATGAACCCGAAGCAGCGATTTCGGCTGGCGGGAGTCGGTTTGAGTAATTTCCGCTATGCTGAAGATATGGCGGCACAACCCAAGCTCTTTGCCTCGTTTACCTGATATGAAGAGCACACGGAGCACACGAAAATGAAACCGAAGAACACGATCTGCCTCTGGTTCGACAAAAACGCGCATGACGCGGCGCGCTTCTACGCCGCCACCTTTCCGGACAGTACAGTAACCGCTGTTCACAAGGCCCCCGCCGACTATCCAAACGGCAAAAAGGGCGATGTGCTGACCGTCGAGTTCACCGTCTTAGGCATTCCCTGTCTCGGCCTCAACGGTGGCCCCGCGTTCAAGCACAGTGAGGCCTTTTCGTTCCAGATTGCGACGGACAATCAGGAAGAGACGGATCGATATTGGAACGCGCTCGTCGGCAATGGCGGCACGGAAAGTGCGTGCGGCTGGTGCAAGGACCGCTGGGGTCTCTCTTGGCAGATCACCCCGCGGGCGCTAACTGATGCGCTTGCAAAGGGTGGCGATGAGGCTAGGCGCGCGTTTGAGGCCATGATGAAGATGAGGAAGATCGACGTCGCCGCTATCGAAACAGCGCGGCGAGGCTGACTTGAATACGCCGACACGCCTCGTTGTAGTATTCCCGATTACCGAGATTCGACCGCGATACGACCGAACTTGCACAGAGGGACGGTGAAAGTACCTTACGCGAAAAAGTGGCAGAAGGAAGCAGACAAGCTGAGGAGGATTGTGCTGGACTGTGACCTGATCGAGGAGATGAAGTGGGGCAAGCCCTGCTTCACCTAGCCGGATGCAAACGCCGCACTTCGCGCCTTCTGCTTTCCCGGTTCCTCCCGAACCGCGCGGGTCCCTCCCATAAAGCAGCCGCTCGCTTTGGGAGTGGTCTCCACTCGCTTCTGTGCGCCCCAAGCAAAAGGGGCAAAAAAGGAGATTCGAGGATGTACCTCAATTCAGTTCAGACCGAGCAAATCAGCAGGCCAGAGCCGAACAGGGTATTGCAGGGCGATTGCGTCGAAGTCATGCGGCAGTTCCGCAGTTGCAGCGTTGATTTTGTGCTGACCGATCCGTCTTATCTCGCGCACTATTGCTCGCGTGACGGACGCACCGTCCCCAACGACAGCGATGGCTCATGGTTAAAGCCCGCGTTCACCGAAATCTTTCGCGTGTTACGTCGCGACTCGTTCTGCGTCAGTTTCTACGGCTGGCACCAGGCGGACAAATTCCTTGCCGCCTGGCGCGAGGCTGGTTTTCGGCTCGCTGGGCATCTGACGTTCACGAAACGGTATCCGTCAGCCGAGCGCTTTCTGCAATATCGTCACGAGAACGCGTACTTGCTCGCGAAGGGCGATCCGCAGCCGCCCGCTGAGCGCATTCCCGACGTGCTCGAATGGAAATATTCGGGCAACAAGCTGCACCCGACGCAGAAGCCGCTATGCGTGCTCACGCCGCTGATTCGGGCGTTCTCGCGTCCTGGCGACCTCGTGCTTGATCCGTTCTGCGGCTCCGGCTCGACGCTACTTGCCGCGAAGCTCGAAAGCCGCTGTTTCCTCGGCATCGAACTCGACGGTACGTATTGCGATGCCGCCCGCGACAGGCTCCAGCCAGCAGCCGCATAAGGGTTTTGCGGCATTTGCCTGTACCTCGCGGCGGGCGAAAGGGCGAAAGCCCGATGGTACGGAAGTACTATAGAAGTCAATAACCTAGCATAAAATAATGCTCTCGCCATCACATCCAAACAACCAAGATTCAGGGCCAGGTAGTTTCTGGGGGACCCATGCCCTCGAAGCGAGGAACGAAGACCCTCCCCCCGTTCTTGCTGAACGAGGTGGATCGCTTAGGCCGACCCATCGCGCCTGACGTTTTGTCAGTGGCGCGACAGATTGGCCCTCGCGCTGTAGCCTACGCCGAAAGTTTAATCGGTGATGCCGCCGTTGCTGTTACCTGCCTTGAGGAAGCGGCTGCTTCTGTAGCCGCAGCAATCCAAGAAAAGCAACGGACGGGCGCACCCGCCGTCCGGGACATCGGCGCGTATCTGTTTCGCACGTTTATCCACATGATTGATAAGGCCAAGCAAAGAGAGATGAGCTTCGCCGAGGCAGTTGAGGAATACGGCGAACGGCAATTCACTCCGACCGAAGAAGGCAGGGCGGAAACTGCCGTGCTCATCAACGAAATCATGGCAGCCTGCGATCAGGTCTCACGAGAGATCGTATTGCTTCGGCTTCGAGATCGCTCCTGGGACGAGATCGGCAAACATTTCGGTATATCGCCCTACGCGGCAGAGACCCGTTATCGCAAAGCCCTTGACCGCGCCAGAAAAACCCTCAAAATACAAAAGTGAATGCTCCCCTCAGGAGGGCCTCACGCGTGCCGGGCGCGAAGGGAAAATCGGACACAAGAAAGCGGAAGCTTTCCGACAAGGCCTTCCTCGAAATCGGCAATAGGCATCTCGCCGAAGACTTTCCCAATCCCACCCGTCAGGGATGCCCCGACGACAGCGTTCTGAAGCAGGCTGCCGAGCTCCCCGCCCAAATGAGTGAAGAGACCCTCGATCACATCGCTCTATGTTCCCCGTGCTACAACATATTCAGCGATTTTCTCGGGAGGGCCCCGGTGAAGAGCGCCCCTCGCAAGCCGAAAGCCCGCTCCGCAAAAGCCTCCCACTCGTAAAAAACTTCAAAAAAGTTGCATTTTGTGGGTTGGTTTTTGCCGAAAAAAAGCCTCTGTATAGATAGAGGGGAGTTCTCGCCGGACATACTCTCCACGATCCAGACGGCACCGGGATACAACGGTCCACCCTCTGGTATCGCGCACGGCTGACACGACGAACCGAGCGCGAAGGTAGAAACCCACTGGTTAGAGCGCCCGCTCCAAGTGTGTAAAGACGAGCCAGAAAGCGCCTTTCTCCTTCGCCTCGACTCTCCGTAGCCGGCAATAGTTCGGCGAGAGCTCCACCCGACGAATCAAGGAGGAACGCAGAAATGAAAACTCTCTGGAGAAAAGCAAGAAGACTCAAAAGGCAATCCCGATATCTGCTTGTAGCGGCAACCGGGTTGATTCTCGCCGCGCCAGCATTCGCCCAGACCACGGGCAATTCGCCCTGGGAAAATGCGGTCAACGTGCTGGAGACGGCGTTCACCAGCACCATCGCGCGCGGATTGTCGCTCGTCGCGATTGTGGTGTCCGGTCTGACATTCGCTTTTGGCGAAGGCGGCTCAAAGCGTGTCCTGGCCGGGGTGCTGTTCGGCGTCGGCATGGCTATTGCCGCCGTGAACTTCCTCGCCTGGCTGTTTCCAGGGTCCTGACTATTTCACCGCGTGAGGGGACATGACAGAAAACAAGCGAATCAACATGGTGCATCGGTCGCTCTCACGACCCCTCACAATTCTCGGGGCCGAGCGGAAGCTTTTCTTCTTTGCGATGTGCGTGGGCGCAGGAACGTTCAACCTGCTCGACAGCTTGCTGGGCGGCATGCTGATGTTCCTGCTGCTCTACTTAGTCGCGCGCTGGGCGACCAAAACCGATCCGCAGATTCTCCGGTTCCTGCTCACGGCTCCGAAACTGCGCACGCAGTACGATCCCGCAAAATTCAGCCCCGTCTCGATCCGCCGGGTGAACCATGCTTAGACTGAAGCGAATCTTCAAAAACTACGAAGAGACCGGCTCGTTCAACGAAATGGTGAACCTGTATGGCTTCGTTGACGAGCACGTATTCCTTACCAAGACAGGAGACCTCGGCGTTGTCCTCGAAGTACGCGGCGTCGACTACGAATGCCTCGACGGGACCACGATTGATGGTTTGACCAAACGCCTGGAATCCGCATTGAAACTGTTCGACGAAAACTTCCGCGTCTACCAATACCTCTTCAAACGCAATAACGAGACCATCCCGTACAAGCTCTACGGCAATCCGGTCGTCGATGCCGCCATCAAGAACCGAATCGAGTATCTGGCATCGAAGGCGGACACGCTTTTCTCCCTGTCCATCTATTACGTGGTGCTGTACGAGGGGTTCCGACCGTCACGCCGACTGAGCAACGCGGTTCTGGAATTCCCGAAACATCCACGGAAAGCACTCGGTGAGCTGCTTTCCGGCCTTTCATCCAAGAAACAAGTTGTATCGCTTGACCGCGAGATCGGCAAAGCCCAGGCCTCGCTGCTCCAGAAAACCGAAGGCTTCATTTTGCAGGTGAGCGACTTCCTGCCCGTTCGCCTGCTCGGCAAGCACGAGGCGTTCCGTGTTCTCAAGAAAACCCTGAATTTTGCTCCGCACAAATTGGAGCTTGCAAGGCTCAAATACAACACCTTCCTCGATTATTACCTTTGTGAATCGCATCTGGAATGTCACCGAGGGCATCTTCGCCTCGACGATTATTACGTCAAGGTCCTTACGCTGAAAGAGCCGTCCGCGCAGAGCTTCCCGCTCATCTTCAACCGGCTGCTCGAAGTCGAAGCCAACTATACGGTCGTGACCGAATGGAAGAAGGAGGATTCTGGCAAAACCCGACGGCTCATTCAGGCCAAGCGCCGCCACTTCCACAACACCAAGCATTCATTCTTCAGCCAGGTCAACCTGAACGATGCCCCGCAGCGCGACGTGCTCACCGACGACTCGAAAGAATCGCAGGTGCGAGAACTCGGAGACGCGATCCAGCAGATCGAGCTTCACGGGAATTATTTCGGCCAGTTTTCGTTGACGGTTGTGATCTACGACCTCGACCTGGCGAAAGTGGACCGGGCCTGCGCCGAATTCTACAAGGTCTTTAGCGTCCACGACGCCCAGCTTTACGAAGAGAAATACAATCTCTTGAACGCCTTCCTCGCGGCGGTTCCCGGCAACTATGCTTCCAATCTTCGCTACCTGTATCTGCTGAACGCCAATTACGCCGATTTCTCGTTCCTGTTCACCCTCCACTGCGGCGAGCCTCGTAACCAACAACTCCGGCAGGAATATCTCGCGGTTCTGGAAACCAACCATCACACCCCATACTTTTTGAACCTCCATTACCGCGATGTGGCCCACACGATGATTCTCGGGCGCACCGGAGCTGGTAAGTCGTTTCTGCTGAATTTCCTCATCACAAACCTGCAAAAGTACGCGCCTTACACCTTCATCTTCGACTTAGGCGGCAGCTTCGAGAGCCTCGCGCGGATGTTCGGTGGCTCGTATGTGCAAATCGGTCTGGAATCGCAGGGTTTCAAGATCAACCCGTTCTCGCTCCCACCCACCAAGCAAAACCTCGATTTTCTCGCGCTGTTCCTGAAAGTCCTGATGCAAGGCTCGGGACCGCTCGAATTTGATCCCGCAACCGAGCGCGACCTCTATCACCAGATTGAGAACCTCTATGCCGTCGATCCCGCGCTACGAACGCTGAGCGTGCTCTCGAACATCCTTGGGCACGGGCTTTCCGAGCGGCTTGAGAAGTGGACGCAGGGCGGCCAGTTCGGATTCCTGTTCGACAACGCCGAAGACACCATTTCGTTCTCGCGTTTCCAGTGCTTCGACTTCCAGAAGATGAACCAGTATCCCGAGATTCTGGAACCATTGCTCTTCTACATCCTGCATCGAGCCAACGCGGTCATCGCCGATAAGGAGATCACTTCCTCTTTCAAAGCGTTCTTCATCGACGAGGCTTGGGTGTTTCTCAAGAACCCCAGCATTCAGCGATACGTAGTCGAAGCCCTCAAGACCTGGCGGAAACACAACGCGGCGATGGTGCTGTCCACGCAGTCGCTCGACGAACTGCGACGCTCGGACATACTCGACGTAATCATCGAGAGTTGCGCTACCAAGATTTTCCTGGCCAATCCCGACATGGACCGAGATCTGTACCGCCGCCAATTTCATTTGAACGAAAACGAAGTTGACCTGATCTCGGGTCTCATTCCCAAACAACAGTTCCTCATCAAGACGCCCGAACTGGCGAAGGTCGCCAACCTCACCGTCGATCCCAAGAGCTACTGGCTCTACACCAACGATCCCTACGACAACCGCAAACGCAAGGAAGCCTTCGAGAAATACGGCTTCGAGAAGGGCCTGGAAATCCTGGGGGGAGGCCCGCAATGAATTCCTTCCTGGCTGCACCGATCCTTCCAACGGAGTTTGTGTCACGGACCTCGGCGGATATCTTCTCGATTGTTGCCGTCGCGCTCAGCGCAATTCTATTTGTCGCAGTTCTTTTGATTCTGTTTCGGCGTGTTTCCGCCAATCAGCCGCTCGAATCGAAATCCCGCAATGATTCTTTCAATGAAGGAGAAAAGAAATGAAGATCGCGTTTCGTATTCCATCTGTTTGCCCGCTCAAAGCAGCGGCACTTCTCGCCCTGCTTTGCATTTTCGGATCGTCCGCGTTGCCGCTGCCCGCCGACACTGCAGGTGCCCGCGTCGTGAGGTACTCACAGAACGACATTGTTTCGGTACGCGCCAAAGTCCGGTTTTCGACCTTGATCGTGCTCCCGGAAGGCGAAGAGATTCTCGATTTCACCACCGGCGATAGGGACTTCGGGATCGGCAACGGTGTCCACAACCATTGCTTTCTTCACCCCGCCCAAGTCGGCATCAGCACGGACCTGAACCTCATCACCGCAAGCGGGCACGTCTACTCGTTCCTGCTGACCGAGATCAGCAACGAGCCGAATGCGCAGCCCGATCTCAAGATTTTCATTGAACCGAAGGATCAATCGGGCGTCGGCGGGCAAGCTTTCTTCCAAAACTACGTACCTGCCAGCGAAGCCGAAGCATACCGGAAAGAAACGCAAACCGTCCGTGAACAGGCGAGCGCGCAGATCGCGGCAGCGCAAGCCCAAGCCAAAGAGCAGATCGAGAAATTCCGTTACGAGTATCCTGCGAAACTGCGCTTTGATTACCAGATCGGCAAACAAGCATTAGCGCAGCCCTTCCTGGTGGCGGCAATTTACCACGACGACGCCTTCACCTACATCCAGTGTGGCGCGCTGGAGAAACCCACTCTGTACGAAGTGAAGGACGGCAAGCCCAACCTCATCAACTTCCAGTTCGAGAATGGCACTTACATCGTTCCGAAAGTGCTCGACGGCGGCTATCTCGCGGTCGGCAAGAAGAAGCTCGCCTTCACACGCCATCAGGAGCCGCAACCCACGCAGGGAGACAAGTAATGAACGAACCCATTCAGGAAAAAGCGCCTAAGCCGCCCGGCCTGCTGCCCAAGCACGTGCAGTCGTGGCTGATTGTGGGGCTGGCCGTCTTGATGGTGGTCATCATGTGGGCGACCAGTCCCAGGAAGCCAAAGGCTCCGGCCAAATCCAACGGACCTGTTGCCCAGGCTCCCGCACCCTTACAGGTAAACGAAACTGAGATCGCTGACCTGCAAACCCGTATTGGAGAGCTGCAACGCCAGGAAGTCGTCGCGCAGAACGCGCTGACCCAACAGACCAAACTGCTCGGTAACGCGGCTTCGGGCTCCCAGCAAACACAGTCGTCCGGTATGGACGGCAATGCACCGGCTGGACATGAGGAAGACCCGATACAAGCCGAACGCAAGAAGCGCGCATATCTTTCGCTGTTTGCCTCGAACGTGGCGCTCAGCTACCGGAAGAACACCGCAGCCGGGTCCAATGAGGAGGTGTCCGAAACGCAAAGCCCCAACTCCGCAAAACCTACTCTTCAGTCCTCCGGTCTGGATACGACCACCCAAATCGCTCAGTTGCTGAAAGAGATGCAGCCGCCTGTAATCGCACAGTTCCCAGCCGCTCCTCAACCCAGTGTCGCGCCCCCCGTTCCGGCCCGCAGCACATCCGCGAATTCCACGGAACAGGAACGCGACACGAAGGAGGTGGCCAAGCCTGCCGCCACGCCGTCCGGTCCGTCGAGCGTGGCGGCAGGAAAAACCTACATCGTCTTTGAAGGGACGATTCTCGAAGCCGTCCTTATCAACCGGCTCGATGGTTCGTTCGTCGGCCCGGTTGAGTGCCTGCTGAGCGACGACATCTACTCGCACGACCGCCAGCACCTGCTGATTCCGGCAGGAACGAAGATTCTCGGCGAAGCCAAGAAGGTGGAGTCTCAGGGGCAAACCCGCCTGGCCGTCGCGTTCCACCGGCTAATCATGCCGGACGGCTATTCCGTCAGCCTCGACCAATTCCAGGGACTTGACCAGATCGGCGACACCGGCCTGCGCGATAAGGTCAACAACCACTATCTCCGCATCTTCGGTGTATCGCTCGCCATCGGCGCTTTGGGAGCCGTGGCCGAGGCAGGAACCGGGAGCGCTTTCACGGATTCAGGCAGCGACCTCATGCGCCAGCAGTTCGCCTCCAGCATGGCGCAGTCCTCCGAGCAGGTTCTTGATCGATTCCTAAACATTTTGCCTACCGTGACGATCCGTGAAGGCCATCGCGTGAAGGTGTACCTCTCGGGTGATCTGGCGTTGCCCGATTACAACAACCACAAAATGCCTTCCGATTTCTGAAGGCGAGAAAGGATGAAGCTTCGATGAAAAAGAGAATTCTCACTGTTCTGCTTGTAATGGGGTTGTGCGTTGCTACCGCATCGGCTCAGTTTGGATTCGGAATCGTTTATGATCCCACGAACTACGCCAACGCGCTGCTGCGCTATGCCGAACTCGAACAGCAGCTCGTTCAACTGAAGAACAGCTACGCCCAGCTTGTTACGCAGTACAACCTCGCGCTCCAGATGTCGAAAAATCTACAGAACATGCCCGCCCGTTATCAAGCCCCTTTCTCGCAATGGCGCTACGCCACCGCGCAGGACACCTACGGAAATACGGGAACCTGGGTGAGTGGTATCAACTCCGGCCAAGCCCCGGTCGTCAACAACGGGTATCAGCAGGCGACCACATCGTTGCTTCCATATAGTTCGGCTCAATTGGGCGGGATGACTCCCGATGAACTCAACCGCGTGCAGTCCCAATATGCCTCGGTTGAATTGGCCGACGGCGCAAACACGACTGCGATGGCCACCATTGGCTCGATCCGCGACAACTCGCAGGACATTCAGACGCAGATCAACAATCTCGAACAGGATTCGTTCTCCTCCGACCCGAACCTCAATACCGAAGTCTCCGTGCTCAACAAGATCAATGCGGCGGGTGTGCTGACGCTGCGCACCCTTCAGGACTCGAACAAGCTGCTCGCCTCGCTTCTCGAAGAGCAGACCATTCTCGCCAAACAGCAACGCGAAGCCACAACCAATTCCATCAATGCCGACATCGAGCGGCGCGCGAACCTCGCCGGCAACATGGCCCAGGTCACGAGCACGCTCACCAGCTCGCTTCAAAGCTTTCAGATGCCGTAAAAGCAGCCACCCAGCAGCGTCGAAGGAGCCGCAGCTATGCAAACCGACTATCTTCAGTTCATCTTTCAGGCGATAAACAATCTCCTCACTCAGAATCTCGGTTTCTTCGACGCGATGGGCCAGAACCTGTTTCGCATGTTCGCAACGATTCTCATTGTTTGGTACGGTGTGAAATCCGCGCTCTCCGCAGCCAGCGGCAAGCACTTTCTCCACTTCGATAATTTCGCGGCCCTGCTGCTGACCATCAGCTTCGGATTTGGAATGGTCAACTACTACAGCACCCCTATTCCGGGGGTCGGTAGGAGTTTCCATAACCTCATCACGGACGAATCCCAATTCCTTTCGACCAAGATTAATCAGACTGAACTGCAAACCGTTGAAGAGCGCGTCGCGGACTTCGAGGTGCGGATGAACTCGCCGACATTCGGCGACATTTTGGGAACAGCCGAATACGTCGTCATTACGATTCTTCTCGCGGCGGCCCAGGCCATCGCGATTGTCGTTATCGCTTACGGATTTATTGCCACCGCTGTGTGCGTCCTCGTAGGTCCGATCTTCGTCCCGTTCTTTATTGTTCCCAAGCTCGAATGGCTCTTCTGGGGATGGTTCAAGGCGTTCATTCAGTATGCCTTCTACCAGGTGATTGCGGCAGCCGTCGTCTACATCATCGGGAACTTGATTCTTGGCATCCTCGATCTTGAGCCAACCGGCACGATTTCCGTCGTTCAACTCATGGAAGCTTTTCCCGTCCTTTTCATCACATTCCTGGCTGCGATCTACGCGCTTCTGAAGATTCCCGCGCTAACCAATCACATCTTCAGCGGCGCGTCCGGAACGTCCTCTGCCGCCATTCTCGAAAAGGTGTTCGGATGAACAACGACGTGAGTTTCCAAAATGCCAAGCGGCTTTATCTCGAACAGTACGGCGATCCAATGGTGACGAATACTTATCTCAAAATTGCGCTGGTGCTTCTCTCCCTTGTGGCCATCGGCCTGGCCCTGGTGGATCTGAAAACCATTCGGACGTTTCAGAATTTCAGGCCGCTGGTGATCCGCATCGACCAACTGGGAAGGGCCGAGGCGCTCGATTATCACAGCTTCGATTACAAACCTCAGGATGCGGAGGTTCGCTATTTCCTGACGCAGTTCTGCACGCTGTATTACCGCCGCAACCGCTACACGATTCAGGACGAT
>JBOGMW010000166.1:0-6014 GCA_050746805.1 Candidatus Acidiferrales bacterium | reverse complement strand
ACCCGCGAAGTTCATCTCGAAGAACCCGTGAACGAATTGCTCGAAGACTATGCCCGCTTTATCGAAAGCAGCCCCGACCATGTTCTCAATGCGGCCCTGAAGAAAGTCCTCTGGCGCGACCAGGACTACCGCAAGTGGCGGGACCAGCGCCGCAGCGGTGTTGAGAGGCCGCAATCCACGGACCCGAGGTCAAAGGCATGATTCAGCGTACTCTCCATTCCCGAGGATTCGTCTCTGCGTTGCTGGCAATGGCTGCCGGAGCTATCCTTTATTACAGCTATCCGTTTCCCTCCGATCAGATATTCCTTCGCGTCGTTTCTATCCGCGCTCCTCGTGCTTTTCTGAGCTTCCAGTATCTCTATAACATCGCGCTTTTCACCACGCCGTTCCTGGTGTTTTCAACTGCGCTCTCGGGCCTCTACGTCTTCACGCTCAAAGCGCGCCGCCGCATCTCGCCCGGACGCCTGCCTCGGTACGTTAACTCTGAGCAACGCGACAGCCTTTACGTCGTGGTCGGGGAAGTCCATAACCCCCGCACACCGGGACCTTCCGAGACCCCGCGATGGCTCACGATTCCCGAGCGTGGTCTGTTCACCGGAATCGCCATCTTCGGCGCGGTCGGAACTGGCAAAACAAGCTGCTGCATGTACCCGTTTGCGGAGCAGGTTCTCGCGTACAAAGCGAACGAACAAGATAAGCGAATCGGCGGCCTGATCCTCGAAGTGAAAGGCGACTTCTGCCGCAAAGTGAAGGGCATACTCGACAAGCACGGACGCGGCGAGGATTACATCGAGATTAGCCTCGCTTCCGAATACCGTTACAACCCTCTTCACAACGACCTGGACGCCTATGCCCTCGCATTCAATATTGCGTCGCTCTTGAACAACTTATTCGGCAAGGGCAAGGAACCTTTCTGGCAACAGGCGTACACGAATCTGGTCAAGTTCATCATCCTTCTTCATAAAGTCGCCTACGATTACGTGACCCTGTTCGATGTCTACCAGTGCGCGATCTCGCCGTCTCTTCTTGAAAAGCGAATCTCCGAAGCCGAAGACATCGTCATGGGCCATCACTATATTGCCATCCAACCGGAGGTCTTTAGCACGCGGGCAGCCGACTTGGCTGGCTTGGGATTCGTTCTCGATTTGAAGGAGGATCGCTATCTCGCTCCAGACACCCCGCAACTGCGCGAGACTCTCCAAACCCGGAGCGTCGGCTTCGAGTCCCGAAGCGTCCTCGACCCCGCGCAAGCCGACCCGGAAAAGCTTGAACAATTGGAAGCCGTAAAGCGCTGGTTTGAGGATGACTGGAAACGCATCGAACCCAAGCTGCGAACCTCCATCGTAGAGGGCATCTCGGTCTTCCTTTCTCTGTTCGACGACAACCCGAAAGTGAAGAGAGTCTTCTGCCCGAAAAAGGAGTGCTACGACCCCGAAAAGAACGCCGACAACCAATTCGTTAAGCCTCTGCCTTCGTTCTCCTGGCTCATTGAAAATGGCAAGGTGTGTGCTCTCAATTTTCCCATCGGCATGAACCCAGGACTCGCCAAGGCTCTGGGCGTAATGATGAAGCTCGATTTCGAGCGCGCCACGGTCAACCGTATTCCTGAAATTGAAGCGCACCCGGAACGGCATTTCAGGCAGGTCCTCTTCCTCTGCGACGAATACCAACACTTCGCGACCGTAGGCGAAAACGATCCCACGGGGGATGAAAAGTTCTTCAGTCTTGCGCGGCAACCCAAGTGCATCTCGATCATCGCCACCCAGAGCATCAGTTCGCTTAAATCCGCCCTGCCCGGCGATAGCTGGCGCACGCTCCTGCAAACCTTCCGTACCAAGATTTTCTTGGCGCTTTCGGATGACTTTTCCGCGCGCACCGCAAGCGAGCTCTGCGGGCGGGAAGACAAGCTCAAAGTCAGCTACAACCTCTCGGAAAGCGGCCACGATGCCCGCGTGAGCCTGCTCACCGGGAAAGCCGTCTCCCACAAGGCCAACATTACCGCGTCGAAGAGTTACAACACGCAGAGCGACTACCGCTTCGACATGAAGACCTTCACTGAACTCCGCAACGCGCAGTCGGTGACGATTGCCTATGACGGCTTCAACCCCATGCCGCCGATGTTCTGTTACCTCAAGCCCTACTACAACGACCCGAATAAATCGTATTTCAGACAGATTGCGGACGGCGAGCTATGACGAACGAAAATCGAGCGCGAGCGATGAACGGATTCGAAATGATCCTCCCCTTTCTGAAACCCATCGAAGACCTGATTCTTGACGACTCGATCAGCGAAGTCATGGTAAACGGTCCCGACCAGGTATTCATCGAAAAGGCGGGCTTCCTGCAGCAGGTCAAGGGCGTATCGCTTGGAGAGAAGTCCCTCCTGGTCGCCGTGAAGAACATCGCGCGGCGTTTGGGCGACGACATCTCGGAATCGAAACCCATTCTCGATTCGCGCCTCCCTGATGGCAGCCGCGTCGCTGCTGTCATCCCGCCTTGCAGCCTGCGAGGTGTGACGCTGACCATCCGTAAGTTCACGGCCCGGCGGTTCGAGATGGAGGATCTCATTCATTCGGGGATGCTCGACCGAGCGCTCGCCAATCGCCTCCAAGATTACATTCTGAGCCGCAAGAACCTTCTCATCAGCGGCGGGACCGGAACCGGCAAGACAACGCTCCTGAACATTCTCGGAAAGTTCATCCCAGAGGATGAGCGAATCCTGCTCATTGAGGACACCGCAGAGATTCAGATGGCCCAGCCGAATCTGGTTCGCTTCGAGGCGCGGCAGGCGCAGAACGGGATACCGGCAGTGGCAATCCGTGACCTTCTCAAAGCCGCCCTGCGGCACCGTCCCGACCGCATCATTCTCGGCGAGATTCGCGGAGGGGAGGCATTCGATCTCTTGCAGCTTCTCAATACGGGCCATTCGGGAACGCTCTCCACCATCCATGCCAACTCGGCCCGGCAAGGGCTTGCGCGTTTTACAAGCTGCGTTCTCCAGAGCGGAGTCGAGCTACCTTACCGCGCCATCAAGACGAATATCGCCGACTCGCTCAACGTGGTAGTCCAGATCGAGCGCAGGCCCGGACGCCGCTTCATCTCTGAAGTCCTCGAAATCAACGGCTACGATCCCGATGCCGATCTCTACGACTTCGGCGCTGTCTATCTGGCGAAGCGAGAGAATCCATGAATGCGGAACAGGTTTTCGTACCGAAATCTCTGTCGGCTTCCGAATATGTCCTCGCGCTCTTCGAGCCTGCCGATGAAGTGGCGATCCTCACGCGGAATCGTAGGACAGGCCGAACCGTTCAAAGAATCGCCACTGCACAAACCATGGCAGGTCCCCGGTTCCAGACTTGGCTCAGGAACGAAAACGCGACGGGCGCGGACATTTTCATCGGCATGAACCCGCTTAAGAACGGGGCAGTTGGCCGCGCGAAAGAGAACGTCCATGAAATTCGGCATCTTTATCTCGACCTGGATACAGGCGGACAGGAGACTTTAGATGCCATTCGCAATTCACCAGAAGTTCCCACCCCAAACTTTGTGCTCAACACTTCTCCCAATAAACACCAAGTTGTCTGGAAAGTTGAAGGTATCGACCAGAAAGAGGCCGAATCCATGCTGCGAGCGATGGCCAATCAGTTCGGCGGCGATCCGGCTGCAACCGACTCCACGCGCGTTCTGCGTGTGCCTGGATTCGTGAACCGAAAATACGAAGAGGAATTCGTCGTTGCTGCCAGGCAGGAATCGAATCAGGTCTATCACGCGCGCGCCTTCTTGCTTCAGGACGATTCACCCGACACCGCTCGTCACTTGGGCGATGAAGCGGGACGAAGAATCCCACAAGGGCACAAGAGCCAGTCCGAGCAGGATTGGGCCTACGCCAAACGCGCCCTTGGGCGCGGCGACGATCCCGCAATCGTCATCCAGCGCATTGCAGATTTCCGCAGTGAGGACAAAGCCGATCCCGAGTATTACGCGCGCCACACGGTAATGAAAGCAGAATTGACATTGCGGGTGGCCGCGTCCTCTCGAGAATTCTCGGGCAGTACCGCAGCCGCGACGAGCGAGCCAAGCCGAGAGTCCTGACTCCGATCTGGATGTTCGGCCAGCCTCATCAGCGACCAAATGAATTCAGAATGAAACATGCCGTCAAACTCGACCCAGCACTCAAAAGCTGGCTGGACAATGTAATCATGCCAGCCTTGCTACGAGAATATCTGCAGCAACTGCGTGCTGAAGATCGAAAAGAGCTTGCTATGGATTCAAGGGCTGGCGTAGTGTCGCTCTCAGGAATTACCGAAAGCAAAGGAGCAACTGAATGACACTCCGATGCGCGGCCTACGCCCGCTACTCTAGCGACCTACAGAGTCCGACGTCCATTGAAGATCAACTGAGAAAATGTCGGGAGTACGCAATCTCGCACGGTTTCCAATTTTTAGACGAGCACGTTTATATCGATCAGGCTCTCAGTGGGGTTGGAGCAGATCGTCCTGGGCTTAGCCATCTCATGGCGGCAGCAGTGTCCCAATCCAAACCATTTGACGTAATTCTCGTAGACGATAGCAGCCGCCTTTCTCGCAATACAAAAGACGCTCTCACGATCTTCGAGCGCCTTAATTTTTGTGGAGTTCGGCTGATTGCCGTTAGTCAGGGCATCGACTCTCAGGACGAGCAGGCTCACGTTCTAGTAACCGTACACGGAATGGTGGACAGTTTGTATGTCCGGGAGCTGGCAAAAAAGACCCATCGAGGATTAGAGGGCTTGGTCCTGAGGGGACGACATGCTGGCGGGCGCGTTTTTGGATACAACACGATCCCCGCAGAGGACGGCAGGGGCAAGACTCTCGTTGTAGACGAGTTGCAGGCCGCAATCGTGCGACGCATTTTCCAGATGTCGGCAGGCGGTTTCTCGCTCAAGAAGATCGCGGCGACCCTCAATCAAGAAAGTGTTGAGCCGCCACGTGCGCGTGCGGGGAGACCTAACGCCACATGGTGTCCTACGGCGATCCGGGAAATGCTTTACCGCGAACTGTATGTTGGCCGGGTGATCTGGAATAGTTCCAGATTCATAAAAGTTCCCGGAACGAACAAGCGGGTCCGTCGCGCTCGGCCAGAGAGTGAGTGGCGCATCATGGTGCGCGGAGACCTCAGAATCATCGACCCCGAGTTGTGGGACACGGTACAAAACCGACTGACGCGCCTTAGGAATTGGTACGCCGCTCATCAAAAGCCTGGCCTACTCTTGCGGTCTGCTACCAGCAAGTATCTTTTCAGCGGTCTGCTCAAGTGCGGACAATGCGGGGGAAATCTGGTCATCGTGACCCACGACGGTCCTGGCGGACAATATCGCAAATACGGTTGCTCTCAGCATTTCTATCGCGGAGCATGTTCGAACAATTTGCTCGAACGACAAGATTGGTTGGAAAAACGACTTCTTGACGAGCTGCAGACGCAGGTTTTGAGGCCAGAGGCGGTTGAGTACGCCATCGCCGAGTTCGGTCGCCAATTGAAGGCCGCACTGGATAATCTCTCCGGCGAATTGGCAGAGATGAGGGAACGAAAGCAAAGAATCGAGGCGGAGCTGCGCAGGCTGGCCGAAACCGCAGCCCAGACCGGCCCGTCCGCTTTTCTAATCGAAGCAATCAGCGACCGAGAACGTCAGATGCGGGAAATAACGGAAAGGCTTCTATCGAAGGAGCCAGGATCGATTGAGACCCATCTCAGCGGCATTCGCCAGTTTGTGACCAAGAGGCTGGTAGACCTTCAAGGGCTTCTGTCCGGTGAAACCAGTTTGGCTAGGACCGAGCTCAAGAAGCATGTGGGCGAGATTCGCATGGTTCCCCAGTACGGGGAAGGGAGAGCCCACTATCTGGCTGAGGGCGCTTGGGATCTGCTCGGAAAAGAAACGGGGCCGTCTCATAATACGGCCCCTCTACCAATTCGGATGGTTGCGGGGGTTGGATTTGAACCAACGACCTCCGGGTTATGAGCCCGACGAGCTACCAGGC
>JBOGMW010000165.1:0-12451 GCA_050746805.1 Candidatus Acidiferrales bacterium | reverse complement strand
CGTTCCACGTCGCGGTCGCCGCACCAGACCGAGTGGCCCTGGCGAGTCAGCAATTGTGCGAGCAGCGACCCGGTGCCGCCTGCTCCCAGCACGAAAATGCGCATCGGCACGCAACTGTATCATACAGTTCCGTTTGCCCGACGATGCGAGAGCCCGCATGTGCTCTGCCGCCCCAGTGGAGGCGCTTGTCGGCTCGGTTGACAAGCTTCGAAGCGGACGCGTATCATTTCTATTGGTAAGGCGTCCGACGACGGACGCTCTATCCCCTTCATTGCTTCATCCCCCGAGCAGGGTGGAGTAACCGAGGTGGCATCCTCGGCAAGCAGGGCACGCACCCGTACGGAGGCCGTTCTCCCATGTCACCCGAACAAAATCCTAACGCCCAAGTTCCTTCGGCCGATTCCGGCGCCGAGCAACCAGTCGCGGTTTCTCCTCCCGCCATTCCTGGCGTGCAGTCCGCAACAGGGGCCGCTACCGCAGTGGCCCGCGAACCCGAATCCGCTCCTTTGGAAACCGAGAATTCCATGAATCTTGTTTCCGATGGACACGTTTCCCCTCCAACGGAAGACCATGCTCACAATGAGTCCGCCCCTGAAAATTTGACCTCCGAATCCGCATCGGCGGAGCAATCCACCGAAGCGCAAGCGGAGGCGGCCGAGATGGCCGAAGCAATGGATCGCATGCTCGATCAGTTTCCCGCCGCCGAGGCTGCTGCCGAGGGCGAGATTTTCGATGGCCACGTCCTGGCCGTCACGGACGCGGGGGTAGTAGTCGATGTGGGCGGAAAATTCGAGGGCCTCGTTCCGGCGCAGGAGTTTCTTGATTCCGGCGCACCGATTGAGTTCGGCCCTGGCCAGACCATCGAAGTCGAAAGGCTGCACGAGCGGAAAGACGGCTACGTACTCCTTTCGCATATTCGCGCGCATCGCCGCCGTTCCTGGGACCGTATCGAAAAGGCGTCTCGCGAGCACACCAACCTCACCGGCAAAGTGCTTGAGCGCATCAAGGGCGGCCTGGTGGTCGATGTCGGCGTCCGCTCGTTTTTGCCTGCCTCGCAGATTGAATTGAAGCCGGTGCACGATCTGGAAGCCTGGAAAGACCGCGAAATCGAAGTGCGCGTCCTGAAGTTGAATCGCAAGCGCGGCAATGTGGTCGTCAGCCGCCGCGCCATCCTTGAAGATGAGATGAAAACCAAGCGCGACGCGCTCGCCTCCACTCTGGTCGAGGGCGCCGTGGTTACTGGCCGCGTGAAAAACATCACCGACTACGGCATTTTCGTCGATTTGGGCGGAATGGACGGGCTCTTGCACGTAAGCGACCTCGTCTGGGGCCGCGTGCCGCATCCTTCGAAAGTGGTGCAGCCCGGCGAAGACATTCAGGTCCAGGTTCTGAAGTTCGACAAGGAAAAGCAGCGCATTTCGCTGGGCCGCAAACAGCTTCTTCCCGATCCTTGGGCTACCGTGCCGGAACGGTTTGCAGTAGGGACGCGCGCCACCGGGAAAGTCGTAGGCGTCACGGACTACGGCGCGTTCGTGCAGATCGAGCCGGGCATCGAGGGCCTGGTGCACGTCAGCGAAATGACCTGGTCAAAGCACGCCAAGCATCCCTCCAAGATCGTGAAGGTCGGCGACGACGTCGAAGTCGTCGTTCTGGAAATGAAGCCCGATCAGCGCCGGATTTCGTTGGGTCTCAAACAGACGCTGCCCGACCCGTGGGAAGCCGCAGCTGAAAAGTTCGCGGTTGGGAGCCTGGTCAGCGGGCGCGTTCGCAACCTGGCCGATTTTGGCGCGTTCGTGGAAATAGAAGAGGGCATCGAAGGCTTAATCCACATCAGCGACATGAGCTGGACCGAGCGGGTGAAGCACCCGAGCGAAAAAGTGAAGAAGGGCGAAACGGTCGAAGCGCGCGTCCTGAAAGTGGACGCTCAAAACCGCCGGTTGTCGCTGGGCATCAAGCAGGTCAACGATATTTGGGCCAAGTGGTTTGCCGAGCATAAACCCGGCGAAGTGATTCGCGGCAAGGTGGCGCGCACCGCTGAATTCGGCGCGTTCGTCGAACTTGCCGAAGGCATCGAAGGTCTTTGCCACATTTCCGAGATCGAGGAGCGGCGTGCCAAGGGCGACCACGACAAAACAGCCAATAATAAGTTGTCGCGCGAACAGCGCGTCACCTCGGTGCTCTCGGCCGGTCAGGAATATGATTTCAAAATCTTGAAGATCGAACCCGAGCAGCGCAAGATCAGCCTAAGTTTTCGAGCGGCGCAAAAGCAGGCGGAGCGGCAGGAAATGGAGTCGTTCCGTTCGTCTCGCTCTTCGCCGAATGCCACGATCGGGGACGCGCTTTTGGCCAAGCGCCAAGCTCTGTGACGTCGTCCCCGGAGCGTTCGAGGCGTCCGGGGGCGAAACGTATTTAGCGACTTGCATTTACCTTAACGTAGATTAATGATATTCATGGACTTGCGCGGCGCCCCGCCCCGGCGCGCAACGGTCCAGATCACAACATGCTGCGAGAGGAGGCTCTCCACCGATGGCAGAGGTCGCGGGAGCACAAGAAAATCCAAATCACACAATGACCAAGGCTGACCTGGTAGGCGAGGTCGAGCGGGTTGCCGAGTTGTCGCGCAAGGAGGCGGAGGCCGCCGTAGAAACGATTTTCGATAGCATCATCACGGCGCTTCAGGGCGACGATAAAATCGAAATCCGCGGCTTCGGCAGCTTCCGCACCCGCGACCGCCGAGGCCGCACGGGGCGAAATCCGAAAACCGGCGCGAAAGTGGATGTGCCGGCGAAGAAGATTCCTTTCTTCAAACCCAGCAAGGAACTCAAGGACTACGTCAATAACCCGGAGGGTTCTCCGTCCTCCGGCGCGCAGAGCTAGGCGGGATGGATTATCTTTGGTCGCCTTGGCGCTATCGCTATATCGCCAACGCTTCGAAAGATGACCGCTGCATCTTCTGCGACGCTCTTGCGGCGAACGACGATGCGCGCACGTTCATCGTGCTGCGTGGCGAGAAAAGTTTCATCATCCTGAACCGCTATCCCTATACCAGCGGCCACGCCATGGTGGTTCCCTACGCGCACGTGGCCGATTTCGGTGCCGCCGATCCGGAAACACTGGCCGAGATGATGCGCCTGGCGCAGCGCGTGCAGGGCGCGCTTGGCCGTGTATATCGTCCGGAGGGATACAATCTGGGCATGAATTTAGGCCGCGCAGCTGGCGCGGGAATCACCGGCCATTTGCATCTGCACGTGCTGCCGCGCTGGGCGGGCGACGCCAACTTTATGACCGTCACCGGCGAAACGCGCGTGGAGCCGGAAGAGCTGCCGACAACATACGAAAAACTGCGCCGCGAGCTCAGCGCCTGATTGGTTCCTGAATGAATCTTCAGCTAAACCGAGCGGCGTGCTCTTTTGCCCAGGTGCGGAAATTCTTCGGTTTTCTCTTTGTCACCAGCTCATATGTATTCTTGATGGAAGAGAAGGCCCCGCTCCGCGTCAGTTCGTAAAAATCGCCCACCGATCTGGCGGTGCTTTCCGCCATTCCGATCCGGATCAGATACTGAACTGCGGATCTGACCGGCACGTCCACGCATCGGATTGGCCGCTGCAATGCCTCCGCAAGCATTCCCACTTGTTCCGGCACGCTTAATAGCTCACCGCCTGTTAATCCCAGGATTCCGCCTTCCTGTTCCGGGGATGTTAGGCACTTCGCGGCGACGGTCGCGATATCCTCTGGTGCGATCGGCGCGTCGGTCCAATTGCCTGTCGGGTTATAGACCGTGCCCTCGCTCCTGATTGAGGGGATCCACTGGTACGTGTTACTCATGAAGTTGCCCGGCCGAAGGATCGCCCAGGGCAGCCCGGAGCGGCAGAGAACTTCTTCCCTTGCTCTGTAATAGACCCCGTACTCTGAATCCGGTAATTCCGCCAAGGCCGCGGAAATGAGCACTACACGCGCGCCGCTCGCACGCGCCGCGTTCACTATGGCCCCGAAATGCTCAGCGTCGGTTAGGTCGGCCAGCAGGAAAATAGCGCGTGTTCCGTTCGCTGCGCGCGCGAAACTATCCGGATTCAGAAAATCGCCAACCGCAATCTCTACTTGGGCGCCCCAACGGTTCGCTTTCGCGGGGTCTCGCGTAAATACGCGTACGGAATGGCCCGCCTCCAGCAACTGCGATACTAAGTGTCCGCCTACGTTTCCCGTGGCGCCTGTCACCAGGATCATGGATGCCGAATCCCTTACCCAGCATCAACCTGACGCTGAAGAACACTGGCTCAGAGTGATTTGTTTCCGTCCGCAATCTCATCCGTAGTTCGGCGGATTCACTGACTGATCCATTCCCATCGTCTTTTGCCCGCCTTCCTGCACGTTTACGCTGACGAGCGACGGGCATTTCGATTCGAACGCGTGGCGCAGCGCCGGCTCCAACTCCTCGGGACGATCCACCACGCGCGCCTGCATTCCATAGCCGCGCGCGATCTGCGTCGCGTCGATTCCCGGAATGTCGATCCCTGGGACGTTTTTGCCAACCTTCGTGAACTCGCGAAATCCTTTCAGCGCCGAATAGTTCCCGTTACAGATCACCAGGAAAATCACCGGCGCCTTCGATTGGACCGCTGACCAGAGTGCCTGCACTGAATATTGCAGCGAACCATCGCCCACCGGGCAAATCACGCGCCTCTCGGGATGCGCGAGTTGCAGGCCCACCGCCGCTGGAACCGCGAATCCCAAAATCCCGCTGCGCACGGAATAAAATGAGCCGGGTTCGTCGAGCCGGATATAGCGGTCGAGGTCGCCTTTCGATGAGGGGCACTCTTCGGCAATGATCGCGTCGCGCGGCAAAAGCTTTGCAAGGGTGTTGAATAGATAAGCCGTCGTCATGGGATGACTAGGCTTCGCCTCGGGCGGCACGGACCGCGGCGGCACGTCGCGTTCAACTTTTTTCACGCGTTCGCGCAAATATCTCGCAGCCGTCGCCACGTTGCCCACGATGCTCGTCCCGGCCAGCGCCGCCGAAGCATCCCGCGGCGAATTCGTAAACTGAAACAGCTTCGTTCCCGGACGGATCGCGTCGCCCGGCACGTACGCGTAATAGAGGAACACCGGCGCGCCCAGTACCACTACTGTGTCGTACTCGGCCAGTTGATCCGACAACGGCTTCTGAGCCGGCAGCAGTCCGCCCCGAAATAGACGGTGATTCCGCGGAAACGCCCAGCGTGATGCGATTGGTTCGGCGTAGACATCGGCGTTCAGCCATTCGGCCAGGGCGATCACGTCACTCCACGCGCCGTCCTCTTCAATCTGCGAACCGGCGATCAGCGCCACCTTTCTGCTCGAATCGATTGCGCGCGCCACTTCGTCTAGCGCCGCAGCATCCGGCGCAACCGCCTGGCTCACGCGGCGCGCCACCACGGGCTGGCATGGCTTGTTCCAATCGTCCATCGGGACCGAAATGAATACCGGTCCGCGCGGCGGTTGCATCGCCAAGTGGTATCCCCGCGCAATCGCTGCCGGCACATCTTCCGCGCGCAGCGGCTCGCACGCCCATTTCACGTATGGCTTCACCACTTCCACGGCACGGCTCACCAGAAACGGCTCGGCCATGATCTGCCGGCGATCTTGCTGCCCGGTGGTCACCACCAGCGGCGCGTGCAAATAGTAGGCGTCAATCAGAGCGGACAGTCCGTTGCCGACGCTCGCAACGGAATGCAAATTCACGAACGCCGCTTCATTTCGTCCCAGCGCGTAGCCGAGACCCATTCCGGCGGCGCTGCGCTCGTGCAGACCGAGCACGTAGTCGAATTCGGCGGGCATGTCTTTTAGAAACGGCAGTTCGCTTGATCCGGGATTGCCGAAAATTTTGGTCATGCCCAGGTCGCGCAGCACCCGGTACGTCGCTTCTCGCACTGTTGTCAACGCAATCCTCCTGGACTAGACGCAAATTCCCGGTAACGTTTTGCCCTCTTCACCCGTTATAATCATTCGCACCGATTGCTCGGGCTGCCACTTACATCGTAATCCGTATGGCTGCTGTTGTCGTAGGTTGGCCTGCGCGCATCCGCGCGGCAGGGTGATCGGGGTGGAGTCGCGCAAGATTCCGTTACGGATGAAAGGGTTCGCATGGGTGACATGATCGTAGTGCAGGATCTCGTCAAGAACTACGGCAATTTCTGCGCCGTGAACCATATCTCGTTCACCGTGCCAGAGGGCAAAATCTTCGGCTTTCTCGGTCCAAACGGCGCGGGCAAGACCACCACGATCAAGATGCTCACCACCATTCTGGAGCCTACCAGCGGCACGCTGCGCGTCAACGGCCACGATCCGGTGCGCGAGCGCAAACAGGTGCGCCGTTCGTTCGGCATCGTTTTTCAAGATCCGAGCCTCGACGACGAACTCACCGCGCTCGAAAACATGGACCTGCACGGCGCGCTTTATGGCGTGCCGCGCGGCGAACGCATGAAGCGCGCGCAAACGCTGCTCGAACTTGTCGGTCTATGGGAGCGCCGCGACGATTTCGTTAAGCAGTACTCCGGCGGCATGAAGCGCCGCTTGGAAGTAGCCCGCGCGCTGCTGCACCGTCCACGTATTCTGTTCCTCGACGAGCCTACCATTGGACTCGATCCGCAAACGCGCAATCACATCTGGGGCTACATCGATACGCTCAGCAAGGAACAGAACGTCACCGTGTTTTTCACCACGCACTATATGGAAGAGGCCGATCGCGTGGCCGCCGAAGTGGCCGTGATCGACCACGGCAAGATCGTGGCGCAGGATACGCCCGGCGCACTGAAGCTGCAAACGGACTGCGCCACGCTAGAGGACGCTTTCATCGCACTGACTGGCCACGCCATTCGCGACGAAGAAGCCAACAGCACCGACCGCATGCGCATGATGCGCAACGCCTGGAGAGGAGCCGGCCGCCGATGAGAGCTATCTACATTTTGTGCATTCGGCAGTTGAAGCGCTACGTCCGCTCGCCCGCCCGTATCGTCGGCTCCCTGGGCCAGCCCGTGATATTTTTGCTTGCGCTCGGTTTCGGGCTTGGCTCGATTTTCAAGGAAGCCGGCGCCGGCAATTATTTCACTTTTCTCGCGCCGGGAATTATCGCCATGGGCATCATGTTCACCGCCGTTTTTTCCGGCATCGAAATCATTTGGGACCGCCAATTCGGTTTCCTGAAGGAAACCTTGGTCGCGCCCGTTTCGCGCCTCGAAATCGTCTTCGGACGCGTGCTGGGAGGCGCCATCGTGGCCATGCTGCAGGGCTTCGCGGTGTTTATTGTTTGCGTGGCGTTCGGCTTCCGCGTTCACAATTGGCTTCTATTGCCCATCGCGCTCGTTTTTATGTTTTTGATTTCGCTGCTGTTTACTTCCATCGGCACCGCCCTGGGCTCCGTGCTGCAGGATATGCAGGGCTTCCCGCTGGTGATGAATTTCCTGGTAATGCCGCTCTTTTTCTTTTCGGACGCGCTCTTCCCAATGAAGGGCTTGCCGAAAATCTTGGAGGGAGCGCTGCGCCTGAATCCTGTGACCTATGGCGTGGACGGCCTTCGTGGCGCGCTGAGCAGCGCTTTCACCTTCAGCATCGTCACAGATTTCGGCGTGCTCGTAATCCTCAGCCTTATCCTGCTCGCGATAGGCAGCTACTTGTTTTCGAAAATTCAGCTGTAGCGGAAAGAGCGACGCCGAAATCTACTTGGGGAAAAGCGTAAGCGGCGGCTCCGGCGCGTATGCTTCGTCGTCGGTCAGTTCTGGGTGCACCAGCTTCCCGCAAATGTACCCGGTGAAAACCGGCAGGTTAGCGATCCAAAATGCCGCCCAGCTAGTCGGGATCGAGGCGCATACAAGCGCTCCGGGTATCAAAATCCATATCCCCGCCATATGGCAGGTCCTCGGCGACCAGCCCTGCTTTCGGCCGATGTACGCGAGGCAAGCTGCAAAGGAGGCGACGAACGCGCCAGTTGCGCATAAGGCGGCGGTCAAGAAGCCAATCCTGAACAGTATTTCGTGCCTTAACGGCAGCAGAGAGAATAGCCAGTACAGCGCGGACCAGGAAATCACTAGCGCGGCAGCGGCTCCAATTTTGCGGCTTCGGGGCGACTGGAACATGGCTCATCCCTCAATGCGCCGGGGTTACCAAATCTCAACGTACCGTGCAATATAAACGCGCGTCGCAGGCGCCGTTGCTCGAAACCGCTTGGCCCGCGAACCAGGCTCTAATGCGCTGCGGCCTGCACCGCCTCCGCTCCCACCGCCGCGCCAGGCTTCGGCATCGCCGCGAAAATAATCGCTACGATTCCCACCACCGCCAGCAGCGCATTCAATTCAAACGCCGGCGTGTAGCTCCCGTACACGTCGTGAATCTTCCCGCCGGCCCATCCTGCCGGTGATGCGAGGAGAGAAATCAGCAGCGTCATCGTCCCGTAGAGCTTCGGAAACGCCGTCGGTCCGTAATAGTGCGCGACCATCGTTCCGACGCACGTGAATGTCCACCCGTACGCGGTGCCATTCAGCAGCGCCGCGATGTCCGCTATCCACACGCCATTTCCTCCCGGCGTCGCCGTGATCACCAGATACGTCCCAACAATGTACACGGCCATCCCCAGCACGAAAGCTACGCGCGCGTTTAAGAAGTCCATCACCACGCCGCCTATCCAACGCCCCACGAGCGTCCCAATCGTCAGGAAGCCCAGCGCCAACTCTGCGTCGGACCTCGTGAATCGCACGCTCGTTAAAAGCGGTGTCAAATGCGCCACGAATAGGAAAAACGGAAATGTCGCGACGATTCCTCCCAGTGCGATCAACCAATAAGCCGGCGTGCGGTATGCCTGGGAAGTAGTCCATGGATACTTCGTCGCCAGCGCGTCCGTGCGGGTTACCTGCGTTTGCTGCTCTGGCGGTATGCCATCGACGAACTGCCCCATCGATTCAGGGCTTTCTTTCACGCCGAAAAACGCCACGATTCCAGCAATCACCGCGGCGCCTGCTACGATGAACCATCCCAATCTCCAATTATTTCCGTGCCCGCGGATCACGCTGCCGAGCAGCGGCGCCGCCAGCAGCCCCGCGATTCCCGAAGCTGAAACCGCAATCCCGTTCGCTCGCCCGCGGTACTTTCGGAACCATCGCGCCACTGCCGTAAACGCCGGCACCAACGTTGCAAAGATGATGCCGATCCCGATCACGATGCCGAAAACGATCAGGTACTCAGCCGCGGTGCTCGCAAATAGGCCCATATAGAGCGCGCCCACGCAGATGATGGCCGAGCCGAGTACGAACGTGGCCCGCAGCCCAATCTTCACGATGGAGATCGCGGCAGGTATCGCCGCCAAACCAACGAAAATATTCAGCAGCGTGAATCCCAGTCCACGCGTGCTCGCGCTCATGTGGATGTCGCGCGTCATGAAATCGTTGATGATCACGCTGCCGCCGTAGTACGGGACGCCCATGTTGATGAAATCCAGGCAGAACAGCACTGCCACGAGATTCCACCCGTAGAATTTTGTTTTTTCCGGCACGGTCGATCCTCCCGGTCTTGCCTTAGCCTATTCGCCGATCGCGGTCCGCTGAGTGGCAGCGTTCCCGCGCGGCGGGGGTTGATGCATTCTAGTTTGATCTTTCCTCTTTGCAAGTTGAATGTACAATGTCCGGCGCTGCGCCTTGCCGTTGTCATACCGAATCCAGCCGCGGGTTCCGCGGATGGCGGTGAGGGATCTGCTTTTGGGTTCTCGTCCTTCACGAATCGGCCGGCTAGCGCTTAGACTTCCAAGGGGTCATCACCACGAACCTTCGCACCCAAGTCGGAATCATCGGCGCCGGTCCCGCCGGACTTTTCCTTTCGCACCTTCTTCATCTGCAGGGCATCGAGTCCGTGGTCCTCGAATCGCGCAGCCGCGAATACGTCGAAGACCGCGTCCGCGCCGGTGTGCTCGAGCAGGACACCGTCGATCTGATGAAGGAAACCGGCATTGGCGAGCGCCTCGCGCACGATGGCCTCACGCACCATGGCGTCGTGCTTCGTTTCGGCGGACGCAATCATCGCATTAATTTCCAGGAATTCGCGGGAGGCCGCACGGTCACCATTTACGGCCAGAATCACGTGATCGCCGATCTTGCCGATGCGCGCCTCGCGGCCGGGGGTCGCATCTATTACGAAGCTGAAGGCGCATCGATCCACGAATTCAGCGACACGACTCTCGGCCCGCATCCCAGCCTGCTGCCCATAATCCGCTTCCGCTGCGAAGGCGAGCCGCACGAACTTCATTGCGATTTCATCGCTGGATGCGACGGTTTCCACGGCATTTGCCGTCCATCGATTCCCGAATCCGCGCTCACTATTTACGACCGCGTGTATCCCTTCGGCTGGCTCGGCATTCTCGCCGAAGCGCCGCCCTCGAACGACGAAATTACCTACACGTATCACGACCGAGGCTTCGCTCTGCTCAGTATGCGCTCGCCCACTCTCAGCCGGCTCTACATCCAGTGCTCGCCCGAAGAGGACATCGATGAGTGGCCCGACGGCCGCATTTGGGAGGAACTGCACAAGCGCAGCGCCCTCTCCGACGGAAAATGGAAATTAACCGAAGGGCCGGTGCTGCAGAAAGGCGTCACTGGAATGCGAAGCTTCGTCGCCGAGCCGATGCAACACGGCCGCCTGTTCCTCGCCGGAGACGCCGCTCACATCGTGCCGCCCACTGGCGCCAAAGGATTGAATCTCGCAGTCAGCGACGTGCGTGTGCTGGCCCGCGCTCTCGCCGAGTTCTATCATTCCGGCAAGCGGGAGCTGCTCGACAAATACTCCGCCATCTGCCTGCGCCGCGTCTGGAAAGTTCAGCGCTTCTCTTGGTGGATGACGTCCATGCTGCACCGCTTCCCTGACGAAAATGCCTTCGACCGACGCCGCCAGATTGCCGAACTCGATTACGTCACCAGCTCCCGAGTCGCCGCGCAATCCCTGGCCGAAAACTACGTCGGCCTTCCGATGGAGTGGTCCGCGCATTAGCCGACGCTTGCGTTTTTGAGGTGTCGGGCGCCGCATCCTTCACCGACTTCGCGAAAGGTGCGGATTTTGCGCTCTATGGAAAGAGTGTGTTGGTGGGAATCCCTTTTTGCGGAGCTTCAGCATCGTCCGCCGGTTCGGATAACTCGAGATTATGGTCCAGTACGATGCTTTTCAGAAGCAGGGACTTTGCCATTTCCAGCGGCCTCTGCGCTCCGATCTTCTCGCGAATCTCCACGGGCAGAGACAGTAACAGGCTCGCTAGCGCCCAAACACAATTTTCCAGCGCCACCATCCTTGCCACCACCTGCGGCGAGGAGGCCTGCGCACGCACCACAGCGTCGAGCTCCACCTCGCCCGGTACCTGCTCCTGCACGAACTCAATCGCCGCCGTCTCTCGATCCTCGCGCGGAGGCGTCGGCGTCGGAAACGGAGATCCCAGCTTTGGTCCGCCCATGAAGTCGATTATGGCGCGCCGATAGCAGAGACACAATGCTGCTTGGCCATCGCGACCGTGCTTCCACACGATGCAGTATAGCCACGCCTACTGCGTCACCGTCTTCGCCTCATCCCCCACCTTGAAGCCTGTTCCCGAAACCGGAGCCGTCACTGCCGACACATCATCCACGTCCGTCACCCGCACCACTCCCACCGGAGTCGTCATCCTGCGAATCACTTTTCCCGTCGATGGGTCTTTAATTTCCATCGTGACGCGCTCGATGGAAAGCTGGTCGCCCACTTTCACTCCGTCCTTCTTGCCCACATTCAACACCACCTGCCCGCTCACCACCGCCGCCACCAGCCCTTCCACCATCACCGTGCGCACTTCCACTTTCGGCGCGTCTTGGATCAATCCCTGGCTCATCTGTTCCACGGCGGCCTTTATCGCCTCGCCGATGATCGTCTGCTGAAAATCGCTCGATCCGAAATCGACCGCCCCTCCGCCCCATCCATGCCAGTTCCCGCCGCCGCCCAGCAATCCGATGCTCGAGCGCGACGATTCGCCGTGCCCGTCCGCCACCGCCATGATCTCCGCCGTGTCGATATTCACGATCCGCGCGTCCAGCGTCACCACCGCCTTCGATTTCTTGTGCGAAAATCCGCCGATGCCGAATCCGCCAAACCCACCGCCTCCGCCGCCGACGTTCTGGTTCTTGTTGTCGTTTCCGAATTGCGTCACCGCGCCCACGATAATCGCGTCCACGCCCAAAAGTTTCCCCAGCTTTGCCGCCGACGCGGGATTCGCGCGGTCGCTGTTTGAAAAATTCTGCTCCGCCAGAATCTTGTCCATCTGCTGCCGCTCAATGACGGAATATGTGCCGTCCTGCACCAGATACTTCACCAGCAGATCGCTGATGCCTTTTCCCACGTCCACATTCGTCCCGAAGACCGCCGAGGAATTCGTCTGTACCGTCGCGTAGTCGAAATCAAACACCGCCACGCGCTTCTTGCG
>JBOGMW010000164.1:0-28696 GCA_050746805.1 Candidatus Acidiferrales bacterium | reverse complement strand
CACGCCTCGCGGCGCGGGTTG
Organism: Candidatus Acidiferrales bacterium; assembly: GCA_050746805.1. Taxonomy (GTDB): domain Bacteria; phylum Acidobacteriota; class Terriglobia; order Acidiferrales; family UBA7541; genus Palsa-295. The sequence goes on along the minus strand of JBOGMW010000164.1, from coordinate 28,675 downwards.
ATCATGATGGTCAACAGGCGGCGGCGACTGCTGGACTACCTGAATCGGCGCGACCCGGATCGGTATCGCGAGATTGTGGCACGACTCAGTTTGCGCAAGTAGCGCCGAGTTCTTAAGCGGCTGTTTCGGCCGCGTTTTCCATAGACGCCAAAACCGGAGCCTCGTGCTTTGGTCCGGAGCCGCAAAATCGCGTCCTGCCACGTGGTGTGCCCACGAATCGTTTGATTAACCAATTGCTGCTCTCGCGAAGTGTTCCTTTCAAGATGCTTGCCAAAAATTTCAGTCAAGAAAACTGACAACCAGATCCCGGCGAACCGGGAGAGAAGGATGTGAAGGATGTTTGAACAAGTAGGTTTGGAACTAGGAGGGCGTCGGCTCACTCTAGAGACCGGCAAGATGGCCCGCCAGGCCCACGGCTCGGTGGTGGCGCGCTACGGAGACACGGTGGTCCTGGCCACCGCGTGCATGGATAACAAGGCCACGGAAAAAGATTTTCTTCCCCTCACTGTGGATTACCGCGAGTACACCTACTCCGCTGGCAAAATCCCGGGCGGTTTTTTCAAGCGCGAGGGGCGCCCCTCGGAGCGCGAAATTTTGACTTCCCGCCTGATCGACCGCCCCCTGCGGCCTCTTTTCCCTGAGGGTTGGTCCACGGAAACGCAAGTGGTCGCGATGGTGCTTTCGGCCGATAGCGAAAACGATCCGGACGTGATCGGCGTAACCGCTGCCTCCGCGGCGCTATACATTTCGTCGATTCCTTTCGTCCGGCCAATCGCCTGCGTGCGCGTGGGATTGCTGGACGGAAAACTGGTGGTGAATCCTACCGTCGCGGAGCAGAAGACGAGTTTGCTGAACCTAATCATCGCGGGCTCGGAAGATGCGATCGTGATGGTCGAGGCTGGTTCAATGGAAGTTTCCGAAGACGCGATGGCGGATGCGCTCGATTTCGGTCACGCCGAAATCCGCAAGCTCGTAGCCTCTATCCGCGAACTTGGCAGCCGAGTAAACGCCACGAAGCGCGAGGTGAAGCCGCCGGCATTCGACGACGCGCTCTACGCGCAGATCAAGGCCAAGCATGGCGAAGGGCTGCGCGACGCGCTGGACACCAAGAAATATCCAAAGCTCGAAAGCTACGGCCGAGTGGACGCCATTAAGAAAGAAATTCTCGAGGCTATTCCCGAAGACGACGAGGAAAAGAAGAAGCTTGCGTATCGCGCTTTCGAGCGATTGCGCGAGAATATCTTCCGCGACGACATGCTGGGGCGGCGTCGACGCCCGGACGCGCGGGCCTTCGACGAAATTCGCCAGATCACGTGCGAAGTAGGCGTGTTGCCGCGCGTGCACGGCTCGGCTCTTTTCACTCGCGGCGAGACGCAGGCGCTTGTCACCACCACGCTCGGCACCAAGGAAGATAAACAGCGCCTGGATCTGCTGTTCGAGGATGAAGCGTTCAAACGCTTCATGCTGCACTATAACTTCCCGCCGTTCTCGGTGGGCGAAGTGAAATTCCTGCGCGGCCCGGGCCGGCGCGAAATCGGCCACGGAGCTTTGGCCGAACGCGCGATCGCAAGCCTCATTCCACCAGAAACGGAATTCCCGTACGCCATGCGCGTGGTGTCCGACATCATGGAATCGAACGGTTCCTCGTCGATGGCCACCGTCTGCGGGGCTTCGCTTGCGCTGATGGATGCCGGAGTGCCGCTGAAGTCACCGTGCGCTGGAATCGCCATGGGTTTGGTCGTGGAAGGCGATAAATACGCGATCCTCACGGACATCGCCGGAGCCGAAGATCACTACGGCGACATGGACTTCAAAGTGGCCGGCACGCGGCAGGGAATCACTGCGCTGCAAATGGATATCAAGGTGGCTGGCGTCAGCATCGCCATGATGCGCGAGGCGCTGGCGCAGGCCCGCAAAGCGCGCTTGCAGATTTTGGACACCATGGAATCGACCATCTCAACCGCGCGCGCCGAAATTTCCACCTACGCGCCGCACCTGCACATGCTCACCATCCCCACGGACAAGATTCGCGACCTGATCGGCCCGGGCGGAAAGAAAATCCGCGCGATCACCGAATCCACCGGCGTGAAAATCGACGTGATGGACGACGGCAGAGTGCACGTGTTTGCCAACAGCGGCCCTGCCGCCGAAGCCGCTCTGAAAATGATTCAGGATGTGACCGCGTCGGCCGAAATCGGCAAAACTTACCTCGGCACCGTCGTACGCATCGCGGAATTCGGCGCGTTCGTCGAGCTGTTCCCCGGCACGGACGGCTTGCTGCACATCAGCGAAATCGCCGACCAGCGAATCCGCACGGTTCGCGACGCGCTGAAGGAAGGCGATCAAATCCTCGTGAAGGTGCTGGCGATCGAGGGTAACAAAATCCGCCTAAGCCGCAAGGCGGTGCTTCGCGAGCAGCGCGATAAGCCGCAGAAAAGCGAAACTGCCGGAAGCTAACTTTCCGCCACCGCGCGTTCACCGCCACGGCGAACTTCGCGTTTTGCGTCAGCCGAATAAAGAAGTGCAAGAGGGAGCGAGCCATCGCTCCCTCTTTTGTTTCGAACTCTTTATGGTTCCCACTTATGGGCTTATGCGCTTTGCCAACCATCCGCTTGCCACTCTCCCGATTGAGCGCTAACACCCGATTAGTGGGCTAATCGAATCGCGAGTTTCAAAAGAGTGCCGGGCCGGCTAGGTAGCTAGTCCGCCTGGCGAGACACGTTCGATCGAGGCGCCCAGCGCGCGCAGCTTTTCCTCGATGCGTTCGTAGCCGCGGTCGATGTGATAGACGCGATCGATCGTGGTGGTGTTGTTGGCGACGAGCGCGGCGAGCACCAGCCCGGCGCTGGCGCGCAGATCGGAAGCGGTCACCGGAGCGCCGGTCAGCGGCGTGGGACCGGTGACAATGGCGCAGTTGCCCTCGATGTGAATGTTCGCGCCCATGCGCATCAGTTCGCTGGCGTGCAGCATGCGGTTTTCGAAAATCGTTTCGCAGACGCGCGAATCGCCTTCGGCTTGCGTGGCCAGCGCCATGAACTGCGCCTGCATGTCCGTGGCGAATCCGGGATATTCTTCGGTGTTCACGTCCGCGGCCAGCAGCTTTTTGGGTGCGCGCACGCGGAGGATGGTGGGGTCGCCGGCGTCGCAGCGAATATCGACGCCGCATTCGCGCAGCTTCGCGATCACCGCGCCCAGATGCTGCGGCGCACAGTTATTCAACGTGAGTTCGCCTCCGGCCATCGCTCCGGCGATCAGGAACGTGCCGGCCTCGATGCGGTCGGGAATGATGGTGTGCTCCGCTCCGTGAAGATATGGGACGCCTTGGACGCGAATTGTCGGCGTGCCAGCGCCTTCGATCTTCGCGCCCATTTTGACGAGCAGTTCGGCGAGATCGGCGATCTCGGGTTCGAGCGCGCAGTTCTCCAGGATCGTTTCGCCTTCCGCGAGTACGGCGGCAATGAGAATATTTTCCGTCCCGGTGACGGTGATCTTCGGGAAACGGAAATGTGCGCCGCGCAGACGCTTGGCGCGCGCCTCCACGTAACCATGATCGAGGGAGATTGTCGCACCGAGTTTTTCAAGCGCCTGAATGTGCAGATCGATGGGGCGCGCTCCGATGGCGCAGCCTCCGGGAAGCGACACTCGCGCGTGGCCAAACCGGGCCAGCAGCGGCCCGAGCGTCAGCACCGACGCGCGCATCGTTTTCACCAGCTCGTACGGCGCTTCCGCGAGCGAGACCGTTTCTGCCTGGATTGTGAACGCGCTCGGCGGTATGTCCGGGCTTTCCACGCGGCAGCGCATGTGCGCCAGCAGCTTGGCCATGGTGATGATGTCGCGCACGTGCGGGATGTTTTTAAGGCGGACCGGTTCGGGCGTGAGCAGCGCGGCGGCCATGGCGGGCAGGGCCGCGTTTTTCGCGCCGCTGATGCGCACCTCGCCGTGCAATTTCCGGCCGCCTTGAATTCTGAACTGGTCCATGCCGCTATCTCCGGCCCTTTACTTTTTCTGTGCCGCGTTTCGCCACTTCGATTGCTCGTCGAACGTCGCCGGCGGCCTCTTCAATCGACCGGCGCGCGTTGCGTGCGCTTGCGCCGGTCTTGAGCATCACGATGGCTGCGGGTAAATCGTGTCCCGTCTGACGCAGAGCGTGTTCCGCCGTGGACGCGCTCGCGCCCGTAATTTCTCTCAGGATCTGTGCCCCGCGCCGCCGCAACTTCCCGTTCGTCAATGCGAGATGAATCATCCAGTTGTCGTAAACGCGGCCCAGCCGCACCATCGCGGCTGTTGAAAGCATGTTAAGGACCATCTTTTGCGCCGTGCCGGCTTTCATTCGCGTCGAGCCGGAAATCGCCTCTGGTCCCGTGTCTGGTTCGATCGAAATATTCGCACCTCGCGTGATTGCTGCTCCGGGATTCGAGGTGACGGCGATAGTTATGGCTCCTTTTCGTCGCGCGAATTGTAGCGCGCCCAGAACGTACGGTGTGGTCCCGCTCGCCGAAACCCCGACAACAACGTCACCACGAGTCAAGCCTGCGCGTCTCAACTCACGCGCGCCATCTGCCGCCGAATCTTCCGCATCTTCGGACGCGAAGCGTAGCGCCCGCTCGCCTCCCGCGATGATCGCCTGCGCCATCCCCGGAGGCGTGCCAAACGTGGGCGGGCATTCCGCCGCGTCCAGCACTGCCTGCCGGCCGCTGGTTCCCGCGCCAACATAGATTAATCGCCCTCCGCTGCGCAGAGCGCTGACGATCGCATCGACGGCTTTTGCGATCTTCGGCAGTTCGCGACGCACCGCTTGCGCCACGCGCGCGTCTTCGCCATTCAATATGCGCAAAATGTCATGCGTGGACTTCCGGTCGATGCCATGCGAACGGGGATTGCGTTGCTCCGTGTTAGATGTTTTCAAAAGCGGCCCCGGTCACGTCCAGACATTATACCGTCGCGCCTGCCCAAACGATCGAGCCGTGCGAAGCTTGGCGCGCGTCTTGCCGGCAAATTTATCGGGCCGCGCTCGCGATTCCCAGCGATTCGATGATTGCGTCGTGCAGCGCCGGCCGCACCTGGCGGATTTTATCGTTGGCGCGCGTTGGATGAACGCGATTCGTCAGCAGCACCACGAACAGCTCGCGCGCCGGGTCGATCCACAACGACGTTCCCGTAAATCCGGTATGCCCATAGCTGCCGCTTGAAAAATAGCGGCCTGATGTAGATGGGGCCATCGGCACGTCCCAACCCAGTGCGTGGGCCGAATTGCCGACGGCTTGCAGCGCGGTGAACGCCTCGATAGTCGTTCGCGCGACCAGCCGATGGTGCGCGTAAATCCCCCCGTTCGACACCATCTGCGCGAATGCGGCGACGTCGTGTGCCGTGGAAAACATCCCCGCATGTCCCGCAACGCCGCCCATGGCCCACGCGTTTTCGTCATGCACTTCTCCGCGCAGCAATCGATTGCGATACACCGTGTCTTTTTCCGTTGGCGCGATGCGCGCGCGCAGATTTTTAGGCGGCGTGAACCGTGACGACGCCATGCCCAGCGGCGCGAAAATGCGTTTCCGCGCGAAGGACTCTAGCGATTCTCCCGTCAGCGTCTCCACGATGGTTCCCAGCAAAATAAAGCCGAGGTCGGAATACTCGATCTGCGTAGCAGGCTCGCGAACCAGCGGCTCCGCCATCACTAGCGCTACCACGGAGCGTTTGCCCTTCGCTTGCTTGTAAAAATCTCGATGTGCCGCCAGCCCCGCCGTGTGCAGCAGAAGCATGCGAATCGTGATGCGCTCTCGCCAACTCGCATCGGGATCGAACTTTGCCGTGCAGCTGAACTCCGGCAGGTATCGCGCCACGGTCGCGTTGAGGTCGATCTGTTTGGCCTCCGCAAGCGTCATCACCGCCGTCGTCGTCACGATCACCTTAGTCAGCGACGCAACGTCATAAATCGTGTCCGCCGTCACCCGCGCCGCTTTTGCTTCGCGCGTCAGCTTCCCGACGGGACGAATAGCTAATTCGCCTCTCCAGCCAACGGCTAGCACGCCGCCGGGGAAAGCGCCATCCTTCACCGCTCGATCGAGCAGCTCGTAGGCCGGCGCCAGCCGCGCAGAAAAATGCGAGGCTGCATGCTTTAGCGTCATCGGATTTGCAGCGAGCGTCAAACCTGCGTCTTGTTGCAGAACGCCGGGAACCGTCACCGGAATGTGCCCCTCAATCGCCGTTTGCCCGAACAAAGCCCGCGCTGCCGCCTTTTGCGCCACGCTGTTCGCCGAAAATACCGCCAGCCACGTCTTCGCGTTGGGAAAGCGCTCGATCAAGTACGGGCTTCCAAACGACGCCACCACGGTCGGCTTGCCCGCTTCTATCAGCCGGTCCACGAATGCGCGCTGATCTTCCGGAAACCCCACGTGCCCCTTGCGATCGGCCACGCGCACAAACAACGCGGCGATAGCCACATCGTACGAACCGAGCTCGGGCAGCTTCAGCATACCCACGGTGGAAAAGTGCGTGTCCGCCCGCAGGATCGTCAGCGAGTCCACGCGCGGCTGAATTTTTGGCGCGAGTGTCTCGGCGGGACACGAATCGCGATCGCCAGCGAGCGCGACGAGCAAGACGCGCAGTGGACGCGTGGAATCCAGCGGCAGCAAATGCCGATCGTTGCGCAGCAGCGTCACGCCGCGATCGGCAATCTGCAGCGCCTTGAATGCAAATTCAGGCCGCGCGAATCGTTCGTTCAGCCGCTCGACGTCCGCCAAACGGTCGTCATACAGCTTCAGCCGTGCCTTGGCCGCCAGAATACGCCGAACGGACGCGTCGATCTGAGCCCTGGCGATCCGCCCGGATCGCACCGCGAGTTCAATGTTCGCAAGCGCCGCGTCCGGAAACGGCGGCATGAGTATCACGTCGGCGCCCGCTTCCACCGCTCTCACCGCCGCTTCTCCTGGCGGGAAAAGTGACGTTACACCGCCCATTTCCATCGCATCCGTGACGATCAGCCCTTCGAATTTCATTTGTTCGCGCAACAGTCCGGTAAGGATTCGGCGCGAAAGCGTTGCCGGGATATTCGGATTCGGTTCCAAAGCGGGGACCGACAAATGGCCCGGCATGATCGAGCTAACGCCCGCCGCAATTGCGGCGCGAAATGGAAGCAGCTCGTTGCCGTCGAGTTTCGAGGCGCTTCCCGGTACCGTCGCCAGAGCGAGATGTGAATCGACGCTCACGTTGCCGTGTCCGGGGAAATGTTTCGCCGTCGCAAGCGCGCCGTGGCGTTCCACGCCACGAATGTATTCGGCGGCATACTTCGCCACCTCACGCGGATTCTCGCCAAACGAGCGGAAATTAATGATCGGGTTGGCGGGATCGTTGTTCACGTCCACGACGGGCGCGAACACCCAGTGCACGCCCGCCGCGCGCGCTTCAAGAGCCGTGATTCTTCCCGCCTGGTACGCGAACTCTGGCTCGCCGGTGGCCGCGACGGACATCGGCGAAGGTAGCGGCGTGCCTTCCTCGATCCGCATGCGCGTGCCCATTTCGAAATCCGCGCCAATCAGTAGCGGAATTATTGACCTGCGCTGCAGCTCGTTGGCAACGATCGCGGCCGGATACACCTGGCTGCGGTGGATTCCAAGCGGTCCGTTCGCGGTGTGTAGGATCAGCCCGCCCACGCGGTTCTCCTCCACTTCGCGCACGACCGCTTTGTACTCGTCACTCTCGGCGGATTGGAAGCCGCCAAAAAACGGCACCATCAGCATTTGTCCGATTTTTTCGCGCAACGTCAGTTTGGCGAGCGTGCGTTCCACCCATAATCTGTCGCTCCGCGGAAGTTTCTTCAATCCAGAATTCGGCGTGCGACGGCTGGTCGTCATAGGCAGAGACCGCGTATTCTGGAGACGCCAACCTTCGCGCCGAATTTTGTTGTGCAGTTTTGTGGTTGCGCCCGCATTTCGAGCAGTATAGAGCACGGGTTTCCGGCGCCACAACCCTGGCGAGTGGGTGTGTTTCGTTCGCAGATTTAGCTCATGAAGGCCGTTCCGCGTGGCGTCTACGCATTTGAAAACACGACACATGCCGCGCACGCCTCTGTTTTTAGGAGGCCCTCTCTTGCTGCAACCGCGGTGTAAGATGTCTACTGGAACAGGGAAGGAATGCGGCGCTGCAAGGAGTCACGATCGACCGACGCGCCGACCATCAATCCGCTGCACGCTGCGTGTTGAGCCGGCAGAAAGTCCATGCGATCCACATCGGTGGCATCTGATCAGAAGAGCGGGGTAGAACATGGACGCTCGGCATCAAGCGACGAGTTGAAGTCCTTGGTGCACGACACTCGGGAAGAAGTTCTCCTCGCGCTGCTCGAAAATCCCAATCTCGAAGAGCCGCATATCACTGCGCTTCTCGGACGGCTCGATTTATCCGCGAAGACCATCGGTGTTATCGCGGCCGCAACCAAATGGACCTCTCGTGAAAGCATTCGACTCGCGCTCGCCCGGCATCCGCGCACTCCCAAACGGATCGCGCTCTCGATGCTTCGACAGGTTTTCTTGTTCAATCTTGCGAGACTCAGCTTGTTGCCATCGGCTCCCCCGGACATCCGCCGCGCCGCGGAAGAAATCATTCTCACGCGCGTGCCGCACCTGCCAGTCGGCGAAAAGCTGACGCTTGCGCGCCGTGGTCCCGCACGTGTGGCCGGAGCTCTGCTGGCGGAGGGCCACGCGCAGTCAATTAAGCTTGCTCTCGACAATGCATTTCTTACCGAAAGCCAGGTTCTGAAGGCGTTGGCAAAATCCGGGGTGCCGGAGCGCGCGGTAGCGGCGATCGCGCAGCACCGGAAATGGTCGCAGATGTACAACGTTCGCGTGGCGCTGGTGCGAAATCCGTCCACGCCCGCGCCGCATGTCATTACGATCTTGGCCGATCTGACGCTTCGCGATCTGAAGGATCTTGCCGGGCTCGAAACACTGCGGCCCCATGTGCGAAAATATATCGAGACGGAATTGCAGCGGCGAATCGAAAGAGCAGGGCAGCAACCGCGGCGCTGATCGCGCGGTGCACCGGCTGGAGAAAATCGATGGCCAATAAATCAAGGCAATTGGCATGGATTATCGGGCTAGGCGCGGTGCTCTTCATCGCCGTGCTGGCGTACTCATCCTTTCAGGCGACGCACGATCGATACGAGGTGTGTATGACCTTCAACGGCAATTCCCACTGCTCTTCGGCCTCCGGCACGAATTATCAGCAGGCGGTACGCAGCGCGCAGCAAATCGATTGCGAGCTGCTCGCTAATGGCCGCGATCAGAATATGGTCTGCCTCGATCAGGCGCCCGTGAGCGTTCGTCCGGTGAAACAGTAGGTCTTTCCACGTGCATCGGGGCGAACCGATCGGCCGCGCGCCGTATCTAATTCGTGTGAGGCCTGCGGCGGGCTGTTTGAGATGAGCGCCGGCGCGTCGTCCGATTGAGTTGCAGGGAGGAAACACCGATCGTGCACATGACCCGATGCCTGAATTGCGGGTCTGAGCGGGACGCCGAGGTGTGCGATTACTGCGGGCTGAACTCGGCAGCCGCTGAATTTTCACTGCGCAAGAAACTGCTGAACCGCACTGCAATTTTTCTGCTAGGCGCAATCCTGTTCGTCACCGCGAGCGGCATATATCCGGCGCTGGATTTGGATCAGATGCTCATCTTTGGCGGGGTGATTTGTTTTGCCGTGCTGGCGCTGGCAATTGTTGTGGAGCGTCGCGCGGTACGCCACACCGAAACAGAGGCGTTGAAGCGCATCTACTATGGGTTAATTCCGGTGCCTTGGGTTCTAGGTGCGCTACTGATGGCCAATGGCGCGCTCGACACTTCGCCGCCGCACATCGAGCAGAGCCGTGTGGTAGGAAAGTTCTCCATGCCTGGCCCGGTGCCAAACCGGCGCCTGATCGTTCGCTCTTGGCGCGAGGGCCACGGGATCGAGCGAGTGCCCGTAACCTTATTCGACTATGACAGCTTTAGCCGTGGCGACCAAATTGAGGTGGAGATCAAGCCGGGCCTAGCGGATATTCCGTGGGTCGAAAGCGTTACCCATCCTGACTAACGGGTCGTTCGCAGCCCGCCGCTGCGAGCAGCGCTTTGGTTGCGGGACGAAGTCTTCGGACCTTTTACGAAGGATGCGGAGTTTTACTTTTCCTCCGCTGCCATTCCGCTAGACGTAGTCGTACTTCAGGGTCGCTGGATCGATCTCGATATGCGCGCTCTTCGGCGCATCGCGGTCCGTCAATTCGCGGTACTTGTTCATGAATTCTTCGATATTCTTTCGCAACTCGGGACTTTTGCCGAGCACCACGAATCGGACCAGCCGGTCCGTGTTCTTGCCAATATCTTGCTGGTCGTTTTCCCAGCGCGAAAGCGTCTCCGGCTCCACTTGCACCAATTTGCCGAACGCCAGACCCGTCATTCCAAGATACTTGCGGAGGAATCGAACGTCGGACCCTCTCAGCTTCCAGGGCTGGCTGGCGACGGCAAACGCGATCGCGTCCATTAGCCGCTTCTTGTCTCGAAGGATCGGCTCACGCATGCCGCACGCGGTGCATTCGGATATCAATAAATTTTTCAGCAGAATCGGCGCCCCGATCTCGTCGTACCGAAAATTCCCTTTCCGCACCTTGGACTTTTTACCGCAACTACCGCATTTCTCGGTGGCCATATTGCCTTCCTCGCTTGCCCTTCAATTTGAATTGATAGCGTATCAGAACTTGACGGAGCCATGCAAGCCACCGCGAGGCGGCTCGCTTTAGGGGCCGCCCGAAAGTTGATGAGTCTGGGCCAGTACGGCGCCGGGGCTAACTTACCGGAAACAACAATCCGCAGCGGCGCCGCACCCACGTTCCGCAACGGTAAGATCGAAAGCGTGAGATTTCCGGAAGCATCGAGTGGGGGGCTAATAGGGTGGCGAAGCTGGCCCAAAAGGCCCTGGCCGGTGCCGTCTCTCGGCGCGTCCGGGGCGTTCGGGGCGCAATGAATTCCAATCAAACCATGAGTTCGCAAGCGCAGCAGGAACCTCGATGGCCCGCGGCGGTGGCATTGATTGCCGCCGGTTGCATGTACTTGGGGCTGCCGGAGGATCTCTCGGTGGGGCCGCGATGGCTGCTGCTGGCGATCGTTTTAGTGTTGCTCGCTCCGTTGGCGATCACGCACCGCAGCGGGCATTACCGGCTCAATCACTTCGTGGCGCTCTTTGCCGATGGTGTACTGACGATTTTCTTGATTGGATCTCTGGCGTTTTTGGTGCAGGGACTGCCTTCGCACCGCGAGCCGCCAGGTGCGCTTCTGCGTTCCGCGGCGGGACTGTGGCTCACAAATATTCTGGTATTCGCGCTGTGGTACTGGCGGCTGGACGCAGGCGGCCCGCATGCGCGAGCGCACGCGACGGGGCAGATCAAAAGCGCTTTTTTGTTTCCGCAGATGACGCGGCCAGCCACGGATGTGGACGGCGCGTCGTGGTATCCGCATTTTGTCGATTATTTATTTCTGGCGTTCAATACCAGCACGGCGTTTTCGCCGACGGATACGTCGGTGCTATCGCGCGGAGCGAAGTTGGCAATGATGGCGCAGTCGCTGATTTCGCTGCTGATTTTGGCGCTGCTAGCGGCGCGGGCGGTGAACATTTTGTAAGCAGCGGAGAAACCGTTGCGTTATCGCGGATGGCGCCGCGCGACCGCAACGGAAGAGCAGTTAGTTCGAAGCGCCGCGGCGGATCATGGAAATCAGCGTTTGCGGCTTGATGGGCTTGGGAACGATTTCGAATTCGTGCCCCTGGGAGCGCGCGTCCCGCAAAAGATCCACGGTGGCGGTTTGTCCTGAAAACAGAATGATGCGGCACTTCGGCAGCAACTTGCGAATGTATAACCCGAGTTGCACGCCGTTCATGCCGGGCATGACAACATCGCTGATGATTACGTCTGGAGCGAACGTCTCCGCGGAGGACAACGCGGAATCGCTATTGGAAGCGGCAACGGCATCAAAGCCCTCGCCATTGAGGATTTCGACAAGCGTTTCCGTGATGGTAGGTTCGTCATCCACCACGAGAACGCGGATTCGACGAGCACTGGACGCCTGACGCAGCGCCGAGTCCGGATCGGCAGGGAATCCACCACGAGGGTTGGAAGGATCGAAGTACCAAGTTTCGAGACGCGAGTCACCTTGAATCATTTGGCTCCTCCTCTGCTTCCCGGCTGGACCGAGGAAGAGGATCGTTGTCGTGAATCATGTCGCGCGGAAAGAAAATTGAAAACGCTGTGCCGCACCGGGCTGAATTCACCACGCTGCGAACGCGGATGGTTCCGGAATGCTTGCGCACCAAGTTCTGGGTGAGCCAAAGCCCCAAACCGGTCCCAATATCTTTTTTCGTCGTGTAGAACGGCTCAAAGATTTTTTGCAAATCATCGGGAGCGATGCCGGGGCCGCTATCTAGAATGGTAAATCGGACGCCGGGGCGGAGCGCGCCCGACCATTCACGATTGGGCGCAACCTTGATCGTCATGTGGCCCTCGACAGGCATCGCATCGATCGCGTTTGCCACAAGGTTCGCAAATATCTGCCGTATTTCTCCCGGGAAACTGCATATTTCCGTATCCTGCGAAAAGCGCTTGGTGACGGAAATCTTTTTGAATCGCAGCTTACGGTCATATAACGCCAGGACCCCGCTCGCGACTTCGACAAGGCTTAGTTTAACAGGAGTCGACGTATCGCGATAGAAGCCTAGCGTATGGCGGGTAATTTCTGCGATGCGGTCAAGTTCCTGTTCGGCGGTGATAAGAAAACTCATCGATTTGGCTGGCTGCCTGCGCGCCAGGAAGAGCAGGTTGGCGAGCGCCTCCAGCGGATTGTTGATTTCATGGGCGATGCTGGCAGCCAGACGGCCGGTGGCAGCCAATTTCTCGCTTTCACGCAGGGCAACTTCGGCGCGGCGGCGGTCGGTGATATCGGTATTGGTGCCAAACCACCGCACAATGCCGCCGCGGGAATCGCGCAAAGGCAGGGCGATGGTTAAAAAATCGCGAAAGCTGCCGTCTTTTGCGCGTAGCGGAAAAACCATTTCAAAGCGCTTGCCGCTGGCGATGGCGGCCTTCCAGTTTGTCACTACGTTTGGCAGGACCTTTGGATCCTGGACCGATTCCCAGCCCCAACCCAGCATCTCCTGCTCGGTGGTTCCGGTGTAGTCGAACCAGCGCTGGTTGTACCAGGAGAGGCGTCCATCCTTTTCGGCGATCCAGGCTAGCTGTGGAACTGAGTCGGCCATAAGGCGGAATTGCGCCTCGCTTTCCTGCAGGGCGGAATCGCGCTTTTGAATTTCGGAAAGCATGGAGTTGAAAGAATCGATCAACACCGCGATTTCGTCATGCGAGCCGGTGGGTTCGGCGCGCACAGCGAAATTTTTGTCGCGGGAGACCAGTCGAGCCGTACCGGCGAGACGGATGATGGGGTCCGAGATCGCCTGGCGAGAAGTCCTCGCCACCAAGAGCGCCACCCCCAGCGACAGGATGAATGTAACGCCCAAAATGACGAGATAACCATCCAGCCGGGCGAGCAGTTCCCCGACGTCCGAACGCACGTAAACAGAGCCGACCAGCTTGTTGTTGAGAAAGATCGGTTGAACGACCGCGTATTGATCGTCGAACGGCCAACGATTGCGGATTTTGGCGGGAGAAACGAGCGGGAACGGCCGTTTCGGGCCTTTCGCATTGCGCCAGTACGCGGCAAAGAACTTTCCCGACGGCGAGTACACGCCTGCGTAGACAATGTGCTGCGACGCACGCAGAGCGGCAAGCGTTCTTTGAGCCGATTGGGGATCGTTGAAGACCAGCGGGGTGATGCAGTTGTATCCGACGATCTCCGCTTGAACGTTCATACGGTTGAGCAGGGAGCTGCGGGCGTGGCTCCAATCGTATGCAAAAAAAGCAGCGGAAACGCACAAGAGGGCCGTGATGCTCGCCAGCATGTTGAGCAGGGTCAGTTTTCTGGCGATAGATTCAGTCATTCTAAACATTTATTGTTCTTTCAGCTTACCGTCGCTGCGCACACCGACGGCAACTTTGAGCAATTGCGAGCTTAGTTTGAGTCCGGCTTTTTGTGCGCTGGGAATATTGATTTCGAAACGCACCCGGCCGCCGATCAGTACAAACTGAATCATGCCCCCGCGAGAATCGAAATCAGCAATATCACTGACGGTCAAAATTGGGGCGTGGTGCAGCGCGGACATACTGGAATCCAGCTGGCTCCGGCTCGACGAGCTGAAAAAAAGAATCTGGCAGTCGCTGGCGTCCTCCACAGAATCGATTCGGCGGGCGACCATCGGTAGTCCGTTCATCTTTGAACCGCTCAAGGTGTCGTCCAGTACGCGCCCGAAGGGATCGCGGCCCAGCACGCAAACGGAGAAGTACTTTGAACCGGCGACTTTCGGGTTTTTTGACGGCCACTCTACGAAGTTGCCAAACTGGTATAGATATGCTGCCTCGACCTGGAACTGCGTGGGCTGTGCGCTGTCCAAAATAGATGGCGACGCGCCGACGGCGAACATCACGGCGAGCGCGATCAGCATCCGGAATGCAAGACGCAGCCGCCGCGATGAAACGGTCACGCGCGCGCGACGCCAGCAGCTCCGGAGTCTTCGCATTTCACGGATTCGGTCTCGACGGGCGCCGCGAGTAGTTTTGGAAAAAGACGCTGCGCTTAACGGCCACGTTCGGCCCCGGGTCGCTCTCGTATTTGTAATGATAAGGCAGAGGCGGAGATTGCGAACACGCCAACACAGAGATGCGGCTTCACCCACGCGGTTGAGACTCGAATGGAATGCCTCCTATCGCGTACCGCCTACTGTTGAGATTTTCCTTGAGTCAAATCCGCGATCGCGTCGAGAAGAACCTGCGCCGAGCGCCCCTTCAATATCCAGCGGTCGGCAATACCGACGGCTTCCCCGGGAAGCTCCGAAAAACCGGAGAGCACGATAATCGGTATCGCGGGGCTTAGTTTTCTGATTTCGCGCGCCACCGCCAAACCATTCATTCCGGACATCCAGTAGTCGACTACCACGGCGTGAATGGTATGGGCCTTGAAAAGCCGAAGCCCCTCTTCACCGGTGGATGCATCCAGGACCTTGTAGCCCTCCGATTCGAGCAGTAGCTTTCGAATCTGAATGGCATCCGGCTCATCGTCGATGCAAAGTATTGCCGGTGCGTTTGTCAGGCGATCGTCGGTGGAACCAGATGTCAAACGCACGTTGCCCCTAGTTTGCTAGATAGGTTTGCCGCGACGACCGCTCGTTGTTCACGACGCCAGACGCGGGAAACGTGACGCAGACTCGCGTGCCATCGGCGCCCGATTCGATTTTCAGCTCGCCGTGAAGTTGCCGCACGCGCTCGCGCATCCCGCGAATTCCGACGCCGGAGCCGTGCGATTGAATCGCTTTCAGTCTCTCGGGCGGGATGCCGGTCCCCCAGTCCTGAATTTCTAGTGAGACACTTTCGTCGTCGCGAGTCAAGCGAATCAAAGCCATCTCGCTGCGAGAGTGACGGTGAATGTTGGTCAAAGCTTCCTGGACGATGCGGAAGACCATCATCTCGGCCTCGGACGACAACCTTCCGAATTCGGGAGGAACTTCCAAATCGATGCCGATGTTGCTGCGCTGCCGCAAACCGCCAATGTACCAGCGGAGAGCTTCGTCCAGCCCGCTTTCGTCCAGTAGCGGCGGATGTAGCAGGTACGACATGGTTCGAATTTCGCGATTGAGCTGATCGAGCAAGCGCTCGCTTTGCTCCACCGTTTTCGCGGCATCTGGCGGTAGAGCGGGAGAACGCATTGCGAGAGAACCGACGTTCAGGCCGAGCACCGTGAGGATTTGGCCCACGCTATCATGAAGTTCGCGGGCGATGCGGCGACGTTCGTCGTCTTGAGCCTGTAGGAGGCGCACGGAAAGATCGCGGAGGAGTTCGGATTGTTCGGACACCTCGGCATTGCGTAATTCGAGCTCGGCGGTGCGGGCGCGGACCTCAGCCTCGAGATTTTCGGCCATGGCGCGAAGCCGACGTTCGCTTTCCAGCATCGCGCTATGAAACAGGTGCTGTTCGGAGCCGTCGCGAAACCCAGATACAATGCCTACAACTTTGCCGTTTTGTCTGATTGGCGAAGCGCTGTAAATCACCGGCATAAAGCTGCCATCTTTCCGGATAAGAAGGTCCTCGCGCTCGCGAACCGTTGCTCCACCGTGCAAGAGTTGCAAGAGAGGACATTCGTCGACGCCGTATCGGGTGCCATCGAGACGCTTAAAATGGATCAGGTCGTGCATGTTCTTTCCCAGCAGTTCGGCGCTCGTCCAGCCGAGCATCGTCTCACCCGCCGGGTTTATCGATGTGGCCAGGCCATTTTCGTCCAGCGTGTAGAGACCTTCGGCCATGTTGCTCATCGCCGCAGTCTGAAATTCGAGCAACGCGCGGAGACGGTCTTCGCTGGCGAGTAGGCGCGCTTCGGCGTCTTTCTGCGCGCTGATGTCCTCGACAATGGAAACAAAATATTTCACGGCGCCAGCGCTCTCGCGGACCGCGGCCACCGTCAGCTTCGCCCACACTAATTGGCCGTTCTTCCGAATGTAGCGCTTTTCCATGAGGTACTGATCTGATTCGCCAGACACCAAGCGTCTTAGCTCGGCGAGATCGCCGGGAAGATCGGCGGGGTAGGTAAGTTCCTGAAAGGTGAGCTTCTGCACTTCTTCCTGCGTGTACCCCAGAATCTCCGAAAGCTTCCGATTAACGCGAATCCAGCGTCCATCCGGGGCCACATGAGCGATGCCGACGGCGGCATGTTCGAATGTCAACCGGAAACGCTCCTCGCTTTCTCGGAGCGCCTCTTCGAAGGCTTCGCTGCGCCGTAGAATTTCCTTTACGTCGAGATGTTTGTCGCCGGTGGCCTGGGGAAGTTTCACCGCGGAGGCGTCGAAGAACAACTCGCCGCCCCGCACCTTTTCAATTCCGGTAACGAGATTCGCCGCAATCGCCGATTTCACCACATATCCGCGCGCGCCGGCATTGAGAGCTTGGCGCATCATTTCCGGTGAATCGTGCTGGCTGAGCACCAACACCGCCGTTTGCGGAAGGATTCGCTGGATTTCGCGGGTGGCGTCGAGTCCGTTGAGTTTGGGCATGCTGACGTCCATGACGATCACGTCCGGATTCAACAGTCGCGCCTTTTCAACGGCGTCTTGCCCATCCACGGCCTCTCCGCAGACGTTGAAATCGCGCCGGCCCGCCAGCACCGAGCGGACACCGCTTCTCACCAATTCGTGGTCGTCGACGATTAAGATACGCATCAGTCGACAGGCTCCAAATTGGCGTAAAAAGTTGAGCCAAGCCTTTGATTTCTCGACGCGGAAGACATAGCTATGCTGAATATAAGCGCTTGCGAAACTTTGGCGAATAGGGGGAATACCCGATATCAGAAACTCGCGTTTTCTTCGCTGCGTTATAGGGAAATATCCCTATTGAAGCGAGGGAACATCTGGTGGCTCAATGAGTTTCCGGCTACCGCATCGCGTGCGGCGCAAACCCATATTAGACCATCGTCCTGATGGCGGCCGACCTTCATTTCCACCATGTGGACCCCGGGGCTCTGCCCAACTTGAATGGTGACGCCGAATTCAATCCAGAGAGTTAGGACGAGAACTCCCGTAAACTTGGGGCGATTTACGTAGGCGCATATGCGGTTTTTTTCGACTGGCCGCGCTGTCTTCCTTCAGCCACGGTGGAGATGACTGTGTGGACGGAAGTGGTTCGATGAGAGAAAAAGAAAACCAGCATGTCGAGACCCGCGAAGACTCACGGAACGAAAAGGACTTCATCCAGGTTGTAATAGACACGCCGAAGAGCTCTCGCAACAAGCTTAAGTTCGATCCGGAATCGAAATCCTGCGCGCTCTCGAAAATTTTGCCGGAAGGAATGGTATTTCCGTACGATTTTGGGTTCGTACCCTCCACCAACGGCCAGGATGGCGATCCCGTGGACGTGTTAGTGCTGATCGAGGAGCCGACGTTTCCAGGATGCAGAGTAGAATGTCGCTTGATCGGCGTGATTGAGGCGGAACAGAGTAAAGAAAAAGAAAAGGTTGAGCCGGTTCGCAACGATCGCCTGATTGGCGTTGCGCGGGCATCGCTTTTGTACGCAGAGATGACGGACATCGCGCAAGTCCCCCAGCCCGTGCTGGGAGATATTGAAGGTTTCTTCGTGAACTACGATCGGCTTCGCGGCGTGGATTTCAAAGTACTAAGCCGCAGCGGACCTGACCGCGCGAATGAAATTCTGGCGTCTGCCCGCCGAAGCCCGGATCGCGGCGCTCAGCGGGAGTAGCCGCGGCAGGCGATGTAACATTTGGGAAAGGCTGTAACATGGCGCTCGATACCGAACGACTTGTAAACAACATTCGCAAGCTTCGTAAGCTTCTGAAAAAGACCTCGAAGTTGCGAACCCCTAAGGGCGTGCACGACCTGCGAACGCGCACGCGCCGGATTGAGGCTCTTCTGCCCGCGGCCGGATTCGACTCGCCACGAAATCAAAAGCGAGTGTTGCGAGAGTTGCGGCCGATACGAAAAAAAGCCGGTAAAGTGCGCGATATGGACGTGTTTACGACCTACCTCTTGCAGCTCAATGTGGATGGTGAACGCGAATGCGCTGTGCAACTGGCCGAATATCTCGGGGCGGAGCGCTTCCGGCACTGTGAAAAACTTCGCCGGTCGGTGAAAAACGGAGCGGGAGATCTTCGTAAACGGCTCAAGCGTTTGTCGCGCGACGTCGAAGCTATCGCGGGTCGCGGCGCCGACCATCCGGCGAAAGCTGGAACCCCTCGGACGAACGCGGCCTCCTTCGCATTGGAGCTGGCAAGTGAACTCGACGAGCCGGGAAAGTTGAATCGCAACAATCTGCACCCCTACCGGCTAAAAGTGAAAGAGCTGCGGTACATACTGAAATCGGCCAAAGGTGATACCGATCGGCGCTTCATCGATGCACTCGGGGAATGCAAAGACTCGATCGGCGAATGGCACGATTGGGCGGAGCTAGCGGCAATTGCCGGAGACGTCCTCGACCATGGACGCGATTGCAAACTCATGGATCAATTGAAGAGCGTCAGTCACCAGAAGCTGGAGGCGGCGCTTTCCATTGCGAAGGCGATGCGCCGCCAGTTTGTGAGCGCGAGCGAACCTCACGGCCGGCGCTCCTCCCGCGCGAAATCGAGGACGAGGCAACCGGGATTTGAAGCGGCTGCTGCCATCTCCCGGAGGGTGACGGCACGGAAATCTTAAGCGCGCGATAAAGCTCCTCTATTGTTCGTTTCACCTCGCACAAACCAATGCCTACGCCAGGCGATGCCGCCGTGATCGGGTCGGGCCCGAATGGCCTTGCCGCCGCGATCACCATGGCGCAAGCCGGTTATCGCGTTGTGGTCTACGAGGCTGAAGATTCAATTGGCGGAGGGACTCGTTCGGATTCGCTAACCCTTCCGGGCTTCGTCCACGACGTTTGTTCAGCCGTCCACCCGATGGCCGCCTCTTCGCACTTTTTCCGCGGGATCAATTTGGAAAAGCTCGGGTTGCGATGGGTGTACCCGGAAGCCGCACTGGCACATCCATTCGACGACGGCGCGGCGATTCTGATCACGCGCTCGCTGAGTGATACTTCAGCGCAGTTTGCGGCGGACGGCCCGAAGGTGCGCAGCCTATTTCGGCCGTTCGTCGAGAGATGGGACGATCTGTCGTCCGACATACTGCGGCCCGCCCGTTTGCCGCGGCATCCGTTGCTGGTTGCGCGATTCAGCCGCGAGGCGGCTTTTCCTGCCGCGTCGGTCGCCGTGCGGAAATTCAAAACGCAAAAGGCCAGAGCGGTGTTTGCTGGGCTCGCGGCCCACTCGATGATGCCGCTTACCTCTTGGGGTTCGGCGGCGTTCGGAATGCTGCTTTGGACCACGTGCCACGCGGTCGGCTGGCCGATTGCGGCGGGCGGATCGCAGTCCATCGCCAACGCGCTGGCATTATGTCTGGAGCGTCTCGGCGGAATCATTGTGAAGAATGCACGGATCAAATCTCTTCGGGATTTACCGGAAGGTGCCGTCGTGATCTGCGATGTAACACCGCGCCAGTTTCTTCAAATTGGCGGAGCGCAGATTTCCGGCAGCGAGCGCCTCAAACTGCAAAACTATAACTACGGCCCGGGCGCGTTCAAAATTGAGTGGGCGCTTGATGGCCCGATTCCGTGGAATGCGCCGGCGTGTAGCAAAGCCGGCACCGTGCATTTGGGCGGCTCTCTGGATGAAATTGTGCAATCGGAAAAAGCTGCTTGGGGTCCCGCACCCGCGGAACGGCCCTTCGTGCTTTTGAGCCAACCGTCGCTATTCGATCCAACCCGCGCGCCGAAAGGGAAGCATACCGCGTGGGCCTACTGCCACGTGCCGCACGCGAGCACCGTTGATATGGTTCAGCGAATCGAGGATCAAGTAGAACGTTTTGCCCGTGGATTCAGAGCGCGTGTGATTCGCCATTCGGTGATGTCGCCATCTGACTTGGAGCGGCACGACTCCAATCTGATCGGCGGCGACATTTCCGGCGGCGCCATTTCTCTCGAACGGCTGGTGCGCCGGTCAACTTCTAAAAGTTATCGAACGTCGATACCCAGAGTGTTTCTATGTTCTTCATCGACGCCGCCCGGCCCCGGCGTCCACGGACTTTGCGGCTATTTCGCGGCAAGGTTGGCAGAGAAGAGCTCGCGCGGGAAGAGAACCTAGGCGCCACGCCAGTGGTGTCTCCCTGCTGGCTATCCTGCCAGATCCGCGGCTTTGCCCTACAGTTTTGGCCCGATTGTGCCGGTCACGCCTTTCTCGCTAGCTTGGGATTGTCGAGCCTTCGACGTGCGCGGCGTTGTGGGATTGACGACCGGGGAGCAAAGGAGAAGAAATCATGGCCAAAACTGAGGGTTTGCGGGAATTGTACGTCGACGAGTTGCGAGATCTTTACGATGCGGAGCACCGCCTCATCAAGGCTCTGCCGAAGATGGCTAAAGCCGCCGATTCCGAAGAACTGCGAAGTGGATTCGAGCACCACCTGCAACAGACAAAGGGCCACGCTCAGCGCCTGGAGCAGATTTTTGAGTCTATGGGCGAACAGGCGAAGGCAAAAAAGTGCAAGGGCATTGAAGGAATCGTCGATGAAAGCAGCGAACTCCTCGGCGAAGATTTCAAGGGCGCCGTGAAGGATGCCGCGATCATCGCCTCCGCCCAGCGCGTAGAACACTACGAGATCGCTGCTTACGGGTCGGTACGATCGTTCGCGGAACAGCTCGGCGAGACGAAAGCAGCGTCGCTGCTGCAGCAAACGCTGAACGAAGAAAAGGAAACCGACGCGAAACTCACCCAAATGTCCCAGTCCATCAATGCACTAGCGGCAGGCGGAGCCTCCGAGACCAAGGGCAGAGCCGCGCGAGCGTAAATGATTTGGCTGGCAGATCGCACTGGCGGTCTGCCAGTTTTTTTACTTGGCATTGCTCGCAGTTTCAGGTCGATGAAGCGGAATGGAGAGAACTATGCCGAAAGGCAAGCATCTGCGAGGCGTAAGCAGCAAGGAACAGCGGCAATACGAACACATCAAGAAAAGCGCGCAGAAATCCGGCCGCTATGGGAAGAGAGCGAAGGAAGTTGCAGCTCGCACGGTGATGAAAAAGCACAAGCGGAAAGGCCACAGCAAGGGCCACTAGCGAGCTCGCCTTTCCACTTCGCTGGCGAAGGAGGCTACAGCGCGCTAATACGAATCGATCCGCCGCTGGTGTGCATTTGCAACGTGTCGCCGCCGGAGCCTAGCGTCCCGTGCAAATGCGTCTTTTTATGCCATTCACTGCCGTGTGACCAGTCGTCGCCCGACTGATGCACCGGCAAATCCGACTGCACTACTCCCCCTGACGTGGACGCCTCGATATCCAAATTCGCCGCCGGATCGATCTTGACGTTGATCCCTCCTCCCGACGTGCTCAACGATCCGCCTTGCGAATCCCCTTTGTTGAAATCCGCGTTGATCGACCCGCCCGAGGTATGCGCGTCGACGCGCCCGGCAACGCCGTTGATGTGAATCCCTCCACCGCTGGTGTGTGCGCGCAGATGGCCATCGATCGCGTCTGCTTCGATTCCTCCGCCAGAGGTGGATAGCTGCGCGTCGCCATGGATCACCTCCGCGCGGATGTTTCCTCCAGAGCTGCTCGCGCGTAAATTGCCCGTCACCTGTGATGCCTCAATCGAACCGCCGGACGTATGCAGCTCCGTATCGCCCGCCAGCGCAAATGCCTTAATGCCGCCGCCGCTGGTCCGGATCACGACTTGCGTATTCTTCGGGACGCGAATGTCGTAGTGCAGCCATCCTTGGGAGAAGCCGCCAAAAAAGAAACTCCACGGATCGCGGCGCACCGCCTTGATGTCCACTTCTCCCGGATTCTGTTCGAAATCGAAATCCACGTCGCGCTGGATGTCGTCGCGAGTGCTGGTGATCACCACATCCGCGCCACTCTCGTTGCTGCCCATCACGTTCACCGTTCCCGCAAACGTCTCCAGCACGAATCGGCCGCCTGGCTCCAACTTCATTGCCCGGTTGATCTGCGTACCCGCGCGCACCGGCACAGCCAGCGCGCACGCCGCGAGAAACAACACTGCGATCGCCAGAGCGGAGCGGTTATTTCCCATCGTGTTGCGCTTCATGCGTCCCCCACGGAGTGCAGGCATCGTCCAAAGCACACGCGCCCTGTCGCTCCACCTGTACATACGCACGCGGACGAAAATTTGTTCCAGGGTGCGGCCGTTGGGTTAGGTCTGCCCTGGTCTGCGTCGCTGCGTTTAATTCCTTGAACCAACAGCGGAGCTGCGGGCAAATCAGTTATCGGGGTTGTGGGGTTCCGCAGGCGCGCGGCGGGCGTCGCGGGCCGCAGCGGCCGCGAAGGCCTTGAGAGGCAGGGCGTTGCAAACGGCGGTAACCAGGCCGCGTCCATCGAGCTTTTCCACTACGCCTTGAAATCCTGCCTCGTGGGCGGCGGGTTCCAGATACATGGCCGGGGTGGCCGTATAGATGAGCATGACAGCGTTCGGCAGCAGCTTCCTGATAGCCCGGCCCGCCTCCAGGCCATTGAGGTTCGGCATGCGCCAGTCGAGAATCACCAAATCGGGTTTCCAGGAGGCGGCGATCTCGAGGGCCGCCCGCCCGTCGATAGCTTCGTAGATTTCCCAGGCCCGGTCGATCATGCGAACAGTTTGGGAGAGCGCGTCGCGCATACCTTGGTGATCGTCTGCGATCAATACCCGCGTAGCCATCGGAAGTCCCGCACCTCCTTTGCTCAGCGGCTCGATTAGGGGCCGTCCTCCCGAGCACCCGAAGCTTAGGATTGTAACGGAGATTATTCATATCGGGGGATGCGAACTATAGGGCCGAAGCCCTATTTTTCGAGGGAGCAAAATACCCCCGCTGCGGATCCGGGAAAGAATCTGCCGCGAGCGGGCTACTTCGGCGGCTGGAAAATGCCCTTGGCGAGAACCATGGCGGACATGGCACTGGGCCAGCCGGAGTAGAACGCCAAGTGAGTGATGGCTTCGACGATCTCGTCCTTGGTGAGACCATTTTCGAGCGCGAACTTCAGGTGAAAATCCAACTGTGGCGTGCGATTCAGAGCGACCAGCGCGGCAACGGTGATCAGGCTGCGGTCGCGCTTGGATAGGGCGGGGCGCTCCCAAACGTCGTCGAAGAGAACTTGATCGGTAAGCTCCGTGAGTTTGGGGGCCACGTCTCCGATCACGTCACGTGCGGATACCTTGCGCGGCTGCGATGCCATAATTCCTCCTTGGGACTTCCTTGGGCCTTGGACTGCGGACAACGGGTCGATAGGGCGCGCACATTCTATGCGATTTGGCACCGGTAATGCGATTCTTCGCCGGACGGCAATCTCCGGCAGAGACCTGGTAGTAAGTAGAAGCAAAAGCTCCCTAGAATTAGCAGGTTGCCCGTCTGGTCCTTTCAAAAAAGAAAGGTCGCGCCGCCATGTCGAAGCGCACGTGGATCCTAGGGGGCGTTACCTTAATTGCGCTGAGCGTGCTGCTGGCGGTCGGGGCACTTTATTATTCGCGGGGACCGATCCGAGCTTTGATCCGGCATCGAACCGAGGCGTATCTGAGCGCGCGGTTCCAGAGCCAAGTGCGCTTCCGCAGCTTTGACGTTTCGTTGCAGCATGGTCTGGACATGGATGTAACGGTGAACGGGCTCACCCTGCGCCATAAGGGCAGGACCGACCTTCCTCCGCTGGTCAAAATCCGAAGCGCCAGTTTCGAAACCAGCCTCGGAGGTATTTTGCGGAAAAAGGTGCACATTCGCCGCGTGCAACTGGAGGGCTTGCAGATTGACACGCCGCCGCGCCAACCGGGGGCCGGGCGGTCCGCGAACGGCACGGATGAAAAGCTGGCAAAAAAATATCCTGTGGTGATCGAGGAAATCGTAGCCGACGACGCCGTCCTGGAGCCGCTGCCCAGCGATCCCAGCAAAACGCCACGGCCATTTTTCATTCATCATGTGGAGATGCACGATTTTCAATTCGACCGCCCAGCTCGATTCGAGGCGCAACTGACCAATCCGGTGCCGCGCGGCGAGATCGCGTGCGCGGGAGAGTTTGGTCCGTGGCACGCCGAAGATCCAAGCAGCACTCCGGTGACGGCGCAATTCACATTCGAACATGCCGACCTGGGGACGCTGAAAGGAATTTCGGGGACGCTATCGTCGCGGGGAAATTTCACAGGGCCGCTGGACGAGCTGCAGGTGAACGGCGAAACGGATACGCCGAACTTCGCGGTGCGGACGTCGAGCGCTCCGGTTGATCTGCGCACCGAGTATTCGGCGATCGTGGACGGCACGAATGGCGACGTGATTCTGAAAAAGGTGACTGCGACTTTTTTGGGTACGACGCTAATCGTGCGAGGGAGAGTGGTCGACTTGACGCCGCGAAAGGGGCGCACCATCGAATTGGACGCGACGGCGCAAAAGGCGCCCGTCCAGGATTTACTGCAGCTGGCCGCTCGCACAGAAAAGCCAGCGATGACGGGCGATGCGCGGCTGCACGTGAAGATCGACATCCCCGAAAAAAAGCAGGACCTGATCGAGCGAATGCGGTTGAACGGACGCTTCGAAGTGGGCGACGTGGTATTCACGAATCACAAAATTCAGGGCCGCATCAACACGCTGAGCCACAAGGCGCAAGGCGATCCGCGGTTGGGCTCCAAAGGGCGCGAGGAGTCCACGGTGCGCGGGACGTTCCGCATGGAGAACGGCGTGTTGCGATTCTCGCGGCTGAATTTTGGCGTGGAGGGTGCGGCGATGTCCGCCGCGGGCACGTACAGCATGGACACGGGGCAGTTGGATTTTCGCGGGAAGCTGCACCTGGAAGCGAGCCTATCGAAAACCACCACGGGAGTGAAATCGCTATTGTTAAAGGCGGTCGAACCATTTTTCCGCGGGAAAAATGGGGGCGCGGTGCTGCCTATCAAGATTACTGGAACGAAGGACCAGCCAAAGTACGGACTCGACTTATTCGACTCTCATAAGGAAAATGCCGCCGCGTCCACCGCGTCCGCCGCGAAATCGGGGGGCGGCGCGGTCCTGGACGCCGCGGCGTCATCCGACGCAGCGCGCTGACGCAGGCGGCGTTAAGCGCCGGCGGGCGAATTCGTTTGGCGAGCGCCGGTATTCGCCCGGCGCGATTCGCGAGGCCGTTACGTCCGCTGCCGCGAGCCTGCAACGACCAAAATAATTCCACCGAGCAGGATCAGGCCGCCGACCACCGGAGGTATGTCGATGTGCTTGTGCTCGGTATGGGTGATGT
Organism: Candidatus Acidiferrales bacterium; assembly: GCA_050746805.1. GTDB lineage: Bacteria > Acidobacteriota > Terriglobia > Acidiferrales > UBA7541 > Palsa-295. The sequence goes on along the minus strand of JBOGMW010000164.1, from coordinate 2,787 downwards.
GCACCGAGCCCACATCGGCTACGTTTTTCCTGCTGTGGTAGCCGATGCCCTGGTAGATGAGCGCCAGCGCGCCCAGCACGATTAATACGACTCCGGCCAACGATAGTGGCTTCATGTGTCGCTCCCTGGGGATGCAGTTCGCCGCGCGACGCGGTTACGCGAAAAGCCGGGCGGCACGATTTGTAGAGGAATGCTGATTGTTAGGATGCATGGAACCCCGCCGGTGTCGCGGGATTCGCCGACGGAGGAGCGGAAGATCTGGACGCGGTGGGTTGAGGCGGGGAGCTTTTCAGCTCGCGCAACTCGGCTTGTACTCTGGCCCATTCCTTGCGGTTCTTGCTGAACGCGTAATTCGCGTTGGGATCGGAGAAATACTTTAGCAGGTAGGCGCGAATTTCGGGTGATGCTCCGCGCCAATTCTGTTTGGCTAGATCATCGAGCAATTGCGCGTGGGCCTGATCGTTGAGCTTGTATTGACCCGGCGCGGAAATCTCGCCGGTATCGAAATTCGCGTTGGGAAGAACCAAATCTTTTGCGCCGACCTGGCCGAGAAGCTGGCGATAGCGAGCCATGGTGACGTTGAAGCTGGCTTCGAAGATGCGCTCGGTGGCGGGCGTGGGAGTTTTCAGTTGGAGCACTTTTAGCGGACCGAACTTTGGGATGATGCGGTAAATGAAAGCGAGGATGCGGTCGGCAAAGCTGGGCGCTTTGTAATCCTTGCCCCAGTATTTGCGGTAGCTGGAGCGTGAGATGTTGTATAGAAACTTTCTCTTGGTCATGCTCGGTCGATCTTTCCGGATCTGGTCTTCCTTTAGACTCCAGGCGATGCGGGTGGCCTTGGGAATCAGCTGGCTGACGTCGTGCCGGTACGAGCCGAGCACTTCGTTTTCGTTGGTGAGTACGGATTGCAGAGGGATGCCGTAGGTTTCCTGAAAGGCCTGCGAGAGAAGCGGGGCGGAGACTTCGAAGCCGATGAAGTCGTGATAGCTCTGCGGCGCGTAGCGGCCCTGTGCGACTTCGAGGACGTCAAATCCAAATTCAGTTTTGATGTGCGCGAGAGGATCTTGTTCGTAGGTGATCCACTTGCCGAATTTTCGCTTCAGCTTGGGATAGAGCACGGGCTCGGCACGATTGGTTCCCAGCGAGTGGCCTACGGTGTCCCCACAGTAATGCGACAGCGCGCCGAGAGCGAAGGCGTAGCCGTCGATATCCTTCGAATCGCGAATGAGGGCGATGACGAAATCGCCGCTGCGAACGTAGTGGGTGAGGTTGCTGAAGAACTGGTTCCCGTGCGGATAGTAGCCCATGTCCTGAATGATGGCGCCGCCATAGGCGTAAGCATGGGCTTCCTTCAGTTGCTGCGGAGTGGAGTTGGGAAAGCGCCGCAGGAGCAGCGGGCGGATTGTGTTGACCCAGGCGCTATCGACGATGGCTTCATGCGCGAGGACGGAGTACGCCGAAACTTCTCCCGGCCAGAGCGCTGACACACCCAAAGCGAGCACGAAAACGAACACCTGCGATAGACGATCGCGTCGCTTCACAGGAATTTTGTGGAGATAAAAGTCATCCCTGAACCTGGGTGCAGCCAATCGTCGGCCGCCGCCCGCCTGTGCAGATTACCACTTCGCGCGGCCGTTTCGATTCACAAGAAGCAGGCCGGCTCCGAGGCCGGTGGCGATTCCCAGACCCACGAAAATGGAAAGTCGATGCAGGTCGGCCCATAGCTGCAGGCTGGTGGTATGGGCGCGAGTGTTGAAAGATCCGTGCGCGCCGTGGTCTTCGTGCGCGTCGAGAGGCGCCAAGAGGTTATCCGGGCGCGAAGGGTCGTCGGGCTCGGAAGTCTGCTGCGATTTGTAGCCGGTGCGGCCGAGATAGTGATCGAGAGTGCCGGGAGCGATTTTGTTTCCGACGATTGCACCAACAGTGGAAGCACCGACGTAAACTTCGCGGCGGTCGTGATGGGCCGCCCAATAAACGGCGCGCGCTCCGACTTCGGGCTGGTAGATGGGTGGAACGGGCTGCGGTTTTTTGTCCAGCTTGTTGCGCACCCAGCTGAATTGCGCCGTGTTCATGGCCGGCATGTGAACCACGGTCACGCGAACGTGGCTGTGGTCGTGGATGAGCTCGCAGCGGAGCGAATCGGTGAAGCCGACGATGGCGTGTTTCGCGGCGCAATAGGCGGATTGCAGGGGGATGCTGCGATAGGCGAGAGCGGAACCGACTTGCACGATCATTCCGCGGTCGCGAGGCAACATGCGCTTCAGCGCCGCGAGCGTGCCGTGGACGACGCCGAGATAGGTGACTTCCGTGGCACGCTTGTATTCCTCCGGCTTCATTTCTTTCACCGGCGCGAAAACGCTGGCCATGGCGTTGTTGATACAGATGTCGATGGGACCGAATTTTTGTTCCGCGGCTTCGGCAGCGGCTTCGACGGCTTGCGGGTCGGCGACATCCGTGGGCACAGCGAGCGCTTTGCCGCCGGCGGATTCGATCTCCGCAGCCGCGGCGTCCAGGCCCTGCTGGCCCCGCGCCAAAAGCGCGATGTTCGCGCCTCGCTTTCCAAACTCCTCAGCGATAGCGCGACCAAGTCCAGCTGACGCGCCGGTTACGACGACAGTTTCGGTTGGCATGGCAGACTTCATCCTCGAAGAGTGTATTTGTTTTGGATAGCGAAATCACGCGGCACTCGATTTGCCATGCGGCAAAATGCTGGAGATGGCGTCCTTCACTCGCTCTGCCCAGCCGGAGGTGAACGACCACGGGCTCGGCTGGCGAACGATGTGGAGC
>JBOGMW010000163.1:0-2418 GCA_050746805.1 Candidatus Acidiferrales bacterium | reverse complement strand
CTCGCCTCCGAAGCGGTGCTTCCAGCATTTTGGCGTTCAAATCGCGGCAACATAAAATCGCGCGTAAGCCTCTATACGACAATCAATTGTCGCTCATGAACACAGCGTTAACCGGACAGCAGTGATATAAGTCATATCTTTGGGATGCAGAATTTCGCGATACGCTCGGCGCCCATGTGCGCTCGGACGGAGCGCATCGGTATTCCGTCTTCGTGACGCCCGCGGGCAAACGTGCCGTTGTCATCGTGAATGAAGAGCGCGATAAATCCATCGCAGCGGAGTTGTCCCTGCCCAATCATGGTCCGCTGATCGTCGCGTCCCCCGAGCAGCCTCAGGCGCGGAGCACCTCAGAAAAGATCGGGGCGCCGCCAAGGTCCGCCGTCGTCGTCATGGAAGCGTGATTCACCGCGACTCCGGGCGAAACGCGATGTACGGAATGTAGCGGAGCCGCGGGGAGCGGCGGGAACCTAATGAGAATTACATATTATCGTGACACCACACGCTGTCGCGGCGGCCACTGACCGGCGCTGTCCAAATTGGCGGCGAGTTGGGCGGCTCTGCCGCGCGCTGTGCGGAAAGCCTGTGGCTTTCCGGGCAAAACTCGCGGGTTTTCTCTTTTTGCTCATTGCGAAGGGTGAGCCTTCGCGATGAGCAAAAAACAGGTTCGATCAGGCGGTCGACTGCCGGAAGGGCGGAGTCCTTCCGCACAGCAAGCGGCAGAGCCGCGCGTGATGTTTCAAAGTTCCGAACTTAATTTGGACAAGCCTGGCATCGAGCCGCCGCTACTGCTCGATCCCATTTTCTTAGCAATCTGCTGAAGAAAGCCTTCGATGGTTGATCAAGAGCGTATTGTCAGAATGCGCCAGGCGATGGAGGCGGAGCGGCTGGACGCGCTCGTGCTTCGCCTGCCGGAAAACGTTCTTCTATTGAGCGGATTCTGGCCGCCGATCGGCGCAAGCCTTTTGCTGTTTCCGCTCGATGGTGCGCCGGTTTGCGTGATACCTGCATGTTTCCAGGCCGAAGCCGCGCAGGCGCTCAGCGGCGCGGCGGCAACGTATTACCGCTATGGCGAGCTCGGCGCGCCCGAACCTGCGTCCGAATTTGCGCGCATCCTGGGCGGCCTGGCGAAGGCGTCAGCATGGAAACGAATCGGTTACGAAGATAACCTTGAGCGAATCGCCGCGCCGTGGAACAGCGCCGAGATTCTGCTCCATACATCGCAGACGCAAGAGTTGCTGCGCGCGATGTTTAGTGGGTGTGAGCTCGTAAATGCTTCTCCGCTGCTCGAATTGCAGCGCTCGCGGAAGACAGCGAGTGAAATCGCGAAGCTCCGAACGGTGAACGAGATCTCCTGCCTTGGGCTGGAGGCGTTCGCGCATGCGGTTCAGCCAGGCATTTCCGGTGTCGAGCTGGTCGCGGAGGTGGAACGACAGATTATGGTTCGTGGCACAGGATTAGCCGGAGCTTCTCGCGTTCGCGCCTACGCGCAGGTCGCGACCGGGCCGGAAGAATCGGCACGCGCCTATCGGCCGAGCGAAGTATCGAGCCGTCGCGCGATGCAAGCCGGCGACATCGCGATGCTCGAGCTGGCGGTGGTCGCCGATGGTTATTGGGCCGACCGGACCCGCACCCGCGTCGCAGGGGAGCCAAGCGACGGGCAGGTGAAGTTATTTGAGTTAGTCGAAGCCGCGCAGGAGGCTGCCCTCTCTGCGATTCGGCCGGGCGCTACGGGCGCCGAAATCGACGAAGCCGCGCGCGCGGTGATCCGCAATGCCGGCTACGGTGATTCTTTTCCGCACATCACGGGTCATGGCTTAGGTTTCTGCTATCACGAGTCGTCACCGCAGCTCGCCCCGGGTGCGACTGAGCAACTCGAACAGGGCGTGGTGACTTCCGTTGAGCCCGGCGTTTATGTGAAAGATGTAGGCGGCTTTCGAATTGAGGATAATGCCCTGATCACCGATGCGGGCGCGGAAACACTTGGTCAGTTTCCGAAAGAACTCCGGTGAGCCGCGGCGATCGCGCCCGCGGGAATGTTTGGAGGGCGGTGGATGACGCCGCTTGCGAGCGCCAGCGCGGGCACTTCTTAAGAAGTCCTATCGCGACTCTGAGTAGCTCCTTTAGAAAAACTGACGAGCGTCTTGACGAGCGCGGCGCCTGTAGCTGATCGGCATCATGAATTCGTCAAAAATAGTTGCTGCGCTGAAGAACAGCAATTGATCGGCATAGGGGCAGCAGTCGCCCGCTGTCCCGCGCCCGGTCAGGATGCTTACGCCGCGATGATCCAAGGCTTTCAGTGGTTCCGTTTCACCTTTCACGGCAAGGAGCCGCGCCTGGCGTATTTCGTGCTCGACGTTACGGACCGCGACGTGCCTTTCGACGTCTACCTTTACCAGGCGAAGAAGAACAAGCGGGGGC
>JBOGMW010000162.1:0-9445 GCA_050746805.1 Candidatus Acidiferrales bacterium | reverse complement strand
GACGCCTACAGCGAGTTCATGGATACCGAGGACTATACCGTAACCCAGATGAAAATTTTGCAGAGCGAAACGTTGGCGCTCGATACGATAAAGTCCCAGGATCTTGCGAGTAATCCTGAATTTGGCGGCGCTCCCGCCAACCATCCCGCTCAGTCGGCGGCCGGCGATAAACGTCCCGCGATTCTGGGGGAGTTCCTTGGGCGCTTAGGCGTTAGCCGGGTACCCAACAGCCGACTGATAGAGGTTTCGTTTTCAGCGGAGAACCCACAACTGGCGGCCAGCGTTGTTAATGCTCATCTGCAAAACTTCATCGAGCAGAATTTCAAAAGCAAATACGACGCGACCACGCAGGCGTCGGGCTGGCTTTCCTCGGAGCTCGAGGAGCTCAGGCTGCAGGTCGAAAAATCGGAAGACGCGCGCCTTGCCTATCAGCGCGAAAACCAAATTTGGCAGATCGACCAGAAGCAGGACATTACCACCGAAAAGCTGGCGGACCTGAGCAAGGCGGTCACTGATGCCCAAACAGATCTCGCACAAAAAGAGGCAGACTATCGCATGGCGTCGGGTGGTGAAGTGGACGCGTTAGCCGCCACGCGCAGTGATTCGGTAATTCAAGACCTGCTCAAGCGCAAGTCGGATCTGGATGAGAATTATGCTGAGGCGGTTAATAAGTACGGTCCCAATTTTCCTAAAGTGGTGCTGATCGCCGATCAGCAAAAGGAAGTGGAGCAGGACTTAGCCAAAGCCCGTAAGGCAGTAATCGATGGAGTTCGCCAGGACTACGAAACGGCCCGTCAGCGTGTTGAACTCTTGCAGGACGAGGTGAACGCGCAAAAAGCTGACGCGAATAACATGGCGGAAAAGCTGGTGCAGTACAACATCCTCCAACACGACGCCGATGCAAACAAACAGCTCTACGACAGCCTGCAGGAGAAGCTTAAAGAAGCCAGTATTTCAGCGGGCTTGCGATCCAGCAATATTCGCATTGTGGACCCGGCACTTGTGCCTACCACGCCCTCGGCTCCGCAAAAGACGCGAAATATTCTGCTGTCAATTTTAGTGGGCCTAGTCGGAGGCATCGGTCTTGCTGTGTTTCGCGAATATCTCGACAACACCGTGAAATCGCCGGACGATGTCGAATCTTTGACGGGGTTGCCGTCCCTGGCGGTAATTCCGGCGCTGCCTGGAGGCAATGGCCGGCACGGCCGGCTTTCGCGTCTGGTCGGTAACGGGATGCCAGAGGAAATCGCATCGCCGCGAGTGGAGCTTCTCTCTTACGTGCAGCCTAAATCCCAGATTTCCGAGGCGTTTCGTGCCTTGCGGACTTCCCTGCTGCTTTCGCAGGCCGAGCACCCTCCGCAGGTCATTTTGGTAACGAGCGCGCTGCCACGCGAAGGCAAGACCACGGCTGCGGTGAATCTGGCCGTCACGCTCGCGCAACTTGGAGATCGCACGCTGCTGATGGACTCCGATTTGCGAAAGCCTGGAATCCGGAGAGCGCTCAATATGACGGTGGGCAAGGATGGCGGCTTGAGTTCGTACCTTGCCGGAGTAAGCGGCCTTGACGAAGTTACGATCCCGCATCCGGCAATCAGCAACCTGAGTGCTCTTACCACGGGACCAGTGCCTCCAAGTCCTGCCGATTTGCTGTCTTCGCACCGCATGCGCGACGCGTTAGTTGAATTGCGGCGCCGCTTCAAGTTCATCGTAATCGATTCGCCGCCGGTCATGGCTGCTACCGATGCTGTGATTCTTTCTGCGCTCACGGATGGTGTGCTGCTGGTTGTGCGAAGTGGCTCGACTCCCAAGGAAGCCTTTACCCGGTCGCGCGACCTCTTATCGGGTGTGAAGTGCCGCCTGCTCGGCGTGGTGCTGAATGGAGTGGATTCAAATGCCCCCGATTATTACTACTCCTATCGCTACTATCCGTACGCATACGGCTACGGATACGGCGAGGACGTCGAGAACAATGGGCGGTATTCGGTCAAATTGGACGACACAGCGAAACACTCGACCTAGGAGAAGGCCTTGCGGCACCTGATCACTGGAGGGGCTGGCTTCATTGGTTCGCATCTAGCGGAGGCGCTGCTGGCACGCGGAGATGAAGTATTCATTCTGGACGATCTCTCCACAGGCAGCGTGGAAAATGTCCGTCATCTAAAGACTCATCCGCGATTCCACTATTCCTTCGATTCAATTACCAATAAGTCTCTGCTTGCCGAGCTGGTTGACGAATCGGAAGTGGTCTTTCATTTGGCCGCCGCCGTTGGCGTGCGGCTGATTGTAGAAAGTCCCGTGCGAACGCTAGAAACCAATGTGTACGGCACGCAGCTCGTGCTGGATGCCGCGTCCAAGAAGAAGAAGCTGGTTTTCACGGCTTCGACCTCCGAGGTGTACGGAAAGAGTGAGAAAGTGCCGTTTCGCGAGGATGCCGATTTGGTTCTTGGGCCCACCACCAAGGGCCGTTGGAGCTATGCCGCATCGAAGGCGCTCGACGAATTCCTGGCCCTCTCTTACTGGAAGGAAAGGAAACAGCCAGTTATCATAGCGCGTTTTTTCAATACCGTTGGGCCACGCCAGACCGGACGCTATGGAATGGTATTGCCAAATTTCGTGCAGCAAGCGATCGAGGGCTCGCCCATCACCGTGTATGGCACCGGCCGGCAATCGCGCTGCTTTTGTGACGTGCGCGACACGATCCAGGCAATTTTGCGACTGTTAGCTACGGACCGATCCGTGGGAGAAGTGGTCAATATCGGAACCGACGAGGAAATTTCCGTCGAAGGTTTAGCCCGTGTGGTGACGGAGCGCACGAAAAGCAATTCGCCGATCACCTATACGCCCTACGATCAAGCCTACGAACCTGGTTTCGAGGACATGCAGCGGCGCGTTCCCTCGCTAGAAAAGCTGCAGAAGCTCACGGCTTTTCGCCCGTCCACGCCGCTCACGGAAATTGTCGATCGCGTGGTGGGCCACTTCCACAGCAGATTGGCGACTGAGCCGATCACCGCGGTGAGTGCGGTATCCACCGCCGCGGGTGTCAAATGACCGGCCGACGCCGTGTGGATTTCTCCGATTGATCATGGCGAGCTCATTCGCTTCGCCCGAGCTGATGAGTACGCACGACCCCAGGAAACGAAGAGGGTAACCCACCAGTGAGCTCGCCGCCTGCTCTCCCGCCGGACGCTGGTAAACTTTCGTCACCGTTCTCTGCTCGGCCCCACGATCGAGTCCGGCCCGCTCTCCTGATGTACGGATTTTTGGCTTTAGTTGTGGCCGGAATTTTAATTCGGTTGCTGGTGGTCCTGCTCGCCGATAACCGCCTTAATCCTCCGTGGGGAGGGCTAGGAGACGCGCCCGCGTATTTCCTCCTGGCTCATAACATCGCTACTGGAAAGGGGTTTGCATACGTGGGTTTCCCGACGGCCTTTCGGCCGCCGATCTACCCTCTCCTGCTCGCTGGCGGAATCAAAGTCTTCGGCTCGCACGCGTTCGAAGCCATTCGCCTGGTGCAATTTCTAATGGGCCTTGCAGTTGCGTACCTGTGCGCGTCCGTTGCTGGGAAGCTGTTCGGTAAGGATGCGAAAAGGGCGGCTCTGGTGCTAGCCCTGTTCTTTCCGACGCTCGTGATAATGACCGGAGACATCTTGACCGAGGCAACCGCGGCGTTGATTTCGGCTTTGTTCCTGTATCTTTTTGTACGCTTTTTCCAGCGGCCCAGTTGGGCGATCCTGGCTTGCCTATCTGTCTGCGTTGGAGTCGCGACGTTGATTCGGTTTAACATGGCGCTTTTGGGGATCGTGGTTTTGGCCGTTGTTCTCCTTCAGCAAAAGACTTTGCCGAAATGGCGAGCAGCCGGGCTGACGATTTGCCTGTCCGGCCTGGTGGTTGCTCCATGGCTTGTGCGCAACTACAGGGCTTTTCACGGAAACTTTCTTTTGTCCACGGAAAGCGGTCCAGCTGCCGTGATGGGCGTGCTGACGCCTCAAGGCCGCGCATTGCCTGGAGATTCTGCAAGGCTTCGCCGCGCCCTCGGCTGGGTTCCGCCGGCGGATATTGAGACCAATGCTCCGAGCCGCGCGCAGTTCGGAAGCGAAGCGCAGCTGAATCGCAAGGCTTGGAGAGTGGCATTTGGCCTTTGGCGGCACACCGGCTGGCGTTTGGTTCCGCTGACCCTGGAGAAGCTTTCCTACTTTTGGCTTAGTACCGACCAGCTTTTATGGACCCGGTCCTTCCGGCCGCTCGTGCGTGCTGCGCGCGCAGGCGGAGTGCTAGTCTATTGGGTTCTTCTGGCTCTTGGTATTGCGGGTTGGTTTCGTTTGCGCTCGCGCTCGCCGGGTTTGGCTCGCATGTTTTTGTTCTACGTTGTCCTGGTGACGATCCTGCATGTGCCGTTCAACATGAACACGCGCCTTCGCATGCCGTTCATCGATCCGTTGGTCGCAATTCTCGCCGGTACCGGCTTAGTCTCTCTTTGGGTGAGAATTGACTGGCGCTGGATTTCCAGGAGAATGGGGTCTTAGCGTTTCTGACCGTTCCCACCAGGGCGGCGACCTGAGATTCGTTCTAGCTATCGGGCAGCCTTCGCCAACGAAAGATCCGGCGCTGCACCGCGGTTGGCCGTCGCACATCGGCCAAAAATTGTGCTGACCGCTGCCGCGGAAATAGGGATTTCTCGAGACCGCGGCTTCAGTATAAGTGCGTTGGGTGTCTCGCAGAAGACTTGGTAGTCTTCATTCAGCGCGTTTACGATCGGCGTGCCGAAGTAAGATATGCCCCGATAGCTGCGAATAACGCGGCCACTCGACAGTATCACCAAATCGTATTGTCCCCGCTCGATCATCGCGATAACAGGTGCCGGATCCGACCGCCCTTTCAACTCAAAATCATGGGAAGTAAAGGGATCAAGCATGCCAGGGTTATGCGCGTGCATCGCCACGTACGGTTTATCTGATAGGACGCTCAGTGGAGATAACAACCCATACGGAAGATGAGTCCGGCCCAGATTCGGGCGGTACCTCTGCCACACGCCTACATCTACGACCGCTCCAGCCAGTGGCACGGCAACCGCGAGCATCGCTATCGGCAACGATCCGCTCAAAGTCCGCTTGACCGTTTGCATCGCAAATGGCAAAAGGAGGGACGAGCCGGCGAGCACTGGTAGGAAGTAATTGACGTCGCCTCCCACTTGCGGAATCGTCGCGAGTCCCGCAACGAGGCTCATAAGCGCGAACCATGCAATTATTCGCGGCCGCTGGCCTGCCTGCATGGCGGCGAAGAACCCTGTACCGCCAATAATCAAAGGCACAGGGAGCATGGAGATCGCGCGCCGTGTAAGCATCCAGCGCGCGGCAGCTCCAAGTGACCATGTTCCCGTGGTAAGAGCGAAGAAGTGTCCCAAAAATGCCTCCCGGTGCCAGAGAAGGAATGCGAGCATAATTGCCACGGGAAGCGCGGCACTTGCCACCAGAACCAAAACTGGTTTGTTTTTGCGGTTAGAAAGAAGCGCCACCGCGACCGCTGCTGGAGCGGTAGCAGCTGATTGTTTCACCAGAAATGCTACCCCGGCGGCAATTCCCGAGAATACAAAACGTTTTTGACCGAGGCGGTCCTCTCCGACAGCGAAATAAACGCATAGCAGCATCCCCAAAAGCGCCGGCACATCCGATCGCATCGTGGTGTCCCACATCAGGAATGCAGGTTGTGCCAACAGCATCGCTCCGGCTAACCCCGATTCTACGGCCGAAAATTGAAGTGTTCTGCTGATTCGGAACACCATGAACCCGCACAAAAGAAAACATCCGAACGTCAGTGCTCGGCTGTTTCGCAACGTGGCATCGATGTCCAGCTTGGACGCACGCGCGACTGCGACATTCATTACGTAAAAAAGTGGACCATACGCCTGAATTACATACGGCGGAGCCGAAACCGAATGATCGAGTTTGCCGGTACGTGCACCTAGAATGGCCAGGTAGGCTTCGGCGCCCTCCGGATAGGTAATATCCGACTGGGTGGGGATCATCGAAACGCTGTCAAAAAGTAAAAGTGCAGCACCGATGGTGCAGTATGCGAGCAGAACGATAAACGCCACTCGGAATAAGATGACGTTCGATCGACGGAAACGTTCGCTCTTGATCGCGTTGACTGACGCGCCCGGATGCGTACTCACAGCGCGTCTTTGACCTGTAAAATCGCCATAAGCGAGCTGCCCGCGAGCTTCTGCGGAATCGGTTCACATTTAGACCACGAATGAAGGCACCTGTTAATGACGTCAGTCCGAGAATCGAACCCGGCGGAGATGATACTGTTCTCGTCCCGTTGACCCGATAGCCACAGCTTACGGAGGAACAATGGAGGCAGCAACGGTAGCCCCCAATAGCTCCAATTGACCACGCGGAACCCATTCCGCAGCGCCGTCTCTCGAAGCGATTGAATTGAATACCGCCGGAGATGCCCTGCTGCTCGGTCGTATTCCGAGTAGGCCCACTGGCCCGCCGGCACATTTACGATAAGGCGACCAGATGGCGCAAGGTGGTGCTTAAGCGCCTCTAAAAATCCGTCTTCTTCCGCGATGTGCTCTAAAACATCGAAGAGCAAAATCACATCAAATTTGCAACGCAGCGCGGGATTCTTTTCGTAAATGTCATAACAGCAGACTTCGCTCCGCTGGCTCACGTTTTGGGTCAGCGCATACTCATTTAGGTCAAATCCTGTTATTTTACGGTTGTACCGATCTTCAATCTGCCGCTGAAGAAGTCCGCTACCGCATCCGATCTCAGCCAGCTCACGTGCTTCAGATATGGTATCTCCCCCGATCCGTTGCAATACCTCAAACCGGCGTCGTACCCAAAAGTGATCCACCGAAGCAATGTCGTACCATCGATCAGCCATGCTCACACTGGCAGGCGGAGACAAATAGATAATTTCGCGCGCTGAAGCCATCTTAAATGACCCGATATCCAGTAACTCGCGTCAGTTCTTCGGATTTTTCTCTAAGACATGATTATAGCGGCGGGAGTCCGACGCCCCCAACGATTCCTCATTTTTCGATCCACCGGAGACTCTGCCCACTACGTATGCTGGTCGGGACTTTGTCTCTTCATAGATGCGGCCCACATACTCGCCGATTATGCCGAGAAAAAACAGCACAACTCCAGAAAGAAATGTGACGGTGACAATTAATGCCGTGAAACCCTGGGGAGACACGTGCAGGAACAACTTTGCGTACAGCGCATACAACACATATCCCACAGATACAAGCATTACAAAAAAACCGACCAGTGCTGCGGCCCGAATCGGCACAATCGAAAACGCGAAAATCCCGTCGGCCGCCAGCCTTAGAAGCCGTAGGAATCCGTACTTGCTCTTCCCGGCCCGCCGTTGTCCCCGTTCCACCGGCACGCCGATCTGCCGGAATCCAACCCAACTGCGCATTCCTCGAAGGTACCGGTGGTGCTCCGGCATTCGACGAAGTTGGTTCACAACCTGACGAGACATAAGGCCGAAGTCGCCCGCATCCAGGGGCAATTGCACGTCCGACAATCTGGCCATCATTCTATAGAACACGAAATAGCAGATGCGCAGCGTCCAGGACTCCTTTCGACGAATTCGCTGTGCGTAAACCACATCATAGCCGTCGCGGTAACGTTCGAGGAACTCGGGGATTGCTTCTGGAACGTCCTGCAGGTCCCCATCCATCACTACGACCGCGTCGCCGGTGACATAATCGATCGCAGCAGTCAGCGCTGCTTGATGCCCAAAGTTCCGCGAAAGAGAGATGACGAGGATCCTGGAATCCTGCCGCGCGGCTTCTTCAAGGATAGCTAGACTTCGATCAGTGCTCCCATCATCGACGAAAACAAACTCGTGCGGGCCGCCCGGCAAGTCATCTACCGTGGCCCGGAGGCGCCCAAGTAACTCCGGCAGTAATTCTTCTTCATTATGTATGGGAATAGCTACGGATAAGCGAAACGAGGGGTTCATTCCCACCTTCTGGGGCGCTACCGTTTCCACGTCGAGCCCGTCACCGCGGATTTATCATCTCTATCATCGTACGACTCCACAGCATTCAGTGTGCTGCCCTTTCTGTGGCCTCCCTGATAGTGACCGGGTCGGCTGAGGAGCAGTCTTACCACTGCACGCCGGGATAGAGGCTGGACATGCGAAACGCCCGGTACGCATTCTGGCCGGTGACTTGCATTTGCCAAACCGGAACTGGCGGGGTGGTTTTGGTGACCTCGTAAATATTTGAACCGGATGCGAGAGCGCACTCGTCGAATTCGACATCACCATTCGCGAGCAGGCGTGAGCTGCCGCCCCAAAACGAATAACTGGGCGACAGGTTGTTTACCCACTCGAGCGTCGCCGTTTTGGCCGCCTCGTCGATTTGAATGATCGGCACGCGGCTGTAGCACGCTGGCTGCCCGGACGCGCCGCAGATATCGCCACTTGAATCCAGCACGCGGTTGTCGCCATTGTCGAACATCGTCATCTGAAACGTTCCGCTGCTGTTGCTGCTGATCACATTCGGATCGTGCTGCGCGTAAAACCAGTCGACGGGATCAGTGCCATTCATCAGCGTGAAATCGCCCTGGTATCCCAGTTTCCAAAGGATGTTGCCTGTTCCGTTGCCGTTGTTGTAGTCGATCTTTATCGCCCAATACTGGTGCCGAATGGAGACGATCAGATCGCTATCATCGGGCGAATAGACGATGGCGTTGGTGTGCGTCCAGTCCGGGAAATTCATCGGATGTCGATTTATGTCCAGATGGTCGAATTCCGACCAGAGCCACACCGGCTCATGATTCTGATCCAAGTCGATCAGCACATCGCCCGTGACAGTTACCGGGTTGGGATATCCCGTCAATCCACTCTCCACTTTCTGTTCGCCCGCGATCACAATTAGGTGTCCGTTCGGAAGCACAGCTACGTCATGGTGCGTTCCGGTCACGGTAATATTGCACCCCGCGCATGTCGCTGCCGCCAATTCCTGGTTCAGCTGTGCCACCGTCAACTGCCATAACATATTTCCTCCCAGATCGACTTCCTCTAATATCGAATCTGCGCCGTCCGGCGAGCTTGCCCCTAAATTGATCAAGAAGTTTCCATCGGGCAGCAACTTGATTGGATTAACGCCGTACGCCGCAGGAAGATTAGGTGCATAGCCCCAAAGCAGGTTTCCAGCCAGATCGGTCACAGCTGCTGCTAATTGGTTTGTCTGAGAGGTGTCAAAGAAGTCCAGCAATTCCACTCCGCTTTGCGGGGACATTCCCGGCGCGGTCGTGGCCGTAACCGATGGCAACTCGGCGGATGGGAAAGCGCTGGTCGTGAAGGTATGGTCGCTGTCGTCCACCACCTGTGACCCGCCAGTGAATTGAACCATGGCTCGCATGTGGTAGAGCGTGTTCGCCAGCATTCCCGCCACGTAGATGCTGACCGGCCCGCC
>JBOGMW010000161.1:0-11588 GCA_050746805.1 Candidatus Acidiferrales bacterium | reverse complement strand
GGGCGTGTAGCTCAGCTGGGAGAGCACCTGCTTTGCAAGCAGGGGGTCGCCGGTTCGATCCCGGCCACGTCCACCAAACTCTTACCGATCTCCTTTCTGCAACTTAGGCTGCAATTTCAGTTGCCACTTTTGGGGTGGATTTCTTTGGAGCATTTGGAGCAACAACGCTCTTCGGCAAATCGAACCCGTAGCCCACTCGCTCGGCCTCTTGGAGCCGTAACTCAAGCTCCTCGTGAAGGTGCGAGTAGACCTCGGACATTGTTTGCGGTTTGTGCGCCATCCAGAAGTTGTTCAGGTCTTCCAAACAGCGCATTCCGCGTAGCCAAGTTTTGCGGAACCGCCGGAACGAATGCCAACCCATCCCCTCTTCATCTAAGTCCATTCTGATAAGGCGAGGCGTGAGCCAACGGTCTTCGAGATTGCTGTAAAGATACGGCGTTCCCTGGCTGGTTTGGAACAGCAAGCCCGATTTACCTGCTCTATACTGCCGCAGGAACTCGGCTGCATCGGGATGCAGGTCGATTTCTCTCTTTCCAGCGCTGGTCTTGAGATACTTCACAACGCACGGAGAGTCTTTCTTGACCTGCTGTTCAACGCTGATCGTACGCCCGCCATTAATGAAATGGCGGGCTTCCAGGGCAAGCGCCTCGGAGATTCTCATTCCAGTTGCCGCGAGAAGAATGTAGAGCGCCTTTTCCTGCCCGCTGCTGCCTGCAATGAGTTCCGAAACCGCTTTCGCCTTAAGAGACGGTCGCTTCTGCTCCGAATATTCGACGATGGGTAGGTCCATCGTCTCGGCATCCCATGTCCTCTTGTGGACAGGTTCGCCATTCGGAGCCTTCAGCGACTTCACAACTTGTTTGATGTACTCCACGTATTTGTTCACCGTTCTCGGTCTCAAGCCGCCCGCACACATCTTCTCCACAAGTGGCTTGATCGAGAGATTGTCCACGAGGGCCAATGGAAGATCACCGATTGCAGGGAAAATCCACCTTCGCATGGCCCCTTCGATGCTCACCGTGTCACGCAGAGGTTTACGATTTCGAGAGACTGCATTCTGCAAATAAACTTTGGCTTGTTTGCAGAAAGTTGCCTCTCCCAAAACGACTTGGTTGAATCGCTCCTCTGAATTAGCGCCGACGTTCTGAACGATTTCTCTCGCCCGACGCTCCAGTTCGGGGCGGGAGAGTCTCAGGCTAACCGGCGCTACCTTAATCGACATCTGCTTCCGGTTTTCCGTTCCCGGCTGATCGAGGCGGAAGCGAACCCTCCACCAACCGCTTTGCTTCACCAAATTTCCAGATTGACCGCTGCGACGACTCATGGACTTTCGTCCCTCCCGCCGTCGCTTCGGTTGCGCTCCGGCGAGGATGTCACATTCGGAATCGGTCTGCAATAGTTGGGAAGCGAATGGCGCGGTCATTGTTCTGTGCTGGGGCTGACAACCTGGATGGAAACGTGTCCAAGAATTCGTGTCAGAGTTGGGCTCTGAAAACTGAAGAAAGTTGGTAGCGATCAGCCTCGGAGTTGTAGCCGTGAATTTCGATTACTTCGGAGACGAATCGTTTCCCTGGCCGGCGCTCCAGTTGGATAAGGATGTTCAGCGAATCGCCGATATTGCTTTTAATCGCGCGGTACGGTAGTTCGATTCCGCTCTGGAGGACGCAGCTCGTAAACCGGGCAAGGGCTTGCGCGGCGGAGCTTGCATGGACGGTCGAGAGCGTCCCTGAGTGGCCGGTGTTGAGCAACTGGAGCAGATCGAACGCCTCGCCACCTCGGATTTCACCCAAGATGATGCGGTCGGGTCGGTGGCGTAGAGACGCTTTCACCAAGTCGCGGATCGTAATCGCCGGGAGCTCGGGCTGCGCCTGGCGTGCCTCAAAGCGAACAAGGTTCGGCTTCTCCATCTGGATTTCTGACGTGTCCTCAATGAGGAGAATCCGGTCCTCGTCGGGAACGAACTTTCCCAGCGCGGTTAAGAGCGTCGTCTTGCCACAGCCGGTTCCGCCACTAATGAGAACGTTCTGACGGTCACGCACATAACTTTGCAGCCGGGCCGCAAGCTCGGAATCCAGAGTCCCGATTCGCACAAGGTCTTCGACGGTGAAATGGCGGCTGTTGAATTTGCGGATCGTCAGGGTGATACCGTGAATGCTGCACGGAGGAATCACGGCGGCAACGCGGCTGCCGTCCGGGAGTCTGGAATCGAGTATTGGCTTGGCTTCCGAGATGTCGTCTCCGAGTCGCCGGGCAATGTTCTTTACTGCGACCATCAAAGACTTTTCGCTCAGCGCGAGGCCGGGAACCTGCTCCAGCACACCTTCTCGCTCGATGAAAACGCGGTCTGATCCGTTCACCATGATTTCGCTGATGGAGTCGTCGCGAATCAGGTGCTCTATGGGCCGCAAGAACGGAAGTATGGTTTCGAAGCCGAGCGTCACACTTCACCGTCCGCGATCTGGCGAAAGTAGGATTTGTTTACATCGTTGTAGTACGGCTTGAGATAGCAGAACATCGGGGGCATGGGATTGAGGCCGTCGTAGGCGATAGCGATGGACTGCGCGTTCTTGAGTTCCGTGAAGGTCTTCATGTCAAAGCGGTAGTCGTTGTGGGTGACGTAGCTCTTCGAGGTGGTTACGTTGGCGCGGTTCGAGAGCGCCTTGCCGCTCAGGAAGCTGACTTTGGCGTCGTGGCCGCTTTCGGAGATGTTGTAACTGACCTTCAGCTTGTCTTCCCGTCCGCAGAGTTCGCTCGCCACACTCGCCGAGAAATCGTCCGATAGTGCCAAAAAGATTTTCGTGCGGAAGGTCTGAAGCAGGGAGCGCCACGAATCGGAGGGCAAGACAGACTGGAGCGAACTGATGCTCTGAGTCGCCACAATCGAAATGCACTTGGGCTGGCGCGCGAGGCTGAAGAACTTCTCATCGCCCAGAGGCTCGTTCTCGCCAACCGTCGCGAAGTGCTGGTATTCGTCGCAGAGGAAGAGCACCTGGCGGAAGTGGCGCTCGGGATGGGCTTCCATCTGCGAGATGCGGTTCAATACGGCGCGCTCGAAATCGAGCTTCATCATCACGCCGAGCGCACGGGCAAGGCCCGCATTCATGCCGACGGGGAAGTTGAGGGCGCAGACTTTGCCGTTCTCGATGAGCCATGAGAAAGAAGGCAGAGGCTCGCCGTGGCGGTGGTCGGCATTGGCCACAGGGTCGTAGCACTCGGCTGGCGGACAGAAGGTGCGCTTCACATCGGGGTTGTCGTCGAAGAGGGAGAGGAAAACAGAGATGCCTTCGACAATCGAGGTGCGCAGCTTGGGTTCGAGGCTTTGCCAGTCGTTGTGAAACCAACGCTTGACGGAATCGAGCTGCGCGCGCTTGCGGGTCAGCATACGATTCGCTGTGGAGTCGGTGCTGTCCTCGAATGCAATCTGGTGCTTCTTCAGGAACGCGCGGAGGTCTTCGGTGTCTGTTGCGCGGTACTTTTTCTTGGCCTTGTCCAGGACAAAATGAAACGCCTGAAGTTCGGCGTGATGCGAGGAGGCGTAGTCATCGGCTGAAACATAGAGCTGCGGCTCAGCGGAGAGAATGCGCTCGGCATCTTCGATGCGCTCTGCGAGGAGCGCGGGGGAGATGGCGCATTCGTAGACATCGAACAGTGTGACGTAATCGTAGGCGATCTTGTGCAAAAGGATGATGAACTTCACGAGATTGGTGTACGCCTGTTGCCAAAAGGGTTCCTTGCCCTTCCCGAAGAGATTGTTCAGGAGCGAGGCGATGTTATAAGCGAGAGCGTAGGCATCGAGATCGTTGTGGAACGGGTTGTAGCGGTATTCGGAATCAAGGCTTACTTCGATGTAGTCCTCGCCGCGCCCATGCTTGTCGAGAATGCCCTTCACCTTGCGGCAGAAGTCGCCTTTGACTTCGAGGACCAAGCCGCCGATGCGCTCGTTCTTGCTTGCGGCCTTGTAAGCGAGGATCTGCTCGGCGAATGGGTACATGCAGCAAGTGGTCTTGCCGCTGCCGATAGCTCCAAAGACGGCGATGCCGGTATAGAGGCCGCGTTCAGGAATGGTGAGCCAATGAGGATTCGGTGCGGGCACGGGCTTGCGTGGATTATGCACTTCGCCTATGACAAGCGACAGGCTGCTTCGGAGGCGAGGGTCGGGATAGAGCGGAAGGCGAGCCAGATTGGCACGTCGGCCTGGACGCAGCGTGAAGATGTAGAGCCCGGAGAGAAGAATTGAAAAGAGGATGAAGGGTGTAGTGAACAGCATGGCCGTGTAGGAGAAGAGGGCCGCCTGAAAGACGAGCGGCGCACGGAACTCGATGGCGCGTAGAAAGAGGTTCGAGGAGGGAAAAGGATAGGCGAAGTACAAGTACATGCCAGCGCCTGACGCCAACACGAAGGCGAGGAAGTTCTTGGAGTGGAGGATGCGCTGAATCATGGCCTCACCGTCTTCTGGGCAGCCTCGTTCTTATCGTGGGCAGTCTTAATCGATTTCGGTGAGCCGTCCTGTTGGCGGAGCCATCGCCTGAAGTCGTAATCCCGCTTGAAAACGACCCGAACGGCAGAGACAACGACGTGGTTGCGGTCGCTGCCGATGAATTCGGCGTAGCGGTCGAGCATGTCAATTAAGGGCTGCTCGATTTGAATTTCCAGGGTGGCGATCTCAGGCGGCACTACGGGTTTCTTGATGATGGACACGGATTATCTCCTTCGATTGAGGTGATTACGTTCATCTGTTTCTCGGGACGCGGGCGATAAATAAGCGCGGCTTTCAAAAGGGCGGGAGCGACCCGATTGCGTAAGCAGGGTCGCTCCCGCCCTTTCCGCGCTTTTGCCCGCGTCCGCGTTCGGGTGTCTTGGTTTTCTATGTTGTTGTTGGTTCGGGAATTGCTGCAGGGCGGCGCAGAAAACCGAGCAGAAAACCGTCCAGAGAACCGAATTCAGGCAGGTTTTCGGAGGAAATGCGAATTCTGCCCAAATGAAGAATAATCGTGCGGGAGCACACAGGTCTTAAATTGAATCCTCTGTATTGGACGTGGGCGGTTCTCAAGGACGGCAACAAGCTCCCGTTCTGTGAGGCCCGCGGCTTTCCAGTCAGCAAAGGCACGCTCGAAGGTTTCGTCCGTGAAGCACTGCTTGGCGTGGTTCATGAACTCGATGTCGGCGTCTCTCAATAATTCGTATCTTTTGGCTTCCCAATCGACGCGTAGCCGGAAATAGCGGACGATCTGCTCGGAGAGTTTCCCCGAACGAGGGTCGGTCACTTCCTTGAAATGCTTCTCGGCTGCTTGAAGGAGAGGCCACTGCGGGCTTGCGAATATAAATGCAAAACGAGGGACACGACTGAGGAATGACGAATACGCACCAAGGTGCGTCTTGAATGCATCAAGGTTCCCCACACCGGAATCAATGAAGGTGAACGTCATCAGCGGCTCGCCTTCCACAGTGGAATCGAGGAACATGGGAAACTTATCGACGAAGTAGCGGATCGTGTCCGGCACCTTGTTGGCTCCGCGGTAGGTGCGGCCCGGCATATCCTGCGGGCGGATGTTAAAGCGCTTCTCGAAGTACTGAACCTTCTCAGCCTCTCCTTCGAGGTAATCATGCTGGAGATGGCCGAGCACAAAGTCGAGGATGGCGACGCGCGTCTTCATGAACTCGAAGGTGTGCGTGCGGCGGTTGCGAATATTCTCCTTGCCGATGGCGGAGTACATGCCCTTGTGAGTGAAGTGGAAAACACGCGCGTTGTTCTGGTACTTGTGTTCGGTGGCGTGGGCTTTTGAGATGAGCTTGCTTGTGAACGCGTGCGCGACGTAGCCGGACTTCCTCGATGCAAACGCCGTGTACTGTCGCTGAGTGAAGTACCCGGAATGAATGGCCACGATATAAAGGAAGCGGGCTTCGCGCTGTGTATAGCCGAAGCTCTCGATGGATTCGATCTGCGCGTTTGGGAATCTCATAGAGTTAGAATCTCCTTCGTGATTTCGGGGTCCCGAATGGCGGCGCGCAAGCGCGTCGCTTCGTCGCGTGGGGCATAGATTGTGAAGCCGGCCTTTGCCTTTTCGGCGATTCCGGCAGCGCGGTAGTCCTGTGTGGCAAGCTCCAGGTCCACGCGGGCCTGCTGGTGGTCGCGGGTTTCGTACTCCATGCGCAGATCGGGCAGGGGAATCTTGCCGTCCACAACTGTCAGTCCGTGGCTCTGGGCGATTCGTTCCCGTTCCTCTTGCTGCTGTTCGAGAGGCAGGTCTTTGAGCTTTGCGAGATCGCGATAGAGGTTGCGTTTCAGCTCGAAGTCGAGGACAACGCGAATGTTGGTTCCGCCTTTACTTTCAACGTCCCTTCTGGCCGTTTGATACAGCCGATAGACCTCGGCGTCGTGGCGGGCCTCGCGCGGCTTAACGAATCCGTGATAGAGCGTCTGGTCTGTGGCCAATTCCTTTGGCCGACTGCGGTCAAGGAACTGGTGCGCCTTGCGGGTGAGAGTCAGCAAGGGTTCTTTCTCTGTTCCTGGCAAGGTTTTCTGCTGGACAAGCCCTTGCAATTTGAGGTTTCTGATGTCGCGCTCGGCCTCGCGCCCGTCGCCTGCGTAGCGAAACGCGACCAGATCCCGCGTTCGCAGAGCGCGGAACTCGCCCACGTCTATTAATGCATGAATCTCGGATTCGCGGAGATCGTAGCTGTGGCCCCGGTCGTGGTACTTCTCTCGCCGCTGCGGGGCAATGTCGCGTTCTCGATCTTCGCGCTGGCGAGAACTGCTTGTGTCCTCGCGTTCCGAGCCGCCGCGCCCGATGCTTGGTGAGGCATCTTCCGGCTTCTTGTCGCGGCTGGGTTCCGGTACCGAGTTCGGCTCGCGGAGTTCGTCGGGGTCAAAGGGATCGTAGCGGGACATCAGACCTTCTCGTCATCCGTCGGCACTTCGATGCTGCGGAAGTGGAACTGCTTGTCAATGTGCGAGAGCTTCCGGCCCGTGTCCTTGAGGAGGACTTTACGCATGAGCACGGAGACTCCTGCGAACAGATTCACAAACAATCCTGCGAAGAAAAGGGTCAGCGCCCAGCCGTATTCGTGGAAGAGAAAAACTCGATAGGGCGCAAGGAATTTCAATTCGCCCATGAGATAGACAGCGATGCCCAGCAGCACGGCAACAGTGACGAGTAGTGCGTTGGCGATCATGCGAGAAGCTCCTGAATGTTGGCGTAAAAAGCGAGCTAATTGAAGGCTTCGTCTTCGCGGAAGTAGGTGATGGTCAACCCGAGGGGGTTGATAGGAATGAGTTCGTTCGGCACCTGCGTTCTGAAAAAGAAAACGAAATTGGCAGTGTAGAGCGTGCGCTTGAGTTCGCTGTGATCTGCGGGCGAGTAGTACACCATGTAAAAGTCCACGCGGGCGCGGTACGGCGGCTTGTCCAGTTGCTCGACCGAGACATTCTTCACGTCAATGTCGATTTCTGGCTTGGAGGGGTCGGTCAGGAAGCTCTTAATGATGCCGTTCTTCCTGTAGGCGTCAATGATGTCCGTAGCGAGGTTGCCGTCGAGAAAGTAAAGCGACTTCGAGAAGTCATCGTTGATGGTGTAGCGATTACGTCCGTAATAGAGCTGGCAGAATTGCGAGAGGAAGTAGCGGGCCTCGGCGTCCTGGGGCTTGTATTCGAAATTGCGGTAGCTGAGGGCTTCGGCCCGGCCCAACTGGTCAATGCGGATTACCAGCGGGCGGAAGTTCTGGAATGTGCGAATGGTTCGTAGGTCGATTAAACCGAGACCGAGCGCGACAAGCGCCAGCAGAACGAGCGCAATCTTGAGGTAGGTGTTGGTCACCATAGGGTCTCCGTATTGCTCCAAATAGAGTCGCTTGGCATCATCGAAGCTCGGATCGTTGCTCATGTGAATTGCTCCTGGAATTGTGACTTGCTATGCGCTCACGCCTTCATTCTTGCGGCGAGAAAGCCGAGAATCGCGCCAGAAGACCCGCCCGAAGCGCCGCTGAAGATGTGATTCGTGAGGACCGGGACTTTCAGAAGTGCGTAGATCGCAGCGAGGAAGGCGATAAGAAGCACAGGAAACCAAGCCAAGAGTTGGACTGTCGAGAGCGTTCCGGCGGGCGGTAGGCGAAGCACTCCGACAAGCAGATTGGCGATGATGTAGACCACAGCCGCTGCGATGACCTGATAGAAGGCGTATTGGATGAACGCCTTAAACCATCCCCAGAAGAGCCACTCCATTTCGGGGACAATGAAGAACGGGATGAAAATTGGCCCTACCAGAACGCACACCGCCGTGGCGATGAAACCGAACGCGACAACCACAATCGTGACCGCCTGCGCGGCCGCAAGCAAAATAATGATGATGACGTAGGCCAGAGTGCCGAGAAAATCTCCGAACGTAGGCGAATCGAGTCGGGCCTCGAAGTCGCTGACCCCGTCAATCACCGTCTGCAATTGATTCTGGGTGATCTTGCTCGCAAGGAATTGGGACTCATCGGTGATGAGGTTGTGAAAGCTCGTGCCGACGCCGGGGATGGGCCGATTGTAGTAATTGACCATACCGAAACCGAAGCTGATAGTCAGAATGAGACTCGCGAGTTTTTCAAAATGCAGCACGTGCTGTCCGCCGGCAGCGGAGAGGGCCATCTTGATTCCGAACCACGCAACAAGGATGGTGGCGAACATGCGAAAGAGGTTTTGGCCCATGGCGTCGAAGAAGCCGAGATTCTGCGTCAGCATGTTGTTGATGGCCTGATAGATGAATTGCAGAAAATCCGTTTGCATGGCTTCTTCTCCGGCGCGATGGGATTTGCGGCGATTCCGATTACGGCATGCGGAAGTTTTGAAGCGAGTTGCCGAGTGTGCTGGTGATCTGAGCGAGATTGCCGGCCAGCGTCGCGCGGCGCTCGATTTCCGCATTGATTGAGTTGGCGGTCGCTTCGCGCTGCTGCTTCGCTGCGATGACGTTCTGTTCAAGCAAGGACAACAACAGCTTGTTCGAGTCCTGGACCGTGCGGAGGGTGAGCACGCTGGTGGCGTTGATCTTGTTCAACACGGAGACTTCGGTGTTGAGGTTTGGATTGTTCGAAAGCGAGTCCTGTTCGAGGTTGTTCATCTGGTTCTCGATGTTCTGGGCATCGGCGCGGATCGCGCCGATGGTCGCCATTGAGGTGACGTTTGCGCCATCGGCGAGTTCAACTGAGGCGTACTGCGACTTCACACGGTCGAGCTCGTCCGGCGTCATGCCATTTAATTCCTGGCTGTTGTACTGAAGAAGCGGAACGGTGGCTTGTTGATAGCCTGAATTGACCGCGCCTGCATTTCCGGTGTTCATTCCGGTGACCCATGTTCCGGTGTTGCCGTAAGTGTTCAGGGCGACTACATCGCGCCAGTTGGAGAACTGAGCGCGATAGCGAGCGGGCATGTTTTGAAGATTCTGCGCCATTCGGAGCGCGAGGTTGTACCGCGATACGATCTGCGCGTAGGTTTGCCTGAGTTGATTGAGTTGTTGGACAAGCTGCCCGTAGCGAAGAACGGCGTTTGCGTAGTTCGTGGGATCGTAAACGATCCCGAATCCGAACTGTGCGGAGGCAGTGCCGACGCACAGTCCGAAAACAAGCAGAATGGTAAGCAATCTCTTCTTCATTTCAGTTCTCCTCGAATTTCTTGGTGAAAGCGTTCTTACAGGTCGGAAGGCATTTTGTGATTTGCGTAATCGGGAACGGCGAGATCGCCGGAGAGATAAATCTTGACGCGGTGGCCTTCGCGGATAGTGACAGTCGGCAGAATGTTCAAGAATTTGTCGAGAATGCGCTGCGAGGTTTGGCCGAGGCTCTGGCCAAGACCCGCCTCGATGCTCTGAGTGCCGGATTGCGTCAGAAGCCCGCTTGATCCTGCTTCGGAGATGCCGCCGATTGCGCCAACTGCAAGCGACGCTCCGAAGATTTTGAAGTAATGGTTGTTCACCTTGTCGCGCAAGCCTGTGTCGCCAATCTGATTCATGCCTTTGAACTGGTCGAGACTGACGGAATAACCGTCCGGCATGATGAGCCGGTGGAATGCCACAGCAAGGCGCGTTTGGCCGAAGGCTTCTACGCGCTTTGCTTCCCCGAGAACCTTCGTGCCGGAAGGAATCAGAAGGTGCTGGCGGTCGTGCGAATAGATGTCGTTCGTGACGAGGCATTCGACCGGGCCGTTGAAGTCTCCGTTGAGGCGGTTGAGGAGAACGGTTTCGAGGACGGTACCCTCGAATAGAACGTAGGTCTTTCCCGTTGCAGCGTCGAGGGAGTTCGGATTTACGGAGGTTTTCGCCGCCTGTTTCTCCTCTTTCTGCGCTGTCGTCCTTCCCGGTTGCTGGTTTCCGAGTTGAGGAGCGGCTGCGGGAACCCCGGCTTGCGGCGGCGGTTGCGGGACCTGACTGAGGATCTGAGCAATCTGGTTCATGTCGAGCGGCGGGGCGGGGGCGTTAGGCAGTCTCGAAGCCTGGTTTTGTTCTGGAGCGTTCGGTGAGAGTTGCTGCGGTTGGGCGAGGTCCTTGCGATAGCTCAGAGCCACGTTTGACGAGAAGAGTGACACGTAGGCTCGTCTTTTCTTTTCCTCCTGTACTGGATCGGGCGTTGGCGGCTGCGGAGCCTCGCCCGAAACCTGCGCGGGAGCGGAACTCTGTGGCCCGGACTGGAGCGAGCCAAAGAATTTGTTCTGCTGCGTGATGGCGGTTTGCTGCTCGCGTTGGAGTTCCTGAATCCGACTCTGAAGGGCGTTGATCTGCGCCTCATTCACAGCCTGTGCTGGCGGCTGGAATGTCGGAACGCTCGATTTCGGCGTGGTCTGGGCCTTCTTCCCGCCCGTGAGCCACATGATGCCAACCATGAGCACGGCCAAGCCAAGCATTACCCATGCCTGAATGTTCTTCGGCATGAGGCCGGGCGGTTTCGGTGCCTTGTCCTGAATCGGTGAAGCGGCGGGCGCGGTGCTTTGCTCGGTCATATCGGTTCTCGCTTTCGTCGGGATGGGTTTCACCGCTCGCTACTGCTGTTGATGGCGCATGAAGGTGACTTTCTTCTTGCCAATCGCGAGATACCCGGCGTCCAGAATTTTCGGGATGATGTAGACACCGTTGTCCAGATCGAAGTTGATGACGTTTGGTTTGCCGTCTTTCATTTCGTAGATGGCCGGTTTCTCCGCGGCGGCGCACTTGATGTAGGTAAAACGGTCGTCGTGAAAAATCGCGGAAACGAGGAACGGATCGCGCATCGCCTTGCGGTCCAATTCATAGTCGAACTGAAGTTTCGTCGGATACTCGGACCGGAATTTCTCAATCTGCTGTTTGGCGCTGGTTTTGGCTGCCTTTACCTGGGCGGCGGCTTGGTCTCGAACGCCCTGGATTTCCCGCTGGTAGGCATCCACTTCGCTGGCGGGCACGAAATTGCGACCGAAAGCGTCCATGCCGATACCGGATTGCTCTTTCGGCTCGATGAAGATTTTCAGGTCTGGTTCGACGTTCGGCTCGTTGCTGATTTCCTCAAGCAGGAATGAGTAGACATGTCCGCTGGCCGTGATGAGATTCAGATTGCTGCGAATGCCCGCCTGAGCCGGATGGATGTAACAG
>JBOGMW010000160.1:0-8322 GCA_050746805.1 Candidatus Acidiferrales bacterium | reverse complement strand
TGCGTGAACTGCCGATCGGTGGAACTTCGGGCTCTGTGCAACGATTCCCCGTGAACCCCGCCAGGCCCGGAAGGGAGCAACGGTAGCGGGACCATTTCGTGTGCCGCGGAGGACCCGAAGTTCCTCTTATCGCCGCGCATGGCGAGCCGAACTTGCGGCGCACCGCAACCTAGCCGAACCCATCGCATGAGCTACAAAGTAATCGCGCGAAAGTATCGTCCGCAGACGTTCGGCGAAATCGTGGGCCAGCAGCATGTGACGCGCACTCTGGCAAACGCGATCCAATCGAACCGTGTGGCGCACGCGTACATTTTTTCGGGCGTGCGCGGAGTCGGGAAGACTACCGCCGCGCGCATCCTCGCCAAGGCGCTGAATTGCGCGAATGGTCCCACCGCTGAGCCGGACAACACCTGCGATTCCTGCCGCGAAATTTCCGCAGGCACTTCGCTGGATGTTCTCGAAATTGACGCCGCTTCCAATCGCGGCATCGACCAGATTCGCGAGCTGCGCGAAATGGTGCGCTACGCGCCGGCCGCCAGCCGCTACAAAGTGGTGATTCTCGACGAAGCGCATCAGCTGACCGACGATGCCTCCAACGCGCTGCTGAAGACGCTCGAAGAGCCGCCCGACCGCGTCGTTTTTATCCTGGCTACCACGCAGCCCGAAGATCTTGTCGATACGATCAAATCGCGCGCGCAGCTTTTCCAGTTTCGCGCGCTGACGTTTCAGGAAATTGCCGGGCAGATCGAACGTGTCGCCAAGGCGGAAAATCTGAGCATTGAACCCGGAGCGATTGCCGTGCTGGCGCGTGCCGCGGAAGGCAGCGTGCGCGACGGGCTTTCGCTGCTGGAGCAAGCCATCGCGTACGGCGGTGACGCGATCACGGACGCGCAAGTGCGCGAACTGCTGGGCGTGGTTGCCGAAGGTGTGCTTGACGAACTGATCGAAGCGATTGCATCGCAATCCTCCGAACGCGCGCTTTCGTTGGTGCATCGCCTGATCTCCGACGGCCAAAACTTGCAGCATTTCTGCCGCGAAGCGATCCGGCACGTGCGCAATTTATTAATTGCTCGAGTTTGCGGCGCGGATTCGAATCTTATCGCCGCCGCTGCGGACGAGCGGCCGCGCCTGTCCGCGCAATCCGCACAATTCAGCGAAGAAGATCTCACGCGCTTTTTCAATATTCTGCTGGCCACCGAAGATGACCTGCATCGTCGTCCTGACCCGCGCCTGCACCTCGAACTTGGCTTGCTGAAGCTGATCAACGCACAGCGCCTGGCGCTGCTTGAAGAAGCCATTGCTGAGCTTCACGGCGAAAGTTCATCATCGACTCGCTCCGCCAATCCAGCGCGGCATGCGGGAGTTGCGAGTGCATCGCCGGCTGCCGGGCCTGCGCACGGCAGCGGCGCACTGCCTACGGCGCGCGCGACTCCTCCCGCGCAGGCGGCATCTGCGAGTTCTGGAGCGGCGGTGCGCATGGCGCCGGTGGCGGAGCCGTCCGTGCCGAACGCTAACGCAGATGGGCCTGCCGCAAGCGCGCCATCAGCGCCGTGGGCCCGCACATTGCCCGCGGAACCGCTCGCGTCAAAATCCGCGCCTCCCGACGGGCTTTCGCGAAATGCCGCCGCGCCGCTTGCCGCGGAGCGCCCCGTTCCAGCATCGCCGCCACGTGTGGTGGCGCGCGCCGCAGAAGAATCAGGCTCGGGATTGGGCGGCAGCGTAGGCAGCCCGCAAGTAGAAGCGATCAAGGCGGCGCTGCAAGGGCAACGATTTTTGTGGTCGATGGTGGAACATGCCTCGCGGTGGGAGCTCGATGCCAGCGAGTTGCGCCTGTTCTTCCCGACGGAAAGTCGCGCGCTGGCGGAAATGTTGCAGGCGCGCGACCCGATGGAGCGTTTGCGCACAGTGTTGCATCAAGTGGTAGGCCAGCCTCTTCGCGTCTGTGTTAAACTCGACTCTGGCCGAGTGGGTACGGCTCACGGCGCCGAGCTTCGCGCTCGATTTGAGGAAGATCCGATCGTTCGAGCGATGCTTCAAAAGTTCGGCGGACGCATTGTAAACGTGAAGCAACCCGGCGAGGAATAACGCATGGAAGTCAAAGCTCTGCAGCAAATGCTCTCGCAATTTCGTCAGGCGCAGGAAAAGCTGGAAAAGCGCATTGGCGAAATCTCCGTGGAAGCTTCGGCCGGCGGCGGCATGGTCACCGTGCGCATGAGCGGGCAAAAGCAGCTGATCGAGGTGCGCATCGATCCCGAAATTTTCAAGACCAAAGACCAAGAAATGCTGCAGGAGCTGATGATCGCCGCGGTGAATGAAGCCACGCGCCGCGTGGACGAAGAACTCTCCAAGCAAGTGACCGAACTCGCCGGCGGCATGCCCGGCATGGCGGGGATGAAGATCCCTGGCCTCTTCTAAAGTTTCCTCATCCAGCAAGTTTTTCAGGTACCGCATTCGCTCCGTGATGGTTCCTGCATCCGCGACAAATTAAAAATCCCCCTCCGCCAACGTGAGCGGAGAGGGATTCTCAATTCCACACCGCAAAAATTAGTGTTGCGGCGGTGGCCCGCCCATTTGTCCGCCCGGTTTCCGTGCGAACATGCCGATCATCACCGTGCCGCCGAGGACGTGTCCGTCCATGGCCTTCATGATGTCGTCGCGGCTGGCGCCCGCTTGCAGGGCCAGCGTCGTGTCGAGAGCGTACAGCTCAAACGTGTAGTGGTGCGGCGGTCCCGGAGGCGCGCACGGGCCGAAGAATGCCGGCTGGCGCGCGATGTTGCTGCCTTGCACGCCCACGCTCGCCGGTGCATCGGCCTTCACGCCTTCTGGTAGCGAGGTGGAATCGCCTGGGATATTGAAAATAATCCAGTGTGTGATGTCGTCCACGGTTTTTCCGGCGTGCGCGTCGGGATCGTGCAGTAGCAGCACGAAACTCTTCGTGCCCGCCGGTGGGTTCTTCCACGAAAGCGGCGGCGAAGTCATGTGCGCGGTGTCCATCTGTCCATTCGGAGCGCACGAGTACTTTTCCGGATACGTGCCGAGATCCTCAAACGCTGAAGAGCTCAGCTGCAACGGTGGTCCCATCATCATCCTTCCGCCGCGTCGTCCCGGCGGTGGTCCCTGCGCGAGCACGGGAACCGCGCTCGCTGCCGCTAGAAACGTTACAACTGCAAACCATCGGACTGCTGTCGTTCGCATGCGATCTCTCCCCCTTTGAAGCCGCGAATTTTCTTGTTGATTATCGAAAACCTTGGGTTGAACCCGGCGAGAACCAATCTGTGTTGGACGAGCTAGACGAGCGGCGGTTCACACTCCATGAACCTCAATCGACGCGCAACACGCACTGCATTGTAACGCCGGGGAATTGCACGCGCAACTAACCTGTCCCGGTGGACGCCCTCGGGCCCCTCGCGTTCCACGCGGTCGGCCGGCGCCAACCGGCTAGTCTCGGATTGGAACTCCAATTCGCCGGTGCGCCGTTTCTAGCGATGATCGCTTATTACCGAAAATCAAGACGACGTCCCGCACCTGATTTATCGCGTCGGTTTTGCGCTTCTTCTGCTTCACCGCTTGATCGTAGGGCCTGGCTGAGCGCCCGGAATTAAATCGGTCTTGATGGTGATCTTTTGGTGGGGACGCAAATTCACTTCGGTGGTGAAATCCTGATATCCGGCCAGCGCGATTCGAATCTGGTGCTTGCCGGGAGCGATTACCATCGCGCGCCCGAGCCCGCCAAACTCGTGCGGAGTTCCCACGTAGCCTCCATCGACAAACACGGCGGCTCGGTCCGGCGTCACTTCCAGCTTAATCTGCGACGTTGCTCCGTGGGGCAACTGCGCGCGCGGATCGCGCTGCAGATGAATTAGGATCGTCGTTTTCTTTCCGGGCTCGACGTCCACCTTTTCCTTCTCCGCGATGTAACCGACCTGCCGGATTTCGATTTCGTGCTCGCCCGGCAGTAGTAGAATTTTCTTGTCGCCCTTCAGCTCCTTCACGAAGCCCAGGTACTGCCCATCCACCCAGACGCCCGAAGTTTTGTCCGCGTTCGTCTTGCCCTGAATTTCCACTTGCCCCAGCACGCGATTGTTCTGCGCCGCGCCAACTGTCGGAAATGAAAGGCCAATGAAAATTGCAAGTACTGCTCCGAGCGCTAGCCCAAAGGATCGTTTCACGTGGCACTCCTTCTCGTCTCATTTGGATTTCTGTGCATGGGCTGGATCGTCTATACACACGGAAGACTTGCACCTTTATTGTACCGCTTCGACGGAACGCGGAGCCACTGCTACAACGCGAATGCCGCTGGGTATCGCACCTTTCCCTTCACACCCTCTAGCGCGCCCCGTTTCAACTCCATGGCCATGTAGTAGTCGGCCTGAAAAGGGCTTTCGAACGACCGCGCGCTTTCGCAGGAAAATCCAAAGCGCGGATAGTAATGGGCGTGACCGAGGACGATCGCAATCTCCTCGCCGCGCTTGCTTAATAGATCTAGGCCCTCCCGAACCAGCGCGCTGCCGATGCCGCAATTCTGATGTGCTGGTATGACGGCCAAGGGAGCCAGCGCCACGGCCGCGATGCTGCGGTCAGAGTCGATCCACATTCGGCTGAAGAGAACGTGGCCGACGATTTGCGAACTGACTTCGGCGACGAGAGATGCCAGGATCGCGTTTTCCTGGCGTAGCTCATCGACAAGGTTGGCCTCATCCGGACGCCCGAAGGCTGCTTCATTCACGCGCCAGACCTCCGGCTTGTCAGCCGGTCTCTCTTCTCGGATTTGCCACGGAGCGCTCATGGCGGGATCATATCTTCGTCAAAGGAGGAGTGGGCTTCATCGGAGCCGCGCCTTTGTGCCCTCTCTGCGCCCCCGAGTCTCTGTGGCAAACCCGCGCGAATCTGCGATAATCATTCATTCGCAATCACGCACCAAACGAGATGACACCGCATGCCTGACTTTGCTCCGTCTGTTTCCCGGCTGATCGACGAATTGCGCCGTCTGCCTGGCATCGGGCAGAAGACCGCGCAGCGCCTCGCCTTTTTTCTGCTTCGCGTGGACCGCGAACAGGCCTTCGCGCTTTCCGACGCCATCCGCGAAGCCAAGGAAAAAGTCCGCGAATGCTCCGTCTGCAACAACATCACGGACACCGATCCGTGCCACTTCTGCACCAGCGCCACGCGAAACCGCTCCATGATCTGCGTGCTGGAGGAAGCCACCAACATCCAGTCCGTCGAAAAGACGCGCCAGTTCAACGGCCTCTATCACGTCCTTGGCGGCTCGCTTTCGCCGTTGCAGGGCATTGGCCCCGACCAGCTCAAAATTAAGAGCCTTATCGAACGCCTCAAGGGCGGCACGGTCGAGGAAATCATCATTGCCACCAATCCCACCGCCGAAGGCGAAGCCACCGCCGTTTATCTCTCGAAGCTCATCAAGCCGCTCGGAGTCCGC
The DNA here is from genome assembly GCA_050746805.1 of Candidatus Acidiferrales bacterium. Taxonomy (GTDB): domain Bacteria; phylum Acidobacteriota; class Terriglobia; order Acidiferrales; family UBA7541; genus Palsa-295. The sequence continues at coordinate 2,885 of JBOGMW010000160.1, read as the reverse complement.
GTCACCCGCATTGCCATGGGCATCCCCGTCGGCTCCGACCTCGAATACGCCGACGAAGTCACCATGCTAAAAGCCATGGAAGGCCGCCGCGATTTGTAGGGACCTGATTCTCCGCACGTCGCGCCGAGTGGCATGAAAGGAGGATTTATGAAGAAACTCACCAAGACGCAATTGCGCGACATCCGCGCTATCGCCGCTCAAAAAGACGAAAAGATTGATTTTTCCGAAATTTCGCCGGTCCTTGACTGGAGCGACGCCGAGATGGGGAAGCTCTATCGCCCGCCCCAAAAGCCGGTGACGTTGCGCCTGGACGTGGACGTAATCGACTGGCTCAAGTCTGCCGGTCCAGGCTACCAAACGAGGGCAAATGGCCTGCTCAGGCATGCAATGCGCCACTACAAGAAAGAGTTGCGGCATAAAATCCGAATTCGAAAGCGCCAACGCTCAGGACGGAAGCAGCGTGCCGCCTGATCTGGAAGGCCTCGCGACCCGCAGCGCGCACAAGCTATTTTGCTGAATCAGCTTTTACGCCTCGAGGCGCCGCCATTCTTTGTTCCCATACGGTGGCGCGCGAGTTACCGTTTCGAGTGGCTCTCTCTCGCTTCGATACTTAGACACCGTTTTTCCTCTGCGGGCGAAGCCGTATTCCCAATACGGGAATCTAAAGTCTAAAAATCGCAGGTAACGGTTGAACATTCCCGCCTCGCAACCTCCAGTGCGCAAAGGCTTTGCGCTACCCGAGACAGCTGTGTCGACTTGCATCGTGTGCTAGCGTGGAAGTGAGGCTTGGGAGAAGGCGCGTGGATAAGGAGAAGTGGAAAAAGCCCGCCGCCTGGCGCGGGCACCGAAAAGATTTAAACGTAGCGCCGGGGCCTTTAGCCCAGCATGCACTGGCCGCTGACTCCACCACGGCGTCGCGCGATTCAGCGCGCCGTGCTAGCGAGTCCTACCAATCATCCGTTACTGCTCACCAGTCACTGCCTCCACGCGGCGCTACCCGAGACTGCCAATCGAGTAGAAACGCATCTAACTTGCTGAAAACAAACCCCCGCGCACCTGCCTACCCGAGACGGGGCGGAGCACAGAATCGCGCGCAATTTTCGCCGAAAAATTTACGACTGGCCGGCAACACGCAAGTACCTCGGCAGCTCGCGGATCGAATCGAGCAGCAAATCGGGGCGCGAGGCGCGGATGCGCTCGGCGGTAGGGAAGGGGCCAAGAACCCCAATCGATCGCACACCGGCACCGCGAGCCATTTCTATGTCCTCCGCCGCGTCGCCCACATAGACGCAATCTTCGGGGCGAGCGCGAAGCCGTTTGAGTGCCAGATTGAGCGGCGCGGGATGCGGCTTTTTGCGCGTGGCGTCCTCGCTGAAAACGAACGCGGAGAAAATCTCCTCAAATCCGAATCGAGAGATCTGCTCGCGCACCCGATCGCGGTTCCCGCTGGTTACCAGCCCCAATCGGAATTTTCGCGCCAGCGAGCGCACCACCGTCCGGGCGCCCGGAAGCAGCTTCGGACGTTCGGCGCTATACGCCGCACGCCAAAGCCGATCAGCCTGATGCCATTTCGATCGCGGCACGCGCGCCGCCCGATAGACTTCGTACCAGTTCGGGCAGTAGTGCTGTTTGAGTTCCGCTTCGCCCCATTCGATTTCGAGTGCACGAAACATGGCCAGATACGCGCGCGAGTCGGCGGCGTAGGAATCGAGCAGCGTGCCGTCCCAATCGAGCAGGACCACACGAGCACGAATCAGTGTGTCTTTGGCGGGCGAATGGTTCAGGCTTGCACGCGGATGAATCACGAAGGAAAGATCGTAACAGAATTCGGCGCGCTTCCGCCCCGTTCCGGATGTGATTCGAGTCTGGAAATGGGCGTGGCGCTAGTGGGAGACGAAGCGCATCGGGAGCACATCGTCGCGGCGCAGCGCGAAGTCGTCGAAACTGGCCGCGTAGCCGCGCCAACCCGCCATGTCGCATTCTTCGGCGCGTACGATATGTGCCGCCGTGCACATCTGGACGGTTCCAAATCCGGCGGCCCTCTCGACAAGCGCGACTTCGAGCTCGATAGCTGTACCGGGCTCAATTTCGCGCGGCGCAAGGAAGTAGATGCCGCTAGAGCTGATGTTGCGCGTCACCAAGGTGACGGGAATTGGCTCCAGCATCTCGCCGATGCGGGTGAGGCGCATTGGCAGTGCCAAGCCGGCCCGCGGAGAGCGGCGACGTTCGGCAGCCACACCAATAGCGTGCGTGGGTACGCGCGTGAATCTGCGCGGTCCTGGTTTATTCGAATGCGCTATAACGGATTCCGTGCGATGTTCAACTTCGCGTTCACGCAGCGGCGAGCGTGCAGCCTGCTGTCCAGCCCAATCTGGAGCAGCTCCCATGGCACATCCCCCAAGTCCTATCCGTCAGTGACCCCATGCGGAAAGGTTCCCCGAATATGCGCGTAGTACTTCGGATGGTCAAGGGTCAAACTGGCGAGGTGTCCTATTATGCAACATCTAGCCAAGTGGCAGAATCAAAGCCACTTGCGCCCTGGCGAAGGTACCAGCGGCGATTACACAACGCGTACACTTTGATCGCGAGAATCGGATAGCGAGCTTCGCCGCTGTTTCGATACAGTGGGCCCGCTGGAGAAATTAGAGCGAAATTCACAGCCGATGAAGAAGCGAAAGAAAGCCGGGAAGCAAAATTTGAACGAGCGAAATCAGCGTTCGCTTTGGCAAGCGGTGCAGGCGCGCGATCGTCGCGCTGATGGCGCGTTCGTCTACGCGGTGGAGTCGACGGGAGTGTATTGCAGGCCGTCGTGCCCTTCGCGAAGGCCACGCGCGGCGTATGTGCGATTTTTCTCCTTACCTGCGGCCGCTGAGCAAGCTGGTTTT
>JBOGMW010000159.1:0-53557 GCA_050746805.1 Candidatus Acidiferrales bacterium | reverse complement strand
AGTTTTGTTCCAGTCGCGAGGCTCATTTTGATCGGTTCGTTGCTAGTGGACGTTTTCAATCATACCGATGTTCTCTTGCAGGACCTGGTCCGTCTGAAACGCCAGGTAGCGTCCGTCGGGAGATGCGTCAAACTGGACTCCGGTGGCCGTATGTTCGTAGTTAATGCTGTAGAGAATCGGGACGATTGAGGACGTGGGCGTGAGGTTCTGGCCATTCCAGTCCACCTTCCATAACACTGACGTCAAGTCGGGCTTGCCTTGCAGCAGATACAGTTCGTCTCCCGGGCCGCGAGCGAACCATATAACCCAGCCGCGGAAGACCTGACGCGGCGGATTCTTAAAGTTATCCACCCACAGTCCGGCACCCGGATCGTCGTCTTTCTTCGGACTTACCATGTAGGCGACCGAATGCCCATCCAAAGACCAGTGCGCATATTCCCCCGCAGCGACGGGCAGTGTGCCAACGGTTTGCGTTTTGCCGTCCTGCGGATCGAATGCCTCAAGCTGGCCCTTATCGCCCTGAAACAGCACCCTCCCATCCCTTCCCACATCCACCTTATTTTGAGGCATTTTGAACAGCGTCTGTGGCGCACCGCCTGATACCGGGACGCTGCGGCACTCGTGGCCGTACGGAAAAGTAGCGCTTTCGGAGTCGTAAAGGATGGACCTGCCGTCCGGGCTCCAAGCAGGAAATATGTTTACCCGCGCATCCTGGACCAGCGGCGCGGCGTTTGCGCCATCCGAATCGCACACCCAGATCTCTTCGTGTTCCGCGCCTTTCAGATTGCTGAAAAACGCCAAGTGCGCTCCGTCGGGCGAATAGGCGGGCCCAAACTGATTCCGGGCGGGATCGCTCGTAAGCGCCTTCACACTGTCCTGCCCCGGCTTGACCTGAAGATCCAGCCGGGCGATCCCGATCTTTTGGCGTAGAGTCCCGAACACGATTCGCTTCCCGTCAGCGGAGACATCCAGGTCGGCGTCGTCGCCCTCGCCGGCGGTGATCTGTTCCGGCTTGCCGCCCGTAGCGGAGATTTTCCAGATGTTAATCGTTCCGCCGCGGCTCGACGCAAAGTAAATGTAGCGGCCGTCCGCTGACCACGCAGGAGAAAGCGCCAGCGCATTATCGTGGGTCAATTGACTCGTTCTCCCTGAATTTAGGTCGGCCACCGCCAATTCCCCGTAAGGGCCGCCTGAGCTCGTTCGGGCGGAAAAAGCGATTCTCGTGCCGTCGGGAGAAAAGCGCGGTTGCGTGCCCAAGTCGAAGCCGCCAGGCAGAGGATGCGTGACCTCGCGTGCGTTCTCGCCCGAAACGCCCGAAATCCAAACCGCACCGTCCGCTATATTCAGATAAGCGAGCGAATGGCCATCCGGAGACCACGTGGGATCGGCGGCGTTCAGGATCACTCGCCGCGATGTTCCGCCGAGCGCCGGAACTTCCCAGACGTCCCAGGTCCCCCAGTGATTTAGCCGCGCGTACGCAAGCGTCGTGCCGTCGGGCGACCAGCTCGGCGCCGATTCGACGTTCGGATCGCGAGTGATTTGGACCAGATTGCCACCGCGCACCAGTCCCACGTAAATATTGAAGTGCCCGTCGCTATTGGAGACGAAAGCCACCGAGCGCCCATCGGGTGAAATCGCCGGCTGTGCCTGCACGCCCGCGAAATTCGTGACGGTGCTGAAGTGCATGTCGGACTGCGGAGCAGGTGCTCCGATTTTCCAAGCTGCAATCACCGCAGCAAGTGCGATCGCGAGCGCGCCAGTCAGCGCCCAAGGCAGAACGCGGTGCCAGAACAACGCGGGAGCCGGTGCTGCGGCGGCGAACGTTGGCTCCGGCGCTCCTGAAAGAACTTCGTCCAGCGAGATGCGCGCGTCGCCAATGGCTTGCAGGCGCTGCTTCACGTCTTTCTGCAAGCAGCGATGCAAAAGGACGCGAACACGCAAAGGCGTCCCGACTTCCAGTCGGGACCAATCCGGCTCCACCTTGATGACTGCCGCCAGCGTGTCGGTTACCGTCTCGCCGCTGAACGCCATTTTCCCGGTGAGCATCTCGTAGAGCACGCAGCCAAACGCCCAAATATCCGCGCGGCGGTCCACCGGCTTCGCCTTCGCCTGCTCGGGCGACATGTACGCCGCTGTGCCCAGGATGACTCCCGCTTGCGTGGCGAGCCGGCTGATGGTCGGCGAATTGGCCATGTCCATCGACGACACATCGCCCTCGATCGCTTTCGCCAAGCCGAAGTCGAGCACCTTCACCGCATCGGCGGCGGTGACTTTAACGTTGGCGGGTTTCAAATCGCGGTGGACGATCCCGCGCTCGTGTGCGTACTCCAACGCCTCGCAGATTTGCTTGGCAATCCGCAGCGCCTCGTCGATCGGAATCGGTCCGGATTTGATGCGATCGGCGAGCGTCGGCCCTTCGACCAGCTCCATCACCAGCGCGTGAGTAGCGCCGGAATCCTCGAAGCCGTAGATTGCAGCGATATTCGGATGGTTGAGCGAAGCGAGCAGCTTGGCTTCACGCTGGAATCGCGCCATGCGCTCGGCATCGCGCGCGAACGCCTCGGGCAAAACCTTCAGCGCCACGTCGCGTCCAAGCTTCCCATCCCGCGCGCGATAAACCTCGCCCATGCCTCCGGCGCCGAGGACGCCGACGACCTCGTACGAACCGATACGCGTGCCCGCAGTGAGCGCCATTTTAGGCTTGGATTATAAACCCTTGGTAAACTCGTGCATGGGATTTACTTTCGCTCATGGCCTGCCCTGCAAACTCCAATTGACGTGGCACTCGCCTTATGCCAGTGTAGTAAGTGACGTATGTCGTCGTTTCCTGGCCGTGGCCGGGCAGAAGGGGGAAGGGAATAGAGATGACGCGAGAGATGTTAAGCATGCTCAGTTCCCGGCGCGGCGAAACCCCGCGTTCGGTCCTGTGCATCCGCGGAGACTCCTCCATTCAGCCTTGGCAGCCCCTGGATCTCTCGTCCGGCGCTCAAGCGAATACAAAGCAAAACTTAATCGCGAACCGGTGTCGAGTAGCGCGTCCATCAAGTCTCAGCGATTCAGCAGCATACGATTTTCTAATAGCGAACTATCCGGGTTTCGGCGCACTCGCGGCCGGTTCCTCCAGAAGGGTGGCTTCTCGGTGATGCAAGACTGGGCCGCTTCCGCGCTGGAGACCGCCAAGCGCCGCGGCGCGAAGTACGCCGACGCCCGCGTGATGGATATTCGCAGCCGCGAAATCTCCACCAAAAACGGTGAAGTCGGCACGCTGGCCGAATCCGAATCGCTCGGCATCGGCATTCGTGTGATTGCCGATGGCGCTTGGGGCTTTTCTTCCACCGACCGCCTCACGCGGGAGGGAATTGACGCCTGCGCCGCCGAAGCCGTCGCCATCGCCAAAGCTTCCGCCCTCGCCAAGCGCGAAAATGTTTCGCTCGCTCCGGAAAAATCCTACGTCGATACCTGGCAGAATCCATTTTTGAAAGATCCGTTTCGCATTCCGGTCGAAAGCCAAATCGCTCTACTTCTGGCCGCCGATAAAGAAATGCGCCGCGTGAAGGGCATCACGCTCGCCGAAGGTTCCATGTCCTTCCGCCGCATCGAACAGCTTTTCGTCTCCAGCATCGGCTCCTCGATTCACCAGATCAAAATGCAGTCCGGCGCCGGCATCGTCGCCACCAGCTTTGCCGGCAGCGAAATCCAAAAGCGCTCCTATCCCAATAGTTTCGGCGGGCAGCACATGCTGCAAGGCTACGAACTGGTCGAATCGCTCGACCTTGTCGGCAACGCTCAACGCATCGCCGAAGAATGCGTCGCGCTGCATTCCGCCGCGCAATGTCCGGAAGGGCGCAAAACCATCATCCTCGGCAGCTCGCAGCTCGGCCTACAAATTCACGAATCGATCGGCCATCCCATAGAACTCGACCGCGTCCTCGGCATGGAAGCGAATTTCGCCGGCATGAGCTTCCTCACCACTGAAAAATTGCGGAAACTGAAGTACGGTTCGGACATTGTCAACGTCGTTGCCGATGCGCGCCTCGCGCACGGTCCCGGCCTCGGTACTTTTGCTTACGATGATGAGGGCGTCCCTGCGCAGTGCACGCCGATCATCAGCGACGGCCTCTTCACCGGCTATCTCACCAGCCGCGAAACCGCAAAGGCCATCGGCGAGAAACACTCTGGCGGCACCGTGCGCTGCGAAAGCTGGAACCGCCTGCCAATGATTCGCATGACTAACATCAGCATCAATCCCGGCACGTGGAAATATGACGACCTGATTGCTGACACCGACGACGCAATTCTGATGGAAACCAATCGCTCCTGGTCCATCGACGACAAGCGCTACCACTTTCAATTCTCCACCGAGATCGGTTGGGAGATCAAAGGCGGCAAAAAAGGCCGCATGATCAAAAATCCCAGCTACAGCGGCATCACCACCGAATTCTGGAATAGTTGCGACGCCATTTGTTCGCGCGACTATTGGACTTTGTGGGGCACGCCCAATTGTGGCAAGGGACAGCCGCAGCAAACCATGGGCACCGGCCACGGCGCCGCCCCCGCGCGTTTCCGCGACGTCCGCGTCGGCGTAGCCTTCTCCAAATGACCAAAGATGGAAACGCAAAAGAGTGCTGCAGCACGTTTGCCTTACATCGAGACGCTGGTACTGACGGCGGCGTGGTGGACCGAGGGAATTATTCTCCTGCCCCCGGTTTTGTCCTGGCTTCCAAGCGGTCCACGGGTCACTGGCGGGCCAATTGTGATGATTGTTCAAGTTGTGGTGGCCCCATTTGCGATTCTGGAGTGGCTCGAGGCCGGGACTGCGAAGTTCTTGTGGGTGCCCTTGGGGGTTGTGGCGTGCGCCGTAACGCTATGCCCTACGATCCGACTGCGAACCAAGATATTAGTCACGGCCGTAGCCGTCGTGGCTTATATTTTGGCGGTTCGTTGGGCCGCTACCTTTACTCTCTGAGAGAGGCTCTGGATACGTAATGACGAAAACAGCTCAACTCTCGCCCAAGGAACTCGAACAGATCGCTCACCGCGTCCTTAAACTGAGCGAGGCGGACGAAACTGAAGTCGACATCGGCGCCGGCGCCGATGCGCTCACGCGCTTCGCCAACAACACAATCCATCAGAACGTCGCCGAGCATACGATCGGCATTTCCGTTCGAGCCGTCGTCGATGGCCGCACTGCCCGCGCCTCCACGAACAAGTCTGACGAAGAATCTCTCCGCCGCGTGGTCGAATCCGCCGTCAGCCTTGCCCGCAATCAACCTGAAAATCCCGATCTGCTGCCGCTGCTCAAGAAACAGAAATATCAGAAAGTCTCGCGCTTTTTCGCCTCTACCGCGGACACCACGCCACAGGATCGCGCCCGCGCCGTCACCAAGGTCTGCAAAATGGCGGAAAAGAAAAAGCAGACCACCGCCGGAATTTTTGCCAGCGGCTCGTCGCAATCCCTGTTCGCGAATTCTCGCGGACTATTCGCGAGTTACGAGCAGACGCGCTCGGAATTTTCGGTCACCATACTGGAGGAAAATTCCTCCGGCTGGGCCAAATCGAATTCGCCCGACATTCGCACGCTCGATCCGCTCGCGCTCGCCGAAAGCGCCAGCCGCAAGGCTGCCGAATCGCGCCAGCCGCGCGAAGTTCCGCCCGGCCGCTACACGGCGATTCTTTCGCCTTCCGCCGTCCTCGATCTCGTAGGTTTTCTTTTCTATGATTTCGCCGGCACGGCGGTGCTCGATAAGCGCTCCTGCCTCACCGGCCGCCTGGGCAAAAAAATCTTCGGCGACAACATCACTATCTGGGACGATGCGTATCATCCGCTTCAATCCGGCCCAGCCTTCGACGGCGAGGGCATGCCGCGACAGAAAGTTCTGCTGGTCGATCGCGGAGTCCCGAAAAATCTGGTCTACGCGCGCGCCACGGCCAAAAAAATGAAAACCAAGCCCACGGGCCACGGCTTCTCGCTTCCCAATGAATACGGCGAAGCGCCCATGAATCTGGTTTTTGCCGGCGGCGATCAATCGATCGAACAGATGGTCGCATCCACTGAACGCGGCATTCTGGTCACCCGTTTGTGGTACATCCGCGAAGTGGATCCCTATGAAAAAATTCTTACCGGAATGACGCGCGACGGAACGTTCCAGATTGAAAACGGCAAAATGGCCGGCGGCATTCTCAATTTCCGGTTCAATCAGAGCATCATCGAAATGCTCGCGAACGTGGAAATGCTCGGACCGGCCGTGCGCGCGGCGGGCGAAGAATCATTTGAGATGGTTGTTCCGGCGATGAAAGTCCGCAACTTCCATTTCAGCGAAGTCACGAAATTCTAGGAAGCTCGCCACACCGAGCGATCGTCATTCCGAGGCCGGCTCTTGGCCGAGGAATCTGCTTTTTCTTTGTTTGTCGCGGAAACGCTACTGCGGCAGGAACTGAAAGCTGGAAATCGTCCGGCGGATCACGTTCTCCTGAATCTGCACAAGGTCGTTGTTGGCGCGCGTCATGCCGAAAATCGTGTAGAGCTTCTCGCCTCGCGGCACGAACACCATGAATCCAGACCAGTCCTGCTCGTCCACGTTGCCGCGAAACCGGTGCGCCACCACCTGCACTCCCGAAACGGTCAGTTTCTCGTCGTCCAGCGGCCGGAAGTTCACCAGGATGTCGCTCAGCCGCTTCTCAGTTGCGGCGATATCCGCTGCCGCCGATTTTCCCGCCGCTTCCTGCCCGATCACCAGATACGTGCTCTGATCGTCCGTGCCCATCGCGGCGATGGCCCCTGGCAGCACGGAGCGCGCCCCGTCCATCACTTGCCAATCCGGCGGTTTATACATCTCGAACTCGTACGTATCGTTGACGTACGTGTTCCCGGTCACTTTTTCGCGAATCGGCTCAGGCTGTGCCGCGCTGGGCGTCCCGGGTGCAGATGCGGGGACGGCGGATGAGGCTGGCACAGCGTCTTGTGAAGCTTCACGCGGCGATCGTGGCGCGCTCGGAGAACCGGCGAGGGCCATCGATGGCGGGGCTGGACGAGATGCGCCCTTAGCAGTAGCTTCCGCAGTAGCATCAGCGGCAGCGGAGCTGCCTTTTCTAGTGGCGTCCGCGCTCCGTTTTTGGGCCGGAGCAGCTTCCTTTGGCTGTTTGCCCGCGCGATTCACGGCTGTCGGGGTTTTCCGCGCCTCCGCTTTCGACGTTTTCTCTGGCGAGGGGGTCTCAGCTGCGCTCGCAATACGGATCGACACAATTTTGTCTTTTTCCACCAGTGCGAAGCCGTAGCTGGTTTTTACTTTGAAGGAGCTTCCGACATAGCCGACGACGGTGCCGATAATCGTCGATCCGTCTTTCAGCTTGAACTCGTCGGCGCGTGCCGAGGTCAGCGCAACAGCCGACAGCAACACGAGCGCGGCGAGTAAGAGGGAGCCTCGCTTCATGCTTCGAGTATCGCGCCGCCAAGTGCGCGCCGCAAATTTCTGTACGGACGACGTATCGCGTTAGTCAGCGGGGACCTGCGCGATTGGTAGTGGGTCAGTTTGAACCCAAAGCTCCAAATAGCCAAACATCGAGACCTTTGGCTTCTGAAACCAAAGGTCATTGCGCGTTCTTTTACTGGCGCGAAGAATCGTCTTCGCTCTGAAGGCTATTTCTGACAGCTACTTATGTGAGCGAAGTCTGTGGCCTGGGAGCAAACTTCCGCTGATAGTAGGCCGTAGTAACAACGATCGCGGGTAAGCCTATCGATACCGGCACCAACCACAACCACTGGGCCTCATGCACCAGGGGGCCAATCGTGACGAGGCAGAAGGCGGTCCAAGCTGCTATGTAGCTGCCGATCATTCCTTGCAGATGGGCATACCACCAGAACATCTTCTCCGCCGGTGGATGCGCGAAGCGCCACATGGCTCTGCCCGAAATGCGCATGCCGATGGCTCCGAAAACGAGTGCCGGAATGCGCAGGTTCTGTACGATCTCCGGCCGGATTGCTCCAAACAGGACCAACGCTGCGCTGGATGCGAAGCAGAAAATGGCGGCCGCCCAGTCCAATCCACGAACGACTGGTTTGCCTTTCCATGCGGCTTTCTGCCCGAGTACGCGGTAGGCCACGAAGGCCGCATAGAAACTGAAGACGGCTACCAGCGCAAGAAAAAGGATCGGAAGATAGATGGCCATGACCAGCGCCGTGAAACCGACGACGGCCATGCACCAAAAGTAGATCTTGCCCCACCGCCGATGTGCCTTGCCGCCCTTTGCGGTGACAAGCGCCAGCGGAGCCATCACAAAGGCTCCGCCACCGGCGATGATGTGAACTGTCAGAAAGAGGCTCATCCACCACGGGTCGTGCATCTGTCCCTCACCAGTCCACTAGGTGCTGCTGCGTGGGTCTGTAACTTTAACTTACGCAGTCCAGAACAAGATGGTTCCATGAAAATTCTGTGCCGGAAGTCAACCCTTTGCCCGCAGTCGAGGGCGAGCTCCATCGAGCCGCCCATTACGTCCAGTATCTGTGCTTTTTTTACGCGTGATAATGTCCTTTGCCAAATACCCTGCGTTAGCGGTAGGGGATGTTCTGTGGGTTCAAACTGACCCACTACCGCGCGATTGCCAGACTTGCGAAATTCATCGGTCCAGAAACGCGCGCAGCCGCGAATATCCCGCGCGGCTTACCGGCAACTGCACACGATCCGCGAGCACGGCCACGTAACTATCTTTTCCGTAAGGCTCCACCCGCGCCACGCGCTCCAGGTTCACGATGTACGAGCGATGAATGCGCAGAAACCGCGAAGGATCGAGCGCCGCTTCGATGCTGGAGATCGTCTGCTGCTTCAAATGCTTCTTGCCTTGCGACACGAGCGCCACATAATCATCCTGCGCCTCCACGTAATCGAGTTTCGCCGCGGGAATAATCACCACGCTGGTGCCTTCGCGCACCGGAATGCGATCCACGTATTGCGCCGGCGGGCGCGCCGCGGCGGCGAGGTCGGCTGCCGAAGCGCGCGGCTGCGGCTGGTTAGCCGCCAATCGTTCTTTCACTCTCGCGAGCGCTGCTTCGAAGCGGTCCGCCCCAACGGGCTTCAGCAGATAATCGACCGCGTGCACTTCGAACGCGCGAATCGCGTGATTATCATGCGCCGTGACGAAAATAATCGCCGGAGCGGGATCGAGAAGTTCGAGCACTTCGAACCCATCGAGTTTAGGCATTTGAATGTCGAGAAAAACCAAATCTGGCTTCAGTTCCGCGACGGCTTTCACCGCCTCGAAACCGTTGGAGCATTCGGCGACTATTTCGATATCCGCGTGCGGCGTCAGATATTCGCGCAGCACCTGGCGTGCCAGATCTTCGTCGTCCACAATTGCCGCGCGCACTTTTCGAGCAGCTTCTGCACTCACGGCAATCTCTCCTCCTGTTCGGCGGGAAACTCCAGCGCGACACGGAAACTGGTCCCGGCAGCCTCCGCTCCGAATTTGGCGCGGTTTCCGTAACGCGCTTCTAGCCGCTGGCGAACATTGGCGAGTCCCACGCCGTTGCGCCGGCGAAGCGGAGCCTCGGGATCGAATGTATTTTCGACGAGGATGGAAAGATCGCCATCGCGCAGCGCTACGTCCAGCCGGATACACCCGCCGTCGATCAGATTCGCGATTCCATGCGCCACGGCGTTTTCCACCAGTGGCTGCAGCAGTAGCGGAGGGATATTCATATTCATCGCTCCTTGGTCAACGTTTTCCACCATGTTCAGCCGTGCGCCGAAGCGAATTTTTTCAACGGCGAGAAAGGCATGAATCAGCGATAACTCCTCGCCCAGCGGAATGGCGGATTTTTCTCCCAGACCGAGCGTGCGCCGCAGGAAATCGCCCAGCAGGATGCACATCTCGCGCGCTTTGGAAGGGTCGGAGCCGGTGAGCGCGCTGATGGAATTCAGGCTGTTGAAGAGAAAATGCGGATTCACCTGGGCCTTCAGCGCACGCAATTCGGCTTCACGCGCCAGCATGCTGGCTTGCAACCAGCGCGCTTCGGCGTCGCGCGATGCTTCGATTCCTAGCAGGATGTAATAGAACGCCACGGAGAGCAGGTAAAAGAGAATTCCCGTCCCGACGAGCAGTGGAATTTCCGCCGTATAGCGGTGATCCAGGCCGCGAAATGAGGGCGACTCGGCAAGCTCGATGACGAGTAAACGTCCTGCCAGAATCCACAGGGCCGTGGCCACGACGGCGCCGGACAAATGCGTGACTAAAAATTTGGAGAGATTCGTGTGTTCGAGCGGCGTTACGCGGCAGGGATACCATGCCGAAAGGCACACGAACGCGTACACGAAGCACAGGGGAAATGCGAGCGCCACCGCTTCGCGCAAGCCGATGGCGCGCGTGGTGTCCAGCAGAAACGCGAGCAGCGCGGCCAGCGGAATCCAGGCCACCAGGTAAAGCACCATGCGCCGAAATTGGCCGAGGATCGGATGCATCGGTAGCTCAGTTCTTGATGACCACTCCTCCAAATACAGTGGTTCCGTGAATGATTAAAACCTTCGCCGGGGCCGTTGCGTCCGGACGGGAATAGGTCTCATCCACGAAAGCGCCCCCGATCTCGTGTGCCGTTACGGAGACGCGCCATGTGGGCGGAATGCGTATCTCGCCGCCGCCAAAAACGGCTTCGATTTGAAGCACGGCCTGGTTTCCTTCCATTTCCGCCGCCGTGAAATCAAGATGGAATCCGCCGAAGACCGCGGAGACTTTGCCGAAACGGAAATGTTGGCTCATGATTCGCCGGTTAAACGACATGAAGATAACGGAGCGCTCGAACGTATCGTCGACCGATCCCGCCGCCGCCGGAAACCCCGGCCCGACAAACGACGAACTGGGGCCCGAGGCGGCGCCGCCGGTCGGCGATCCGGGCGGCGGCTCGTTCGGCGTTGGCGGCGAATTCGGAGTCCATTGCTGGCTCGCAAAACCGCTTGAGGTCGCGCTTGGCCCCGATCCAGAACCCGGCGTAAAACCCGCTCCGGGTCCGCCGCTCGGGGGCCAGCCAGCAGGTGGCGGGCCGTAACGCCTCGAGTGGCGCCATTCTCGGCGGGATCGACGAAGCTCGCCGTAGTGATCGCGGTTGATCAACAGCCAGACCCCCACGCCAATCATCCATAAGGGCCAGAGCCGTCCCATGTCGTAGTGCGTAATATTGCTCAGCAGCCATAGGCCGCCGATCACGATCAGTACTGGCCCCCAAAAGTGCACAGAGTGCGTCCGGTAACTTTGCACATCGACTCCTGCGCTTGCGTTGCCAGGATAGGAGGTTCTGGCCAAAATTCTCACTCCGAAACCGATCAGGATCACCGGCCAAAAAACCTGAAATAGATAGGCCGCGTGAACTATCTCCAATTGGTCGAGCAGGAAAACCACACCAAGGACGGTGATCAGGATGCCGATGAAAAGACCGCCGGGCCGGTGCCGCTCGTCAATCACGATCCGTAATCCTCACTTGAGAGACCGAGAACCTGGCCGCGCACGCCGAGTAGGGAATTGCCAGCAATCCAAGTCCCGAGGCGACCAGCAGCAGCGGCCAGAAACGCAGCAGCTCGCCTAGCGCCGGCAGATCGGAGCGCACCGCCAGGAAATTCCAAATATTTTCGGCGATCATGGAAATGAACCACAAATTCTTCGCGGCCAGCCCGTCGTAGCCGAACTGCGCCAATTGGAACACGATTCCGACGAGAATTAAAAATCCAGCCGCCAGCAAGGTTCCTACTTGCCACGCGTTCCCCTGGAGATTGAGCCTGGGTCTTGCGTTCGCCATGCGCTTGCCCTCCCGCCGAAATTGAATCGATCTCATGGCCTGAAGGGTAAACGCAGCTCCACATCGCGTCTCGGACTATTCGGCGAATGGCAGGATTGTACCGGCGAATAGCGGTTTGCCGCTAGGGTTCGATCCTTGGAAGGTGGGGAATTCGCCGAAATGAGTGGAGGACGACCGGAATCATTAAACAGCGATGGAGCGAGCGGGGCCGTGCCCGGGATAGACGCGAGTAGCACCGCGCTCCCGCAGAAGACGCCAGCTTGCAGCCACCGTCTCGTGGTCCACTGCCATCGCCAGCGGCGGCAAGTCGCCTGTGAACGCGCAACTATCGTCGAGAAGGAGCGACACGCTGTCATCTGAATGTCCGGGCGTGTGCAAGATTTCCCCGTAAATGCCCAGCTTCGCCAGAGTCTCGCGGCTTTCCGCGAATGAGATCGTCACGTTGCCGGACGGTGTTATTTCGCGGTAATTGTCTCCAGGCTTCGTATGCTTTTTCATCAGCGGGATTGCCGCAATCTGCGCCTGGAGCACGAGCAGCGGAACGCCGGCATCCTTGAATTCCTCCGCCAGCCCGGCATGATCGATATGAAAGTGCGTCGCTAGCGCATACCGGATCTCGCTAAGTGGCACGCCCATGCGCCTGAGGTTGGCCTGCATCGCGGCCATGGTACCCGGCCAGCCAATGTCCACCAGCATGCGCGAGTTTCCTGAGCTAACCACCCAGTAGTTGGTCGAGCGGTATCCAACATTCACGATCGTATGGTTGACGGCCATTCCAGAGCTTCGAATCGCCATTTCTTATCACAGAAGCGCGGGCGTAATAATCGATTTTGTCGAAGTAGTAGATGCGCTCGGCGGCTACCGAGCGCGACAAGCGAGGTTAAGCGGTCATTCCCACCCAGCAGACGATTGCAGCGGCGATCCCAGCCATTAAGAGCGCCACTCGCAAGCGCTTCTTGCGGGCGCCCAAGACAATCAATCCCATACTGCAGACCAGAAATCCAATTTCAAACCACAGCCGCCGCGAGCTCAATTCGCTGCTCCAACTGCCAGCCTCGCTCTGCAGCAAGGACGAGGCAAAGGTCGTGGCGGAGGTAAGAGAGACGGCGAGCAGGGCTGCCAGTCCCAAACCCTTCGCCCATTCCGGAATCACCCAGTTCCGCTTCGTATCGCGCCAGTCGAGCCACGTTTGCGCGACTACCAAGCCAATCACGATCAGTACAAAGAGAGCCACGCCCCCTCCCAAGCTTTCCGGGGACTTGCCGCCAACCAACCTCTCGGCGCGGGTGCCGCCTGCCCCTCAGGCGGCTCCGCCGCCAATGCACATCGGCCGATTCTGCTAAACCGATGCTCTACACTACGCTCCCCGTCACACTGTAAGCCGATGATCGAATCAGTACTGGACCGGAGTCCCCAGCGCGATTTCTCGCGCCGGGGCAGGACGACCCGCCAGGAACGTTCCAACCGGTTTCCGTCAGAGAAACTCGCAATGTGCATTCATACAACCTCTGAGATGCACTAAACATTGGCAATCGCCACGCCAAATCGAAAAATTTCATCACACAGCCGAAGCTTTTTGAGCGCGATTTATCTTCAATGCCTGCAATGCGCAAGGCGCGGCCGCCCAAGCCGTTCAAAATGCGGTAGCCTCCCGAGCGCGACTCCTTGGCATCAGCACCGGAGATGCGGATAACAAAAGTGCTCACGGAAGAAGGTTTTTGCACGGACCATACCGCGGACTCTAGAAGTCCTGTACGCCAGGTATCAGTACCGCTTTTCGAAAAGCCTAGTTTTAGTACCGCACCCAGCCACTGGCGTATCCTTCGTTGTGATTCTCACAACTCCCCTCGCGTGCCAGAGCGGGACAGCTTTGCGAATCTGCTAGGATGGCTGAGCATCTATGCGAAAACCTTGGACGGTTGCTCATCGCGGTGCCTCAGGGCACGCCCCGGAGAACACTCTGGCTGCTTTTGAACGCGCCGTGCAGTTGGGCGCCACCTTCATCGAGACGGACCTGCACCTTACTCGCGACGCTCGTTTCGTGGCTATTCACGATGGCACCGTGAACCGCACTACGAACGGGCACGGCGCTGTCCACGAGTTCAGCCTGGCGGAACTTCGAGAATTCGATGCCGGACTATGGTTCGACAGGCAGTTTTCCGGGCAGCAGATCCCTACGCTCGAAGAGATATTGGAATTTTCCTGTAAGCACGACGTGGTGTTTTATTTCGAAATAAAGTATGACGCGGCCTGGGGCATGCATCATGCGCTCTCTGCCGCACTGAACGCCGCCGGCAATGCCGCGCGCTCGATCGTCATTTCCTTCGATCCTGCCACGTTGCTTTCGCTCCGGCGGCTGGATGCGTCCATCATGCTGGGCCTGCTGACGGAAGATGCCAAGCTTGGACTGACGAAAACGGCTCTCGATTGCGGCGCGCGCCAGATTTGCCCGCGCTTCGATTTGATCACGCCGCAGCTCGTTTCCGACGCGCACCGCGCGGACTTGCAAGTGGTGACCTGGACTGTGAACGAGCGCGAAAAAATGTGCGCGGCTATCGACGCGGGCGTCGATGGCATCATGACTGATCTTCCCGACCGCCTCCGCGCAGTGCTCGAAGATAAGTAGAGTCAACCAACGCGCTCGGGAACGCGTGAGTTTGCCGCCGCTGTAGTTCTCCGAATCCCATCGCCTCAGGACATCGCGCTTGCTTCAGAGTTTCGATTGCGTTCCTGCTTGGAGCGCTGTGAATAACTTTGCGAATTCGGCTAGCGATAGCTGCTCGGCGCGGGCATCGGAACTGAGGTCGCATGCTACCAGCGCCCCGGAGATTCCCTCTGCAGCCGCAAACGCGCGGAGATTGTTCCGCAGAGTTTTGCGCTTCTGTTCGAAGCAAGTACCCACGAATCGCAGGAATCGAGCCTCGTCTGAAATTCCAAGCTTGGCGCGCTCGCCCGGCAAATTCATGCGTATTAGCGCCGATGCCACTTTCGGCGGTGGCCTGAACGCGCCCGGAGGTATGCGCAGAAGAATCTCCGGTCGAGAATAAAACTGGCATGCCGCCGAAAGATAGCCGTAATCGCGTCCGCCCGGCTTAGCGACAATCCGCACGGCAACCTCCAGCTGAATCACGGTGTGAATCGATCGGATCCGGCTGGCATAGCCGAATAGCGTGGCGAGAATTGGCGAGCTGATGTAGTACGGCAAGTTGCCGTAAACGCGGAATTCTCCTCCGGCCAACTTTTCTAAATCGAGCCGCAGTGCGTCGCCGTGAATTACCTCGACCCCCGGCCATTCCTGGGGACTCGTGTCGACTGCGCGGCTCAGACTGTTGGCCAGCCGGGCGTCGGTCTCGATGGCAATCAGCCGGCGGCCCGGCGCGGCAAGCAACCGCGTCATTTCTCCGTGACCGGCTCCAATTTCCACCCACGTTTCGTTTTCAGCGCGCGGCAAAGTTTCCAGAATGCGATGTTGCCAACCCGAATCCGCGAGAAAATGTTGGCCGAGCCGTTGTCGAGCCATGGGCACCGCGAGTGTATCAACAGGGAATAAGCGGAACAAATCGATGACGGGGTAAGAGATGGTGCACGCCGCTTGCGTAGACGGACGGCTCGATCCAAGCTGTACAAATCAAACGCCCTCAGACGAATTCATCATGTACAAGCGTCGGGTGGTTCATGTGATTTACGAGATCTTCGATCAGATCGTCGAGCCTATTTGTAAGCGGCATCCGCCGTTGAGGCCGCCAGCAATAGAAAGCGAATGCTTTCCGCTTACACCGGGGCGATCAATCGCTCCTCAGGTCTTTGCTTCCACCAATAGGGGCGCTCGACCTGATAGCTTTAGTCTAGGCGTCGAGAGACTTTAGGGGTGTAGGTGGTTGCAGCAGCCGCGTTTCAGCCCTCGGAACGTGAGAAACGCAATGTGCAGTAAGTCTGAGGTTCCGATGGCAATTCGCATATTAGTCGCGGATGATCACCCTCTCGTCAGATCAACCTTGTCCTCGCTGATCCGAAATTCCCGTGACAACTGGGAAGTCTGTGGAGAGGCTGAGGATGGACAAGCGGCCGTCCAGATGGCCGTCGAATTAAAGCCCGATTTAGCGATTCTCGACTTCCGCATGCCGCACTGAGATGGACTCAGCGCCGGCCGGGAGATTCGGGCACGTGTCCCTGGCATTCGCATGCTCCTGTTCTCCCTAACGGCAGGCTCGTGCCTCGAAACGGCGGCGCAGGCGGCCGGATTCCAGGCAGTGGTGGAAAAGTCTGGCAGGACGATCGTGCAGGCCATTCAGAAAGTATTGGATTCCAAGAGCGCGGTTGAGCCTGGCCGCGCCGTTTCAGAGTGAAAAAGCCCGAACCGTGAGCCTTAGCAGCCTGAGCCTCCAGGCAGCTCAGTTCGAAATCGACGACGTATGGCCGTGGCAATCAAGCGCAACAAGGATTCAGAGTCGTTGAGGTCGGCATTGAAGTCGGCGCCGGGCACTGCCGGCCCCCCTTGAGGAATCAACGCGATTACCGGAACGCCCGGGTATTTCGTCTTCAACCAGTCGACCATTTCGATCCTCGTTTCGTCAGGTGCCGCATGCCCCACTATGAACAAGTCGCATTGATGCTGCATGCTCAACACGACTTTCGCGGCCTGGTTGCCGACTATGCGATCAACCTCGTAGCCAAGAAGTCTGAGTTTCTCGGTTGGGATGGCGGACGCGTTGTATTCATAAATGATCTGAAAGACGACGGGCTTTCTGCCGTCATCCGTGCGCACGTTCAGCCGGGCGACGATCTCCTTCGTCGGGAGATGCATCGCGAAGCATTCGTTGCTCCCTTTATGGCTGATTTCCAGTAGCTTCGCGCGCGCCTCCAGCAAACCCGCGGCGTGCCCACGCCATACTGGAACGCCTTCAGCCACCTCGAAGAGATCGTATTCTCGATCCACCGTCAGTCTCGCAAGTTGATCAGGAACGTCCGAGGGGGGAAGGGACCACATGTTTATACTATCTTCAATAAACAGAATACAAGCTGCACGAAAGTTATAGGAAGTCGCCCTGGGCTCACCAATCCCTTTCCCCACCCAATCCATGGCGGCTTTCCGCGACACCGGGTGTTCGCATTCCGCAGCGCGCGCCGGAGATCAACTTGACGAACCCGTGAGCCTTCCGCTACCGTTTTCCTTCGCTCCAGTGCCCATGAAAATTTTATTCGTAGCTTCGGAGGGGCTTCCTTATTCAAAAACCGGCGGCCTCGCGGACGTTATCGAAGGCTTGCCGCGTGCGCTGCGCGAGTTGGGCCATCAAGTAGCCGTTCTGCTGCCGCGTTACCGTGGAAACAAGATCAGCTCCACGCTCGTTTCCAGCGTCACCGTTTCACTCGGCGATAACCTCCGATTTCCGGCGTTGGGCGAAGGGCCGTCGTCGAACGGGACACGCTATTTTTTCGTCGACGATCCGGAATTTTTCGATCGCCCGCATCTCTACGGTAATAGGAACGAAGACTATCCCGACAATGCCGAGCGCTTCACCGAGTTTTCGCGCGCCGCGATCGAATTCGCAAAGCGCGTTTGGCTGCCGGATGTAATCCATTGCCACGACTGGCAAACGGCGCTCGTCCCGCTGCTGCTGCACACGCAATATGCAAAAGATCCGGTGGTGCGCTCGCTGCCCGTGGTGCTCACGATTCACAATCTCGGCTATCAAGGGATTTTTCCGCCGGCCGTCCTGCGCGCTGTTGGACTGCCCGAAACTCTTTTCACCATGGACGGCCTTGAATTTTTTGGCAACGTCAATTTTTTGAAGGGCGGTTTGATTTTCGCGGATTATCTGACGACCGTCAGCCGCCGGTACGCGAAAGAAATACAGACGCCGGAGTACGGCTTTGGCCTGGAGGGCATTCTCCGCAATCGCGCCGAGCGCCTGGTGGGAGTTTTGAATGGCGTTGATTACGCCACTTGGAGTCCCGAGGTCGATACATTCATCGCACAGAATTATTCCGTCCATAATCTCGACGGGAAAAAGGCATGCAAGAAAGATCTCCTGGCCGCGTTTCACCTGCCTGAAGAAAACATGGACCGCCCTCTGATCGGCATGGTCTCCCGTTTCGTGGACCAGAAAGGATTCGATCTGATCGCGGAAGTCTCCGCTGAAATAGCCAGCGAGAATGTCGCGCTAGCCGTACTAGGGACTGGCGAGGCCAAATACGAAAACCTCTTTAAGCGCCTGGCGGAGAAATATCCCGCGCGCGTTGGCGTGAAAATCGGGTACGATAACACGCTCGCGCACAAAATTGAGGCCGGCGCGGACATGTTCTTGATGCCTTCGCGCTACGAGCCGTGCGGACTGAACCAGATTTATAGTTTGCGTTATGGGACGGCGCCAATCGTGCGCGCTACGGGCGGCTTGGATGATACGATACAGCCGTTCGATACGCAGACGCTGCAAGGCACCGGGTTCAAGTTTGAAACATACGCCGCTGCGGCGCTTTTGGATTGCACTCGCGGGGCGCTGAAGACGTTTCGCGACCCCGCCCAATGGAGTGCCTTGCAGGCCAACGGCATGGCCAAGGACTTCTCGTGGAAGGCCCCCGCGGGGGCCTATGTCACGTTGTATGAAGCTGCGAAAAGGGCAAGAATCCCACGCGTCGTGGGAACATCTAAACGATAGTGCGTAGGGCTGGACGGGTATCCGCTCTACGCTACAAGGGGAGAAAATGGCAGACAACAGCATTCCGTCAGTGACCGATTCCAGCTTTCAAGCGGAAGTGATTGACGCTAGCAAGACCCAACCGGTCATGGTGGATTTCTGGGCCGACTGGTGCCGCCCGTGCCACATGTTGACGCCGACGGTCGAGGAAGTCGCCCGCGAGCAGGCCGGCAAAGTCAAAGTCGTCAAGCTCAACATCGACGACAACATGGGCGTGCCCGGCAAGTTCAACATCCGTGGCATCCCCACGCTCCTCGTGTTCAAGAACGGCCAGGTAGCCGATCAGATCGTAGGCGCCGTGCCCAAGGACCAGATCACCAAAGTTCTTGAGCGTCACATCGGCAACTAGTTGGGTTCCACTTACATCGCGTCGACGGCGCCCGCGCTTCAAAAGTTGTCCCCTTGAACATCGGCGCCGCGCATTTCTACATCAGGTCTGACATCCTGCCAGGAGCCCGGAAGTTCGCTGGGTAACTTCGTCCTATGCGGCGGATTGCTTAATGGATACCTCGTCTCATAACGAAGCCATCATCGAGCAGTTCACGCGTCAGGCGGAGCCGTTTTCCCGCCGCCACGGGCAGCAAGAGATGCTTGATCTCATGCTCCGGCTTTCGCGGGTGGGATCGAGCGACGTCGTCCTTGATGTCGCCTGCGGCCCCGGCATCGTGGCCTGCTCGTTCGCAGCTATTGCGCGGCACGTCACTGGGATCGATATCACGCCCGCGATGCTCGATCGCGCTCGGGCTTTGCAGCAGGAGCGCAGCCTTCGCAATCTCGAGTGGAAATGCGGGGACGTGAACCCACTTCCATTTTCAGACGGCGGCTTTTCACTTGTCGTAACTCGGTACTCGTTCCATCATTTTCTCTCGCCTGCGGATGTACTCTCCGAAATGGTGCGCGTCTGCCGCCCGGGTGGCCGCATTCTCGTCGTCGATGTCGGTCCCGCCGCCGATAAGCTTTCGGCGTACGATCACTTCGAGAAGCTCCGCGATCCCTCGCATGTCCATGCCCTTTCGCCCGAAGCTTTGCACCGCTTGATAGTGTCGGCAGGCTTGCTAGGGATTGAAACCGCCTTCTACAGCCTGGAGATGGAACTGGAGGAGCAACTCACCGCTTCGTTTCCCAATTCCGGCGATGCTGACCGCATCCGGCAATTGTTTCGCGACGATCTGGGAAAGGATCGCCTTGGCGTCGGCGCTCGCCTCGAACGCGGTGAAATTCGCTTTGCGTATCCAACCGCCGCGATCGTAGCGACGAAGTCTGCCTGAAACCGGTGGCATAGGTCGCGTTTCCGCGCCAGCGGAAAACATACCGTCCGCTTTGTGTTTTTCGCTGGCGGTAGTAAAGTACGCGGTTCGCCATCGGAGCATCACTGATGACAAAGGCTACTGGGTTTTCTATTTCCATGAGCGAAACCAAGCACTTTATTCGCGCGCTCTTTCGTCACAGCCACTTTGGGCTGTGCGCGCTGGCATTCACAGCGATCGTCGTTGGCAGCCTTAGCGTTCGTTGCCAGGCACAGCCGCGGAACTATTTCGAAAAAGGTGCCGCTCCTAGCTTCACCGCAGCCCAGACCGCGCGCGGCAAGACCGCGTACGCGAACCGTTGCGCCAATTGCCACGGCACCAACCTGGACGACGGCGAATTTGGTCCGCCTCTGAAAGGAACTGCGTTTCGGCAGAAATGGGGAGCGCAATCGCCTGCTGCACTGTTTATGTACATGCAGCAGAAAATGCCGCCCGCGTCGCCTGGCCAACTGAGCGCGCAAACATACGCCGACATCGAAGCGTACATTTTGCAAGCGAACGGCGTCGCGCCCGGCGCGAACGAGCTCACCGCTGCTGAACTGGCCGGCTCAGCCGCCGGCGGGCAATCGCAAGCGCCGCCTGCTGGCAAACCGGCTTTTCAGCGTGACGTCTTTCCGAGCCGAGGCATCCATGATGCGATCTACCAAGCCGCCATGGCCCGCCGCGCCGCCGAACTGCAAAATCTGACGCCAGTTACGGACGCAATGCTCCAGCATCCGCCCGACGCCGACTGGCTTACCTGGCGCCGCACATACAGCAGCCTCGGCTACAGCCCTCTCAACCAAATCAAGCGATCAAACGTCCGCGCGCTTCACCTCGGGTGGAGCCGCGCGTTGCCTCCCAGCGCCAATGAAATCACGCCGCTCGTGCACGACGGCGTGGTCTTCATCGAAAGCGGCGCCACCATCGAAGCCTTGGATGGTGCAACGGGCGATCTCCTCTGGCAATACGTCCGCCAGCTCCCAGACGTGCTTCTGAATGGCAGCGACTCCACCATGCGCGGCATGGCCATCTATCAGGACGATCTTTATGCTCCTACTGCTGACGGCCACGTCGTCGCGCTCAATATCAAGACCGGCAAGCGAGTTTGGGACCACGAGGTTGTCGTTCCTGTTGAGGGAGTCTACGCGCACTCGAATCACGATTTTCGCCTCGACGGCGCTCCCATTGTCGCCCGCGGCAAAGTGATGATCGGCGTCAGCCTCGGCATCACGAATCCCGTGGGAGGCTGCTTCATTGTCGGACTCGACGCGCAAACCGGGCATGAAGATTGGCGCTTCCACACCATCCCCCGTCCCGGCCAACCCGGCGGAAATAGTTGGAATGGCGCGCCGGTCGATCAGCGTTTCGGCGCCTCCGTTTGGACTTCAGGCAGCTACGATCCGAAGCGTAATCTCGTCTATTTCGGTACCGGCAACACTTACGACGTCTCCACCTTGTTGCAGCCTCACGCTAAAAAGGGCGAATCCAACGATGGGCTCTACACGGATTCTACCGTCGCGCTCGATCCCGATACCGGCAAGCTCGTCTGGTATTACCAGCACATGAATCGCGACGTCTGGGACCTTGACTGGACTTTCGAGCAGTTGCTGCTCACCCTGCCCGTCAATGGCAAGCCGGCCGATCTCCTCGTCACCGGTGGCAAGATGGCCATCTTCGATGCCGTTGATCGCGCGGACGGAAAGTACGCGTTTTCAAAAGACCTCGGGATGCAAAATCTGGTCAGCTCCATCGACCCGCAAACCGGCAAGAAAATCATCGATCCCAAATTGGAGCCCGTCGCCAACAAGACCGTATACGTCTGCCCCAATTCCAATGGCGCGCGCAACTGGCCGGCCACGTCCTACGATCCGGTTACGCACATCCTCTATGTGCCGCTCGCCGAAGTCTGCATGGACTACACCTGGGTACCTGGCACTCCCGCGCAGACCGCCGCCGGCGGCCTCGACATTCGCTTCAAATTACGCACTCGTCCCGATTCCGACGGCAAGATGGGCCGCCTCGACGCCGTAAATCTCGAAACGAAAAAGATCGTCTGGATGATCCGCCAGCGCGCCCCCATCGCCAGCGCCATGCTTGCCACGGCCGGAGGCCTCGTCTTCAGCGGCGCGCAGAACCGTGAATTCGTCGCCCGCAACGCAGCGACCGGTAAGGTGCTGTGGCAGGCTGGACTGAACGCCACGCCCAGCTCGTATCCGATCTCCTACGCCGTGGGCGGTAAGCAGTACATCGCTGTCGTTTCCGGAGGAGGAAGCCCGCTTGACGCCGGCGACACCAGCCTCGCGCCCGAGCTCGCCAATCCCCCCGGCAGCACCACGCTGTGGATCTTCGCCTTGCCAAGCACTCATCCGTAGCTCGTGCTCCGTGGCGAGGTTGAAGCGCAGCTGGTGCGTCTCTTTCCCCTCGCTCGGGCCGGTGACATCGGCAACGCCTGCATCCAACTCCTCGAAACCGCTAAAGCACCCGGGGTGTCAATCGCTGGCCTCAGCTATAAGGCGCGCCGACTCCCGCCAGATCATTTCTTGGAAAGACGTTTCTTTTTGCGCCGCAACGAATGGACGGCGACGTTTATCGTGTTCGCGGTAGTGCCAAGCATCTCGGCAATTTCGCTGTTTCCGAATCCGCAAGCTTTCAAGCGCGCGATCTTGCGGAGCTGATCTCCGTCCTCGATATCCCGCAGCAACAGCCCCGCGAGCAGTCTCGAGATTCTCTCTGTGGCAGCTGCGACCACCTTGGCGGGATCATCTTGGGTCTTTTTCATCTAGCGCCTCTCATCTACAGGTGGCTTGCGAACTGCTCGAACGTTGCAAATACGACCTTTTCGCTTACGCAGCCCTTAAGCACGTCTTCCCACCTTCTTCTCGTGCTGACACGGTCTACCAAAATTGCTCGCCGAAACTTGCGACCGACGCTTTTTCGCTTGATTACTGCATGGCTAAGCATTCCGCTAAGATGGAAATCTGTGCTCGAAAGCGAGCATCCGACGACCACAATACAATCAGCCCGGACCAACGCTTCGTAGGCTCGTTTCCAGAGTCGGCGCCAGTGGGGATTGTTAAAGAACTTTCCGTAGATCGGAGGGACTATCTGTCGGATATGGCCGCTGAGCTCGTTCGTCCTCGGCTGCTCCGACATCATCACTTTGGTCGGCTTCGCGTCAAAGACCTTGCCGATGCGATTAAACGATCCACCGATGTACCAGTTCAGAGAACCGTGCAGCTTTAAGAGCCTTACTTTATCGAGGCGACTTGTGCAAGCGGGCCGCTTCATGTGCCACCGCACCTTGTTGGCGCTCCCGAGCAGGTCGTATCCAAAATGTGGATCGCTCCATCCGGCTTTTACGAGAGCCTTATCAAGGATCGTGTCATAGTTAAGTGTGACGATCGTGTCTCTCGGTCCCAGCGCTGATACCAACCTGGAATATGGGTTCTCTGCTGGCGCGTGCGCCTCAACTGCGGTGAGAATTCCGAACGTCAAGCGGAGAAAGTCTTGAATTTCCTGCCGAGTGCCCGCGGTTCTCCTCCGCCCCGTCTGCGGAGCGTATATTTCCGGAAAGTCCTTCGAAACGTATAGAAGGCTGAACGCGGTTTCCATGGGCAGAGGCCACAGACCCCTTGTCGGGAACTCATCATGGAAAACTTTGCGCACTCGTTTCAGTCGTCCCGCGATGGCATCGTTTTCCTGCGATTCGGCGAATCGATCTGCAACATGGAAGAAATCCCGATTGAGAGGGGGACGCAGCAGCTTCCCGTTGATAATCACATGTGGCACTGCGCCGCGTGTGGCGCCAGCACCAAGGACAAACACTGTCCCCGATTCTTGGCCTTTCCAGATCAATCCGTTCCGCCGCCTATCGCTTCTTTCGAGTTCCGCGAGGGCGCCGTCGATTGGAGCGTTGCTTCCGCTTCCTATTTCTCGATTTGGCTGTCCCCAGGGGCAGGGGGTAAACGTGGAGATAAACCGCGGATTTACCGATGCCCGAGACCAACACGGCTCCATGCTGGCGCCAGCGCGCAATCGCCCGACTTAAATTGCCCTGATCGAGACCGGTCTCGGCGGCAATCTGCGTCTGATTTCTGGTGCCATCGCAAAGGTTGAACGCCTTCACTTGTTTTGGACCCGTATCGACAATGTCCTTGAGCTGTTCGGGCGGAATTGCAAACCGCCCAAGAATGTGAAGCGCAAAGCGAAGAAGGTCATTCGTTTCCATCCACCGTTTTACCCCACGAGATCGAAGAGTACGTCGGAGGATAACACATGGGAAATCATACCAGCATAGAACTTACGGGTTAGTTATTTAGCGGCAGATATGCGAGTTTCGCTACAGCAGTGGCGGCTCGTAGATATACGCTAGCCCGTCGGAGGTGACCGCGTATGCTTTCGATCCATCGGCCGACCAGCGCAGATCGACTACACCTTCGGCGGCGTGCTCATCAAAGACTTTCAGGCGACGCAGATCCACCAGGAATAAGCGGCCCTTCGCCGAATTTTTCAGCCACGAACTGAAGCACAAACAAATTGGCAGGTGCGGATGGCAGGCGCATAGTTCCGCGCCAAAGGGCATCGGCTCGGGCACCATCGTGTCCGCCGCAAGCCGGCTCGCTTGTCCTGCGGAGCAAAAAATGATTTGCCGGCTGTCATAGGTCCACGAAAGATCGGTGATGTGTCCTTGCGCGTGAAACGCGCTCTGTTTTCGCAATGACGGCACTTCCAGAATGGCAATCGAATCGTCCGCCCACTCGCCCTCGATTTCCACCACGCACGCGATACCGCCTTCATCAGGGCTGAATGCCACACGTCCGAATCCCGCCACTGCTGCGCCATCCGCGAAATCCGTGTCTGCTCCGCCGTTTTCGGACCGGCCTTGCTCTTCTGACGCAATTCCTTCGCGCCATTCCGGCCACGTCGAGCAGTCCGTCAAAACAAGTTCACCCGCCGGGTGTTCCGTAAACGGCATCGCGTTGGCATTCTTCGTCGGCGCGTCCCACAAACGCACGCGCGAATCGGCGCCGCCGCTCGAACTCGCCGCGAAATAATTTCCCGCCTCTGACCACGCCAGCCATGACGGAAACGCTTTGAATTCGTCAAACGCGCCGACAAACATCTTTGCGTTCAGATCGAACGCGTGCAGTTTGTGCGGCCAGCCGCCCCACGCCGCCACCAAGTGTCGTCCGCTCGGCGACCATGCGAATGCTGCAGGCTTTCCGGGCGCGTCGTCGCCGCGAATGCCGGGAACCGCGAGCGCCACCAGCGGCACGCCGAGTTCCACGTCGTACAACGCGATGCTTTCCGCGCCTTGCCGCACCAGCGGCGATACCGCGCATACTTGCCCTGTCGGCGAGACCGTCAGCCGTGATGAGCGCCCGTTGAACACCTTTTTGAGCAACCAATTTGAATCGCGCGAAAGATCGCGAAGTCCGCGCGCCACCAGCGCCGCCGAACGCATCACGAGAGCCTGCGCCGGTGCGGGGACAATTTGCTGCGTGGACGCTGTTTCGCGAGCAGGCATAAGTATCAGTGGGAAGATGCTTCCGGATTTTCCAGACGCTCGCGAGCCTGCGCGATCTGTTCATCGACTTTTGCGGTCATTTCCTTCAGCACATCTCGTCCATACTTTTCCGCCTCGCCCACGCGTTCCTTCAGCTGATACAAATCCGAGCGCACTAGCTGTTGCAGTTCCGCTTCGATCTCCGCCAGACGCCCACGTGCTTGGCTGAGGCGCCGGATCACCCGAACAAGTTCCGCGCCGGGTCCTTCACCCTTCACGGACTCTGGGCTGCACTCGTACTCGCTCAGTATTTTCGTCAGCCGGGCTTCGTCGCCTTCCTCGTAAGCCTGATTCGCGTCGGCCATCAGTTGTTGCCGCTTGGAGCGGTCGTCGCGATCGGAAGTCAGGTCGGGATGGATGCGTTTGGCCACATCGCGATACAGCCGCTTCATTTCCGGTGTGGCTTCAAAGGCTCGCGGCTCTTGCGCGGATTTTTCGCCGGCTGCGGATTTGGTCTCATCCGCGCGGGCGCGTGCTTCGCGCGCGGCCTGTTGCGCCCGGTCGTTCCCAGGCTGCTGCCGTGCCAGCCGCTCCGCCAGTTGCGCCCTATATTCGTCGAGTTCGGCGTAGCGCGCGCCGACAAAATGCAGGTAGCGCCGCTCAAAGGCGGCCAGTTCCGCGCGCAGGTTGGCGGCGCGCAGCTCGCGTTCGGCAAGTTCGCCTTCGCTCGCCTCTTGCTCGGCGAGCTTTCGCGCGAGTTCCTGATCTTCTGGTTTTTCAATAGCGGCTGCGCCCGGTTTCACAGGACGCGGTTCCGCCGTATTCAGCGCCACGGTGTTTGCCTCTGAGAGTTCCCTCGTGCGTGCGGCAGCGCGCGCTTCAGCCGGTAAAACTCCCAAGCGGCCAAAGCGCACGCGAAAACCTCTATAAATTGTAAGTCGCATGCGCTTGCGCGCAGGCAATTTGCCGTGCCGAGTTTCCATACTTGGAAACAGCGAGGCTTCGGGCGGGAGAATCCGAAGAGCTACTTTTTAGCGAGAATTCTTTCAATCTGCGCGAGATGATTCAAGTCGTGGCCGGCAGTCATCTCGACGATGGTGCGGACGGTTTGTTCGCCGCGCTCCGGATGCATCGCGGATTTTTGCCAATCGTCTGGCGTGAGCGATTTCAGCAGCGCCACGTTGGCTTCGCGCAGCGAGCGGTATTGTTCGCGGGACTTGCGCGGATCGCGCTTTTCATAGCGCATGGCCGCGGCCCAAGCGTCCTGGTCGAAAGGTTGAATTGGCTCGCCGGGCTGGCTAACCACCATACGCATGCGCCATCCCAAGGCGACTTCCGCATCCGCCAGATGCGCCACAATCTGTGCGATGGACCATTTCCCCGGCGCGGGCCGCTTGCGCGCTTTGGCTGGGGTCACGCCCTTCAGCAGCTTCTCCAATTTTGCAGGCGCCGTCGCTTGCAGTTTCACCGGATCGCGCCCGTCCAGGTATCCGTACATCCGCTGCGTGTACTGTGCCGATGTTTCCTGCATTGCTTCTCTCCTGGTAGCTTAGATTCACGCCCGCATGAAAGGCGGTCCTTCGTTGCGCCAGAAGCGTGCTCGCCGCACGGTCACCAGATTTGGCAGCGCTGTCCAGCCGGACGCACCATGGGCGAATTCTCCGAGCAGCCAAACGCTTTCGCGAATGCCGGCGTGTTCGAGAGCGGCCCGTTGGCGCGAAATTCGTCCATCGGATGCGGATCGGTCCTCATGTATAGCCGCGCAATTTGCGGACGCAAATTCGACGCCCAATTGCGCGCGTAGGCCAGGAAGAAACGCTGATCCGGCGTGAATCCGTCGATCGGTTTCCCGGCCTTGGCCTCAGGCGTCGTCTGGAACGCGCGATAAGCAATGGTCATCCCGCCAAGATCGGCGATGCTTTCGCCTTCATCGAGCTTGCCGGGTTCGTGCAGGCCAAACGCCTGGTAGCCGTCGAATTGCTTCACGATGCATTCGCCGCGCGCCTGAAAATTCTTCAGGTCCTGCGGTGTCCACCAATTCTTCAGATTACCGTGGCCGTCGAATTTCGCGCCCTCGTCGTCGAATCCGTGAGTCATTTCGTGTCCGATTACCGCGCCGATGCCGCCGTAATTAGTGGCGTCATCCGCGTGCGGGTCGAAAAAGGGTGGCTGTAAAATTCCCGCCGGAAAAACAATCTCGTTCATCGAGGGATTGTAGTAAGCATTGACCGTCGGCGGCGTCATATCCCACAGCGTGCGATCCACGGGCTTGCCGATCTTCGAAAGATCCCAGTGAAACTCGAAGTCGTTGCCGTGCAGCAGATTCTCCACATAAGGGCCGTTCGTTACTTTGTAATTCGAATAATCGCGCCACTTGTCGGGATATCCGATTTTGAGCGTGATCAGGTTCAGCTTGGCGATAGCCTGCTGGCGCGTCGCCGGACTCATCCACGAAAGTGTCGTAAGGTCTTGGTGCAGCGCGGCCATGATGTCTTTCACCATCGCCAGCGCCCGCGCCTTCGCTTCCGGCGGAAACGCCCGCTTCACGTAGTATTGGCCCAGGTCTTCTCCCAGTTCGCGGTCCGTGGAGATCACGCAGCGTTGCCAGCGAGGCTGCATCTGCTTCTGACCTCTTAGGGTGCGTTGATAAAAATTGAAATTTTCTTGCTCGAATTGTTCGGGCAACGCGGGCGCGGCGGTGTGCACCAGGTGCCAGCGCAGATAGACCTTCCAATCGGCCATCGAAACGGACGCGATGGCCGAATCGAGCGCCTTGAAGAAATCGGGCTGGCCCATGTCCTCGCCTTCCAGGTGCGGCCGGCCGACTTCTTCGAAGTAGCTCTGCCAGGAAAAGTGCGGGGTCACGTCGTCGAGCTGGCGAAGAGTCATCGGATGATAGTTTTTTTCCGGTATGCGCAGGTCGGCCACTTTCGTGGAGCCTTGCGCCAGCATGGTTTCGATCTTCATCACCGTGGCGGATTCGCTGCTGGCCTTCGACGGATTGTCACCCAACAGCGTCAGCATTTTGGCCACATGCGCGGCGTACTCCGTGCGCAGCGCCTTCGAGCGCGTGTCTTGATCCAGATAATATTGGCGGTCGGGAAGGCCCAGGCCGCCTTGTCCCGCGCCGGCGATCACTTCCGAGCTGTTTTTCAAATCCTGCTCGGAGCCGAACTGGAAGCCTACGTTAACGCCCATGCCTTGCAGTCGCGCGATTTCTGCTTCCAATTCCTTGTCGTTGCTGATCGCCGCGATGCGCTTGAGCTCCGGTTCGAGCGGCTTGGTTCCGGCGGCCTCGATGGCGCTGGTATTCATGCAACTGCCGTAATATTCGCCGATCTTCTGCCAGTTTGATCCCGGCTGCGCGTGTGCGTCTTTCGAGGCTTCCTCAAGAATCTGGTGCAGGATTTCCTTGTTGTGCTCATCGATGACGTTGAAAGTACCCCATCCGGAATGGTCTGCCGGAATCGGATGACTCTTCATCCACCCGCCGTCCGCGAACTGCCAGAAATTCTGGCACGGCGAAACGGAGCGGTCCAGATTCGAAAGATCGAATCCGCGGGCGGCGGATGCCGACTCCGCCGATTTGGTTTTCGCCTTGCCGCCTTGCCGCGTCCCCGCGGCGCCGCCATCGCCAAAAATGCTGGAGCAATTGCCGCGAAACATCTCCGCTCGCGAATTCACCCCGCTTCGTGCTTCCACCGATTGCGCCCGCGCCAAAGCCGGCCAGAGCGCCACCGCCGCAATCGCCAGCAGCAGGGAACCGGCCCCCGCGAGATGCCTGCCGCAACCCTCAATTTGTGAATCCTTCTTGGCAGAAGGGCGCCTCATAGTATGTGTGCCTCGCTCACGAAGAAGATAACAACAAACATTCGCCATCCGCTAATCTACCTAAACCACGATCGAAAGTGACCAGCTTTAAGTCCGCGCTCGCGGCAAACGCCGCTAGGTACGCATCAGGCCATTGGTGCGACGCGACCCCGCGGCTCGCCGTCAGGGTTCGCAACGCGGCGTCGATCCGATCCGGTTCTGCCTCCGAGTAAAAACTCACGCGGTTGTCGTCGCGGAGCTGATCGTACAAGTCCCAGGCATAGCGCTCGCTCTTCACTTCTGCACCCATCACCGCCGCGTTCGTAACCAGCCGTAGAAAACCCAGTTGGGTGACTCGGCAAAAAACTGATTGAACCGAAGCCAGCTTTTCGAACCACGCAGCCGCAATCGAATGGTGCTGATGCCCGCGATAGACCAGCGCCACCCAGACGTTGATGTCAGGGAAATAGGATTTCATTGATTTGGCGGTTCGTCAGTTTCAGCCAGCCGGGCCTTTCCGATTCGATGAGCGGCAGCTTAATCCTCTTGCGCTTCCGCACCTTGTGGCCGCCTTCCAATTCGGCTTTCACGCCTCGCAAGACCAGTTCCTTTACCGAACAGCCTTCCGAGGCCGCTTGCACCTTCAGTCGCCGGTACACTGGATCGGGAATATCCACCGTGGTTCTCATGGGCATTACCTTACCATATTTATGGTTGCCGCGCGCCGCCGCCGGCATGGACGCGGAGATATCCTGAGTGGCCGGGTGCGTGTCAATCGCGCGCCGAGACCGCACCGTGCGCCAAGCGCGGCGGGTGGCATTTGATCCTGTTTGCTCTTCGTTTGGTCCGGAGGCGAAAGTCAGGGGAGACGTCGGGCAGGAAGCGATCGGGAGGATGCGGTCGCTCGCTTATGGTTTCGTCGGTCGGTCCGTGTTCCGCAATCTCCCTATCCTCAATTTTCGTCCACGCCCAAGCGTCTAGCTCGTTTGTCGGTACGGAGCGTAAACGGATTGTAACAATATTCCGTTACCCACCGTGTCTACGGGCTTTACCTTGACATCGCTCACCGTCTGGTGCAGCTTTATGTGCGCGAGGATACCTTGAAACGAACTATACGATCTGCCTTGTGGGATATGGAGTTTCGACCGTTGCTATCACTTGTGAACGATCTGACGGCTGAGAACTGGCGTCAGGTGCTCAAATTGTTTGATGAACATCAGCTATTTAAAATTTTTGGTTGGGATGTGGATGCCGACAGGCGCCCCCAAAGAATTGACGGCACTCCGGCTACTTATGCTTCCGCCGAATCCCTTCGCAGGGACATCCGAAATCGGCTGGCTGTGATCGCGATATCTCGCCAGGAAGAGCCTCGGCATTGGGTTTGGCGGCCAGCCCTAGTGCTTCCGACGCGGGAAATCTTCTTCGAGGACGCCGGAGAAGGATTTCGATTTTTGGCTGAGCGCCTCGAGTGCGAGGTTGGTGAACGCGGCTCGCAAAAACTGCATTTGGGCCAATGCCTGTGTGGATGCGAAAAATTCTTTCTCTGGGAGGGGAACTGGCAGAGAAAGAAACGGCTGTTCTTAGACGATGGGCATCGGATGCGATACCACAATAAGCGAAATGTAGAAAATAAACGGCAGTTTGCCAAGAAACAGCGGGACGCAGGGGACGAACGATATTTCTAGGAAAGGAGCACGAGAATGAATACATCGAGTGATAGCTTGGGTACCAATTCTGAAGGACGGATCAAGGAGACGCCGGAGGAGCGCTTTCGGCGGGTCGCTACCCGACGCACGAGGTTGATTTTGAGATTTCTGCGGCTTCTGGGCAACACCTCCGGCACCGGATATAGGCACACCGAGGCGGACGTTGAGGTGATCTTCTCCGCGATACGCCAGGGCCTCGCCCAGGCCGAGGGCAAATTTTCAAAGATGCAGGAGCACGAGTTTTCGCTCTAAATGACGGCGCAATAGCACCAGAAAGCGTCCGCGTCCTTAGCGGAATTCGCGAAGGACGGGGCACCCGAAAGAGCCGGATGCGTTTTCTCGTGTCCGTCCGCGGCAAAAAAAAGCTGGAGCTGAGTTCGAATGCTGGCCGCCAATCATCGGGTTTTGGGATTTTCGACACGCTTACGAATCGCACGGCGGCATCAGTCGATTTGGGCGCGCTGGAGTCGGTCGGAAAAATCAATGTACAGGGTTTTCCAGTCAGAGTAGAAATCGAGCGCGGCGGTGCCGGATTCGCGGTGGCCATTGCCGGTGTTCTTGGTGCCCCCGAACGGCAGATGCACTTCAGCGCCGATCGTGGGCGCGTTGACGTACACGATGCCGGTTTCGAGATCGCGCTGGGCGCGCAGCGCTTCGTTGATATTGCGCGTGTAAATCGACGCGGAGAGGCCGTACTTCACGCCATTGGCGATGGCAAGCGCATCGTCGAAAGAATCGAACGGTATTAGTGAGACGACCGGGCCGAAAATTTCTTCCTGGCATATGCGCATGTTTGG
The DNA here is from genome assembly GCA_050746805.1 of Candidatus Acidiferrales bacterium. GTDB lineage: Bacteria > Acidobacteriota > Terriglobia > Acidiferrales > UBA7541 > Palsa-295. The sequence goes on along the minus strand of JBOGMW010000159.1, from coordinate 21,978 downwards.
ATCGCAATCGGTGAACACAGTGGGCTCGTGGAACCAGCCCTTGGCGTGCGCTGGATCTTCGAGCCGGTGGCCGCCAGTGGATAGCTTGGCGCGTTCGTCCTGCCCAATCTGAACGTATTTCATCACTGTATTCAATTGCTGCTCGTTGATGCACGGACCCATCTGAGTATCGGGATCGAGGCCGTCTCCAACTTTCAGCGCTTTCGCGCGGGCGATGAATTTTTCCGCGAATTGCCGGTACACGCCCTTCTGCACGGCGACGCGGCTGGCGGCGGTGCAGCGCTGCCCGGTGGTGCCGAAACCGCCCCAGAGAGCGCCGTCGATGGCCAAATCCAGATTCGCGTCGTCCATCACGATGATGATGTTCTTGCCGCCCATTTCCAGATGGCACTTCTTGAAGCTGGGCGCGCAGGCTTCACTGACGATGCGGCCCACTTCCGTCGAGCCGGTGAAGCTGACTAGATCGACCTCGGGACTCTTGAGGATCGGCGCTCCGGCGTCTGGACCATCGCCAAAAACGACGTTGAGAACGCCCTCGGGCAGGCCGGCGTCATCGAGCGCCTGCACCAGATTGAAGGTGGAAAGAGGCGTATCTTCGGCGGGCTTGAGCACGGCGGTATTGCCGCAGACCAGCGCCGGCATGCACTTCCACGAAGGAATGGCCATGGGGAAATTCCATGGCGTGATGAGTCCGGCGACCCCGGCCGGGACGCGCACCGAACTGGCGGTTTTGTTGGGCAGTTCGGAGGGTGTGGTGTGGCCGAACAGGCGACGGCCTTCACCGGCCATCAGGTAGGTCATGTCGATGGCTTCCTGCACGTCGCCGCGCGTTTCGGCCAGCACCTTACCCATTTCGCGAGTCATGTCGCGCGCGAATTCTTCTTTGCGACGGAGAAGAATTTCGGCGGCGCGGAACAGAATTTCGGCGCGCTTGGGGGCGGGAGTGAGGCTCCAGGAGCGGAAAGCATCGCTCGCGGCGCTCACCGCGCTTGCGACGTCCTCAGCATTGGAAGCGGGGAATGTGCCGACGAGTTCGTCGCGATTGGCAGGATTGCGATTCTCCATGCTTTTGCCGCTGCGAGGCTCGACCCATTCGCCGCCAATGAAATTCTTGTAAACGCGAGGAGCAAAAGCGGTGGCCATGGCAGAACCCCCTTTGAATCGCGGCTAACGGATAGAACCGGGAATTGGATGCGGTTTTACGGTCGAATGGTGCAAGTTCAGGGTAGCAAGGAGGAAGCGGGAGCGTCAACGAAACGCGCCGCGAACGGGCTGGCGTGAAATCGCAACGGGAAAATTCACACGATCACTTTGCGGAGAATAGGCAATTTCAATCTCGCACTGCCGCCGATGCGAAATGTTGCTAAACTCCTTGAACGTGAACCGATTTCCCTGTACCCCGCAATCGAACGGTCGAACTCAGTCGAGAGACCGTCCGCACCTATAGCTGGCATGGCATGGCGAGTTCTCAGCTAACCGGGATAAGCGGGGAGCGTGCAGCACGGCTGCCGCCGTCTTATGGATTTTGAGGAGGTGAACTTGACGCAAGCGTGTTTGCAGATGGCAAAGAAACTGCCGCTGATTTGCGCACTCATACTGGCAATGATGGCGATTAGCACGACCACCTACGGGCAAGAGAGCGTTGCTGGCGCGTCTGACTCGGCCGGAGCAGCGGCAAACCTTGGACAATTGCCAAATATCTTGCAGGGCGTGAATTTCAATCAGAACCTAGGCGCGCAGGTGCCGCTGGATGCGAACTTCGTGGATTCGAGCGGCAACACCGTAACGCTAAGCGATTATTTTGGCAAACAGCCGGTAGTGTTGATCCTGGCATATTACAGATGCCCGTTGCTCTGCCCGGAAGTGCTGCATGGCGCGGACGAGTCATTCAAGAAGATCAGCTTCCGCATTGGCCGGCAATATCAGGTGGTCACGCTCAGCATCAATCCGAAAGAAGGTCCGGCTCTGGCGGCCAAGGAGAAGAAAACGTACGTCGGCATATATGGCGATCCGGCGGCTGCATCGGGCTGGCATTTTCTTACCGGGACGGCGCCGCAAATTAAGCTCGTGGCGGATGCCGTGGGTTTCCACTTTAAATATATTCCGCAACTGGATCAGTACGCGCATGCTGCCGGCATCGTGGTGCTGACGCCCGAAGGCAAAGTGGCGCAATATTTTTACGGGATCAAGTACGCGCCTGAGGATCTGCGGCTGGCGCTGGTGCAATCGTCGAAAGAAAAGATTGGATCGGTGGTCGACCAGGTCTTGCTGTTCTGCTGCACGTACGATCCGGACACCGGGAAATATCACGCCATCATCGCGCGCGTCCTGGCCATTTGCGCGGCGCTCACAATCGTGCTGGTCGGCGGCGGCCTGTGGTTTCTCTTCAAGATGGAAGAGAAGAGGCACCCGGGGGATCCGCAGGCGGTGTAGCCCCGAATCGCGGCCGGTCATCGGCCTTGGCTTTGGACGAGAAAGGTCTTGCGCTCCGCAGAACCGCGAGTGTCGATAGAGTTAGTGGCTAGCGCTGCGCGGCCGCAGGTTTTGTGGCAGATGCGGGACCAGAGGTGCCGGAGGCTCCGCCCGTCGATGCCGCAGCGGGCGTGACTGCGGTCGTGGACGATGCGCTCGTTACCGCAACGGAGTTCTGCGCATTCCCAGACGTAGTAGCGACCGGCTGCGCACCATCAGCGACTGGCGCAGGGTTCGCTAAACCGGCGGGTTTCGGCGGCGCGATGGGAGCTGGCGCCGGGGCGGTAGTGGTGCAGCAGACCTTCGGAACTACCGTCTTCGGCGCGGCCACTCCAGCTATATCCGAACCCAATCCCAATTTTTGCAGCGTAGGCGCGTCGAGTTTGCCGGTCGCGTCAATATTGTTGGCGGACTGGAATTTCTGGACGGCTGCGACGGTGCCCGAGTCCCATCTGCCAGTCGGATCGCCGTTGTAATAGCCTCCGCGCGCCAAGGCAGTCTGAATCTGGGTGATGCGCTCCGGGCTGGGCGCCTTGGGAAGCACTACACGATGGTGATACCGGCGGCGCGAATAGCGACGATGCGTGTAATGGTGCGCTTTCTTAGTTTTCCGGTGCGTGCCGTGCGAATTTGTCGAACTCGATTGTCGCGCATAGCGCGTGGGCCGGTAGCTGGCGTGAGCGCTACGCTCACGAACGCGGCGCTCGTGCGAACGATGAATGGCCGGCTTTGTGCTAGTGGCGGCCCGAACTCCGCAGGCCGAGCCGGCGCAGGCTAAGCCGAGCGATGCGATGATTGTGATCCAGCGCGCCGTTTGCCGCATTTTTGAGTTCACCTCGAACGACGCTCCATCTTAGGGTTTAGCTGCTCGCAAGAACCGCCGTTGGATTCATTATCAGCATCCGCAGCCTCAACTCAACAAGCGCGGTACCCGGCGAGACCTATCAAGCAACCTGTTCGCAGACGAGTCCGCCAAACATCACTGAGACGGCGGAATCTGGCCCGCCAGGAACACTGTGAGCGCGCCGCCGGAATCGCGGCGCTCGACCTTGAAAAGCACGTCGTCTCCAACCTTTAGCTTGGAGATCTGCGCCTGGTAATCGGCCATTGAGGAGATCGGTGCTTGGTTGATCTCCACGATCACATCGCCGCGCGAGAAGCCAGTGTCCTCGGCAAAGCTGGCGGGCTCCACCTCCGTGACGATCACGCCGGTCAGCTTGCCAATGCCCAGTTTCTGAGAAAGCACCGGAGTTAATTGCTCCACGTGGAGCCCGAATTGGCCGGGCTCTTGCGGCTGATCGAGGTGTTGATCGGAGTCCTGGGCGGTTTCGGGAAAGAGCTTATCGCGGTCGGCAACCGGCAGGGAGACTTCCTTTGTTTCCTTGTTGCGGACGTACTGTATTTTTACGTCGCGGCCGATGGGAGTCTGCGCGATCGGATTGACCAGATCGGTGCCATTGCGTACGGGCTTGCCGTCCACGGTAGTGATCACATCGCCGGGCTTAATGCCCGCTTTGTCAGCCGGGCTGCCGGGGGACACCCATTCGATCACGATTCCATATGGGGCGCCCAACTCCTTCATCAGAATTGGAGTATCGCTGTTGTTTTCCTGAAATTTAATGCCGATCGAGCCGCGCGTGACTCTGCCATGGCTGATCAGTTGGTTGTAGACGTTGATCGCGGTGTTCGACGGCAGAGCAAAGCCGACGCCCTCAAAGCTTTGGCTGCCGGTGTAAATGGCGGTGTTGATGCCGATCACGTCGCCATTCATGCTCACCAGCGGGCCGCCCGAATTGCCGGGATTGATGGCCGCATCTGTTTGGATGAAGCGCTGAAATTGAGTACCGGCGGCGCGGTCTTTCGCGCTGACGATTCCGGCGGTGACCGTGGAATTCAAGCCAAAGGGGCTGCCGAAGGCCAGCACCCAGTCGCCAACTTGCACCCCGTCCGAATTGCCTAGTTTGGCGACGGGCAATTCGTGCGCCGCGTTGATCTTGATCACGGCGAGATCGGTATCCTTATCGAAGCCAATCACACGAGCGTTGTAATGCACGGGGTCGCCGTCGAGGCTCACCTGGATTTTTGTGGCGCCGTCGATCACATGATTGTTCGTAAGGATGAAGCCCTTCGGATCGACGATTACGCCGGAGCCGAGGCTGCGTTCCGCGTCCGGAGCATCATCGGGCGAGTTAAAAAAGCGATCGAAAAAATCACCGAGCGGCATACTTCCGAGATCGTGAGAATCCTTATCTCGCTTGGGACGCTCGATCACCTCCGTGGTGGAGACGTTGACGACCGCGGGCTCGAGTTTTTTTGAAATTGACGAAAAGATGTTCGAGAGCGCCACCGGCTGCGGGATGGAGATCAATTCAGCCCCGCTGGACGCCTGTGCGTGCGTAGCCAGAGTGTGCCCGGGAATCACGGTACCGATCAGGATGCCAATGCCCAGCGTGCAAGCCACCAGGAGAGAAGCGAAGACTTTGCGGCGCCTCGCCCAGTCCCAAACTTCTTGCAGTTGGATGCCCACCTTGGCGCTCCGTTCAGCCAATTCGACGTCGATCCGAAAGTATAGCACTCATTGGCGCGGCACAAGTTCGTGCGGCGGCGGACTTGCTTTGAGGGCAACCGGAAGCGAGTAGGGCATGCTCGCGCTCGGCGGGGCGGCACAATCGCAGATGGACGCGAAAGTCGAAGTTCAATCGCATTCCCAAGTCGCACGTGGCAATTGCCAAGGCCCAACCACGAGAGTACATTCTCACCGCACTCCGACGTAATTGGGTGGACGCCGGTCTAGCCGTCAGCCTGTTTCGCAACATCTTCCGCTGAAGGCGCGAGCATCGGGCGTAAGGAGCCGGAGAGATGAAACTCGAATTTGGCGCGGTGGACCACGTGGACCGGCAAGACAACACGACGATCCACGCGACCTATGACAGCCGCCTGGAGCTGGTGAAACTCTACGAGAAGCACGGCTTCTCCACGTTTCACATCACCGAGCATCACTTTACGCCCCTGGGCCTGGCGCCTTCGCCGCTAATCTTTCTTGCGGCGGCTTCGCGCATCACACAAAAGATTCATTTCGCGCCGCTGGTGCTCATCGCCACGCTCTACAACCCGCTGCGCTTGGCAGCGGAAATCTGCATGATGGACCACCTGACCAAGGGTCGCATCGAAATTGGGTTGGGGCGCGGCGTGTCGCCCTACGAGCTGGGGTTTTACGGGATCGATCCCAAGGAAACTCCCGCAATCTACAAGGAATCGGTCGAAGTGCTGATGGCGGCGCTGACGCAGGACGTGCTCGATTACCACGGCACCTATTTCAATTTTTCGAATGTGCCCATGGAGATGCACCCACTGCAGCAGCCGCACCCTCCGGTGTGGTACGGGACCGCCAACCCGGAAACCGCTGCTCGCGCCGCTTGCGAGAACGCGAACATCGTATCCCTGCAGCGAGCAAAGGACGCGCGCGTTCCCATTCAGCGATACAAAGACGAATGGCAGAAAATCCACGGCGGCAGCGCCAAGAAAATGCCTCATGCCGGGATCACGCGGCATATCTACGTCGCGGAAACGGATGCCAAAGCCGAAGAGCGCGGGCGGATCGGATTCGACAAGTTTTTCGCCAGCCTCGAATACTTATGGAAGAAATTCGACGCCAACCCCATCGGCCTGGCGAACGTGACGCGCAGCAGGGAAGAGGCGCTGGTTACCGGAACGCCCGCAACCGTTCGCGAAAAAATTGAACGCCAAATCGAGGAATCGGGCGCTAATTATTTCGTGGCCCGCTTCGCCTACGGCAACCTCACCCACGAAGAAAGCGTCCACTCCCTCGAACTCTTCGCCAACGAAGTGATGCCGCACTTCCAGTGAACTGCGCACTAAGCTAGCGCCCTACATCGTGGTCAGGTGCTGTGCGCTAGATTCTGGCCCACGGCGTGAGCCGTGGGAACAGTAGAAAGGCAAAAAAACTCTGAGCCCCGCGAGGGGCGGCACACCTCTGATTGACACGTACGGCGACTTGCCGTACGATCGTTGTGCAGAGGATCCATGCCGCGCACAGCAAAAACCGGCCGCCGGCCGCTCAAGGCCGACCGCTTGGAAGCCCGGGTAACTCCCGAGCAGAAACGATTGATCGCCCGCGCCGCGGCCCTGCGCGGCTCTTCCGTTACGGAGTTCATCGTTTCCAGCGCTCAGCAAGCTGCGGCGGAAACGATCAAAGACTTCGAGATTCTCGTCCTTCAAGACGAGGCTCGCGACGCTTTTGTGAATGCCGTCTTGCGCCCGCCGCCGCCCAATCGAGCCGCCCGGAAAGCAGCTCTTCGATACTCGAAAAATGAGTACGTGGGAAAAACCGGACGCTAATTGCCAGGCGAAACGGAAAAGCCGCCCTTCGTTATCGAGCCGCTCGGTCCAAAGCACGACCGTGCGGCTTTTTCTTGTGGCGTCCAGGCCCTCGACATCTACCTTCAAAAACAAGCCGGACAAGATCTCAGGAAACGTGCGGCAGTTCCATTTGTAATCACACCAGACGGAGGAACGATCGCCGGCTACTACACGCTATCGCAATACGCCGTCCAATTAGACTTAGTGCCGCCCGAGGTTGCGAAAAAATTGCCCAGATACCCGGTCGTCCCGGCAACTCTTTTCGGGCGCTTGGCCGTAAGCTCGGCATTTCGAGGCCAGGGACTCGGCGCGATGCTGTTGATGGATGCACTCAACCGGGCCCTCGCCCACGGCAGGGAACTGGCTTCAACCGGCATCATCGTCGATGCCAAAGATTCCGCCGCTTTTTCGTTATATAAGAAATACGGCTTTCTCGAACTTCCTAGTATTGAGCGGCGACTCTTCCTACCCATAGGAACGCTGGAGCAGTTGTTTCGATAGCAGCACGCTTGCCGCGCGCCTCAGGCCTCAGGTCCTGCCTTTTCCACCGAGCCACGCCGGATAACCACCACAGCGATTTATGCCGATTTCCGCGCCGCCATCCAGAGAGAATCGCTGGTGGGCATACGGTCCAAAATGGGGCGACGAAGCGGCTCGAATCCGCACTGGCAGAGCATCCTTGCGAGCGTTTCGGGCGTGAAATAGTTCACGTGCGCGGGAAAGCGGAATCCGCACCACTTTTCACCGCGCATGGAGCGATTCCAGCTGGCATAATTCGGCGTTTTGATTACGGTGAGCCCGCCGGGTTTCAGGACGCGGTGAGCGGCGCGTAACGCTGATTGTGGCTGCCAGTCGTGCTCGATAAAACCGAGCTGCGTGACCACGTCGAACTCGTTCGGCGGCAACCTGCGTTCCGCGACTTCAGTTACAGGTCCTTCTAAAATCTTCTCCGCGCCCACGCGGCGGCGGGCGATTTCCACGCTACGCGGGCTCAGGTCGATTCCCGTCACCTGAAAATATTTTTGAGCGCGCAGCAGGAAGCCCGCGTCGCTGCAACCGAAATCGACGAGCTTTCCCGACCGCACATAATGGAGCGTTTGCGAAAGCAAGCGCGCGTGGGTATGCGGCAGCAGCGGGCGCGTAACGCGTGAAAGAAAGACCATCACCGGCTGCTCGCTTTTGCGGAGAACCGTTTCTTTGCGCCACTCTTCTTCCCAATCGTGTTCTACGGCCTGTACGTGGTAGGGAATTTCAGCGCCAATGAAAATCATGCCGCACGCGGCGCATTCGACGATTTCCCACGGATCGCGGCGTAGAACGGATTTGCGATCGCCCATCGATCCGCAGAGCGGACAAGCGCGTGCGGCGAACTGGGAGGAATGGGAGACTGCGTTCATCAGCGGGAATGCGGCATCAAGCGCACGGATTGTATCATGCGCGGCAGGCTCGGCATTAACGCCCGGAGCAGCGCGGAAGATGCTCCGGGCGCGCGCGAAATTGATTACAATGAGTGCCGTCGATCCGCGAATTATGCTGGCACGGATTGGCTGCTCGGCACATCCAATCTTTCCTAGGCAATTCCCGGGGCACTTAAAGACACCTGGCCTAGGTTCGACCATGGCGACCCGACAATCGTAAAGCGTTCACATTCACATTCATCTTCATTGCTGAGGAGAACTTCATGAGATTGCGTGCCGGTTTCATCATGCTTGCTGTGCTGATCTTCGCCACCGCTTTCGCGGCGGCAGCGGATACCATCGTGCTGCAGAACGGAGATCACGTGACGGGGACTTTCGTGAGCGCCGATGGCAAGACCCTGGCGATCAAGACTCCCTACGAAGGGCAGATCAGCGTGAAGTGGTCCGACGTGACGCAAATTACGACGGCGGCGGCTGTCTACGTGACTACTTCGAGCGAAACAACCGTGAACGGAACGATAGCTAATAAGATGGGCGACACTCTCGTGGTTCACACTTCCTCCGGAGATGTAAATGTGCAGCTGGCGCAAGTGACCGCGGTGCGCTCGGCCGGGGAAGAGGCGAAATACCAGGCGAGCTTGCACCCGCCGTTCACGCGGAATTGGCTCGGGGACGCGGCGTTGGGGCTGACACTCGCGCGTGGCAATAGTGACACGACAAACTTGACCACTTCTTTTGCGCTGACGCGCAAAACTCTGAACGACCTGATTGGTCTTTCAGAATCGTCGGTATACTCGACCAGTACGCCCGCCAGCACGGTGACCGCCGATGCGATACTGGGCGGCGCCCTGTACCACCGAGACCTCGTCGGCAAACTTTTTGCATTTGTAAGCGCCAATTTTGTTCACGACCAACTGCAAGGGCTGGATCTGCGGCAGATTTACAGCGCGGGCCTTGGCTGGAACCTAATCAATACTCCGAAAACCACTTTTGATGCGGAGGCCGGCCTGAACTATACGCGTGAATCCTATAGCGGAACAGCTACACTTTCGCCGGGGCTCTCGCTAAATCGAAATCTGATTGCGGTAACAACAGGCGAGGACTTCACGCACAAATTCAGCAGACTAACTTCCATGGACGAGCACTTTTTCTTTTATCCCAACCTCAGCGACGCGGGCCAATACCGGTTCACCTTAATCGCCGACGCCAACACGAGATTGGCGAGCTGGCTTTCGTGGCAAGTCAGCTTCAATGACTTGTACGTTTCGAACCCGCCGATTCCCGGGACGAAAGCGAACGACGTGATTTTATCCACTGGCTTGGGGATCACTTTCCACCACTAATTGGCGATTTTTGGCCTCGTAAAGGTCATTTAAGGCAGCTTTTTGTGGCATGCACCTTGCAGGTTGTGCTGCTTAAGTTATTCGCCGTTTGTTCGCCCAAAAATCAAGAAAGCTTTCAGTCAGTTTCCGCTCGTTGCACTCGTGGGTGCCTGTGCCGTTGACGGATGCGGCTGCTCGAACGCGCTGTGCTGGTGCGAGTCTTGTTGGCAAAAGTCGGCTTTGCCGCGAAGCTCGGGATGGGTGGCGCACAGGCCTTTCAGAATTAAGTCCAGATTTTGCATCGCGAATTGCTCGCCGGACTGCGAGAGATCGTCTTCCATTTGCGTGGAAACGGAATTGAATCGCTGGCCGGCGGGTGACTCGTAGAATGCGGCGGCGCCCTTCACGTCCTCGTCGGAAAGATATCTCGCGTACACCATGATCACTTGATCGGTGGCGGCATCGGATTGCAACGCGGCCATCATTTTCCGCTCTACTTCGCTCATGATCTGCTTGCGGTTGGCTGTCTCAGGCAGGGAATCCTCGATCGAAGGACGCATGGTCTCCATCATTTGGCGGCCGTAATCGCGCATGGTCTCTTTCAGGTGCGTTGCTGCGATCAGACGCAAAATATCGGTGCGCAACTGCGGATCCATAGCTTCGGCGGTCTGCGGCATCGCGGCGCCCTGCTGCTCGTAGCGCGGCGAGTGGCCAGGTGTGAAATTAATGCTGATGGTGGTGGAGACTTCCACTGGTACGCCTTCGACGACCGTAGGCTGATAGCGCCATTGCTTCACGGCATCCATCGCGACGCGGTAGAGTTGCTGCGGGCCGGAAAGTGGCGCGAGTGTCTGCACTGAGCCGTCCTTCTCGATTACGGCGCGCAGGATCACAGTGCCGGAGACGTGCGTATCCTGCAAAACTTTCGGGTAGGCCGGCGGAACGATTGCGGTGACGCGAGCGGCCATGGAGTTGCCGTTGATGGTGACGCGCGTGGGATGAGGGGGCGGTTCGCCAGGCAGTTCTCCAGCGGGGGGATTGGCTGAATTTTGCGCCAGTGCGGGTGCCGCTGCAAGCGCCAGCAGCGCCACGAATGCCAGCGTGCTTGTTAGAACGACTGAACACCTTGCGTACAGTTTAACCGCTGGTTTCCCGCGCATATGGCACCTCCCAAGTGAAGCAATTCCGTCCGTGGTGCAGTATACGCGCAGAATCCTTCGGGAGATGAATCAGGTGGTCCAAAGATTCAGACGCGACCGCAGCGATCGGCAGTTAGAAACTGGATGTCAGTTATTTGGATGGTCTGTTGGTTCGTAGCAACTAGCGCCGCAGGGTGGCGGTGCAGCGCCGGACGTCGAGGAGTAAGTCGAGGGCGTTGACGATACCGACGACGAAGATTTCGGCGTTTTGGAGCGTCTGGACCGAGCAGCCTTCGCCGTTGTCCACAACGATGGCAAGGCCCCCCGCGTCCTTCACCGCTTTGAGCATCGACGCGTCGTTGTTGCCGTTGCCAAACGCGGCGATGTGCGCGGCGTCATGCGCGCTGACGTGTGCTGCTTTCGCTTCATCGTGACGCGATCCTGCGGGCAAAAGAAGTGGATGCAGACCGGCGAGATCGAGTTCCGCGGCGGCGGTGCCAAATGTGTCTGAAGTGATCACATCGATGTCGACGATCTCGTGCAGTCGCCGCAATCGCTCGACGGCGCCGGGGCCGAGCTTGCCGGCTTGCGAGAGAGTGCCGTTGTAATCCGTGACGACCCGCTCAATGAAAACATCAGGGAAATTCGGAATTTTGATGGTTATGCCAGTTTTGGCCATCTGGCTTCTCCACGCGCGAGTGTAGCACCGGCCGCTTCAATCGAAATGACGTTACGAATTCGCGGTTTGAGATGCGGCTTGGGAGGAATCGCGCAATTCACTTCGTTTCCGACGGAACAACCAAGCGAAAATGAGAAACGCAAGCGCGAACGTAACGAAGTCGAAAATACTTCCTTCCGGTCCTACCGTGCCGCCGGTGAGCCACGCAGGACCATGAAAGCTTGCGTGGAGCAGATGCCCGGTGGCCAGAGTGCCGCTATCGGGCACCGAGTAGATGAAGCTTTCGGCGTAGTCGCTAGCCGCGTGGAATCCAACGGCGAACCAGAGGCTTCCGGTGCGCCGCAGCGTGAGGCATGCAAATAGGCCAAACACAAAAACCGATGCCGCCCCCACCCAATCTTCGCCGGAATTGAACAGATGCGCCCCGCCGAAAGCCGCGGAAAGCAAAATCGCCGCGGGCCAGAATCCGATTCCAGTGGAGAGCGTGAACTGAGCGTAGCCGCGAAACACGAACTCTTCCGCGCAGCCGACAAGGATGAAAGCCGCGGCCCAAACCGCGGCGTACTTGACCAGCGTCGGACCCGCGATGGCCAGCCCGCCAAAGCTGAATCCACCCAGCGCCTTGATGGAGAGTATCTCGAAAGTTTCGAACGCGAGTCCCCATATAATGCCAGTCCAAAAATATTTTCCGAATGCGTTGCGCAGAGGAAGTCCGTAAGAACCAAAATTGGCTTTTTCGGTCCGGCACATGATCGCGGCAGCCAGCAGTGCCGTGCCAAACTGCGCGATTTCAAAGATGACGAGATAGCCAGGCGTCAACGTTCCGGCCAACGCTTCTTTCCTGAGCCTGGCGAAAGCCGGAATGTGTAGGAGAGCAAAGAGAGCAACGGAAGAAAACACTTCGAACAGAATTACGAAAATCACGAAGCGCCAGCCGGAACGAAGTCCGTTCGGGCCGACGAAAAGCGCGCGGACGCCAGACGAACGCGAAGCCGGCGGTTCCGATTGCGGCGAGGCTGGATCGGGAGCTACGTCCGGAACATTCGACTCAGAATTCACGCGGCACCTTTGGTGTTGAGTCGCACCTTTAGCATCGGCGATTCTACGACGCCCAGGATTTCCGTCATATCGCGAATTTACGCGAGCGGCAGGTTGGCGGAGGGATCGAGCAGCATGTCGGCGCGTTCGCCAGCCAGGAAACGCGCGTAGCCGGCGGCGGCAATCATCGCCGCGTTGTCGGTGGAAAGCGCGCGACTAGGAAAGAACGCTTTCATTCCGCGCGCAGCCGATTCGGATTCGAACGTGCCGCGCAATTCGCTGTTGGCGGCCACTCCGCCGGAAACGAGCACGGTTCGCACGCCGCGTTCAGAGGCGGCGGCCAGAGTGCGCGTGACGAGATCTTCGACCACGGCGCGCTGGAAGCTGGCGATCAAGTCGAGCGTCTCGGCGCTGGAGAGCGCGCGCAACTGATCGGCGCCGCGTTCGCCGCGCGCCAGCGCTTGTCGGCGCGCTTCGATTTCGGGTTCGAGGTGCGGGTTGCGACGAAGATGATAAAGGACCGCGGTCTTTATCCCGCTGAAGCTGAAATCGTGCGGATTGCCGCTGCTCATTTTCGCGCTGCCAAAACGCACGGCGCGCGGATTGCCGTGAGGCGCGAGCCGGTCGATGATCGGCCCGCCGGGATAGCCGAGCGCGAGCATCCGCGCCACTTTGTCGTACGCCTCGCCAGCGGCATCATCGCGAGTTCCGCCGATACGCGCGTAAGAAAAGCGCCGCGCGCCGTTGCTCGATTCCGCGCGCACGTCGTAAAGAATCGTGTGCCCGCCCGAGACGATCAGGCAGACGGCGGGAAGTTCCGGCTGGCGTCCCGCGGCGTGCGCTTCAAGCAGCACCGCGTGGACGTGGCCTTCCAAATGATTCACGGCGACGAGCGGCTTGCCGAGCGCCTGAGCCAGCACTTTTCCGTAGGTGACGCCAACAAGCAGAGCGCCGATGAGACCCGGCCCGCTGGTCACGGCGATGGCATCCACGTCCTGCAATTTAATTTTTGCTTGTTCCGTCGCTTCCCGGACCACCGGAACGATCCGCCGAAGATGTTCGCGCGAAGCAAGCTCCGGCACAACGCCGCCATATTTGCGGTGAATATCGATCTGCGAGGCGACTACGCTTGAGAGAATTTTCACGCCGCCGGCGACAACGGCGGCCGCCGTTTCGTCGCATGAAGACTCGATGCCTAGAATCAGATGTTCGTCTGGCGCCATGCTCATGTCGGAAGCTTACCCGTAGTTGAAAAAGTCTATGCTAGCATAACCATGGAGGTGCGCTGCGTCCCGCCCTCTCGGCTGCGCGGGGCATTGCGCCGGGGGGCGCTGTACCTGGTGGTCCCGCCTGAGTTTCACTCAACTTCATCTCGCCGGAGGCACGCTTCCCAACATGACGACAAAATCCAGAAAAGTGCGTAAAGCCGTGCTGCCGGTGGCCGGGCTCGGGACACGATTTTTGCCCGCCACCAAGGCGATTCCCAAAGAGATGCTGACCGTCGTGGATAAGCCGCTGATTCAATACGCGGTGGAGGAGTGCATCGCTTCGGGAATCGAGCACATTATTTTCGTGACCGGGCGGCACAAAAGCGCGATCGAAGACCATTTCGATCTTGCTCCCGAGCTGGAGAATTTTCTTGAGGAGCGGGGAAAATCCGAAAGCGCGCGCACGGTGCGCGAAATCGGCGGCGACCTGCACTTCAGCTACACGCGACAAAGCGTGGCGCTGGGGCTTGGGCACGCCGTGCTGTGCGCGGCGGAACTGGTGGGAGACGAACCGTTCGCCGTGCTGCTGGGCGACGTGATCATGGATTCTGGCGCCCCTTCGCGCGCAACAGCGTCCCACGCTGGGGACCCCAGCTCCGCGGTGCCCGCCACGCGCGAACTGGTCGAAATCTGCGCTGCCACGGGAGGTGCGGGAGCGATTCACGTGGAACGCGTGCCGCGCGAGCGGCTGCACTTTTACGGGATCATCGACGCAGCGCAGGTGACAGCTCCGGGCGGGGCGGAAAAGTCCACGTGGCATGACCGGCTGTTGCACGTCAAAAACTTAGTGGAAAAGCCCAGCGCCGATAAAGCGCCTTCGGATTTGGGAATCACCGGCCGATACGTGCTGCCGCCGGAGATTTTCGATTATTTGGCGGAAACCAAGCCAGGCGCTGGAGGCGAAATTCAGTTGACGGATGGCCTTTGCCGGCTGGCCGCGGAGGGCAAGCTATATGCCACCGTCTTTCAGGGCCGCACGCACGACGCGGGAGACAAGCTCGGATTTTTGCAGGCAACCGTGGAAATCGGTTTGCAGGATCCGAAGCTTGGGAAGGACTTTCGCGAATATTTGCGGAAACTGAAGCTATAGCGGGCCGTCGGGGCGTGCTCCCTGCCACTGTCGGTCTCCCCGGGACGGCAGACTCGTGTTCGGTGGACCGGATGTAAGACCGTCCGGCGCGGATTTCGCCGAAAACGGCCATTATCGCTTTAATTGAAGGGTCAGGACGCTGCGTACGATGGGCGTGTGAAACTTCACAAAGGCTTCAGAGCGATTGAATGCCGTTTCGCGAGCTTGAGGCCTAACGGCCGTCCGGCGGCGCCTCAGAAGCGATTCCGCGCGAAGGGAGATGAGGGATTACTTCTTTTTCTTGGTGATGGAGCTTTCGGATTTCGACGGGGCGGATTTGGACTCTGCCGGTTTTTCGGACGATTTCTCGGATGACTTTTCCGAAGCACCATCTCCGGACTTCTCGTTCGAAGAGCCACCCGGTTTTTTCCCAGCGTAATCGGTCACATACCAGCCGGTGCCCTTGAACTGGATAGCGGGCGCGCCCATCTGGCGCTCGGCCTTGGCGCCGCACTTCGGGCATTTCTTCGTTTCCGGCGCGTCAAAGCTCTCGATTTTCTCGAAACGACGGCCGCATTTCACGCACTTGTATTCGTACAACGGCAACGGGAAGCTCCTCTAGAACCGAAAACCTACATCGCCCCAACCATCAATCATAACACGGCTGACAAAGGGAGAGCCTCAGGCCGCAGGGACGCGGCGCAGCACGGGAATGCGCGCTTCACGGAGGATGTGTTCGACCACGTCTTCGCGGAGCCGCGACGCGTCATAATCGAAATGCAGGTAGTTGGTCGTCTCGTCGAAGCGGAATTTCTGCAAGCCGTAGGTATTCGCGAAACGGCCCAGCGCGCGGTACTGCTCAGGCTTCAGCTTCTCCTGAAGCTCGTAGGTGATGGTCATGAAGGTCATGCCCGGGATTATAGCAAACGCCGCAACACGAGAGACGGTTGCCCGAGCCAGCTTTGCAGCGGCTACAACTGGAGGCGGCGGAGGCGCAGGGCGTTGGTGATTACGGAGACGGAACTGAACGTCATCGCGGCGCTGGCGATAATGGGGCTGAGCAGCAAGCCAAAGAACGGGTACAGCACGCCCGCTGCGAGCGGAACGCCCACGGAATTGTAGATGAAGGCGAAGAAGAGATTCTGGCGAATGTTGCGCATCGTGGCGCGGCTCAGCGCGCGCGCGCGAACGATGCCGCGCAGATCGCCTTGAAGCAGCGTAATCCCGGCGCTTTCGATGGCTACGTCCGTGCCGGTACCCATGGCGATGCCGACGTTTGCTTGCGCGAGAGCCGGAGCGTCGTTCACGCCGTCACCTGCCATGGCAACAATGTGACCTTCGGACTGAAGCCGTTTAATGATGGCGCCCTTTTGATCCGGCAAGACCCCGGCATTCACTTCGTCGATGTCCAGCCTGCGTGCAACAGATTCGGCAGCGGCGCGGCTGTCGCCCGTAATCATCACGATGTGGATTTTTTGGTGATGGAGATCCTTGATAGCACCGAGCGTGGTCGATTTGATTGGATCGGAGACGCCGATGATTCCGGCGAGCTTACCATCGGCAACGACGAACACGACAGTCTGGCCCTCGGATTCGAGAGCTTGGGCACGCGAATCAAGATCGCCTGCATCGATTTTGAATTCAGCGAGCAGGGCGCGATTGCCGAGCGCCGCTGGGCGGCCATCGACGATTCCCGTGATGCCCTTTCCTGTGCGCGAGCGAAAGTTCTTGGTTTCGGCGACCGGAATCTGGCGCTCCTCGGCTGTGGCGAGGATGGCAGCCGCGAGCGGATGCTCGCTGGCGCGTTCGAGAGCGGCGGCGATGAGGAGGATCTGGGTTTCGTAGGTGCCGGGAGCGGCGACGATCGCCGCGACGCGAGGGCGGCCTTCGGTAAGCGTGCCGGTCTTATCGACCACCAAGGTATCGACTTTGCCGAGAATTTCGAGCGCTTCAGCGTTTTTCACCAGCACGCCCGCGAGCGCGCCGCGGCCAGTGCCGACCATGATGGCCATGGGAGTGGCCAATCCGAGCGCGCACGGGCAGGCGATGATCAGCACCGCGACCGCATTGAGCAGCGCGTGAGCCATGCGTGGCGCAGGGCCGACGAGCGACCAGACGATGAACGTTAGTACGGAGCAGAGCACAACCGCGGGAACGAAGTACGAGGCGACTTTGTCCGCCAGTTTCTGCACCGGCGCGCGGCTGCGCTGCGCTTCGCTGACCATGCGCACGATTTGAGCGAGCAGCGTCTCGCTACCTACGCGCTCGGCGCGCATTATGAAGCTGCCGGTGCCGTTCACGGTGCCGCCGGTGACGCGGCTGCCGGCGACTTTTTCGGCTGGAATTGGCTCGCCGGTGACGAGCGATTCATCAACCGAGCTGAAGCCGTCAGTGACGGCGCCATCGACCGGTACGCGTTCGCCGGGGCGGACGCGAAGGACGTCACCCGGCGCGAGGTGTTCGACGGGCACATCCAGTTCCGTCCCGTCCGCGCGGACCAGTCGGGCGGTTTTCGGCGTAAGTTTCAGCAGCGAGCGGATTGCTGCCGAAGTGCGGCTGCGGGCGCGAAGTTCGAGCATCTGCCCAAGCAAAACCAATGTGGTGATTGCCGCCGCTGCTTCGAAGTAGACGGGCACTTCGCCGCTGGCCATGCGAAAGGTGGTGGGAAACGCGCCGGGAAAGAAAATCGCCGCAACACTGTAGAGATAGGCGGCCCCGGTGCCTAGCGCGATTAGAGAAAACATGTTGAGGCTGCGGTTCACCACGGAGGCCCAGCCGCGTTGGAAGAATGGCCAGCCGCCCCACAGCACAACCGGGGTGGTGAGCACGAATTGAATCCAGCCGATAGTGCGGGCCGGGAGAAACTTCGCAAAGGTGCCCGCGGGCGCCATACCGAGCACCAGCACAGGAATCGTGAGTGCTACGCTGATCCAGAAGCGGTGCGACATCAGCTTCAGCTCGGGATTTTTTTCTTCTTCGACAGTCACGGTGCGCGGTTCGAGCGCCATGCCGCAGATGGGGCAGGCGCCCGACTCCGACCGCACGATTTCCGGATGCATCGGGCAGGTGTATTCAATGCGAGTTGCGGGCGTCTGCGGCATTTCTGATTCGAGCGCCATGCCGCATTTCGGGCACGGGCCGGGCTTGTCGGCGCGAACCTCGGGGTCCATAGGGCATACGTATGCCGACCCTTTGGCGGCCGCGGCGGGCTGCGTCGCCAAACCATGCGTCCGATGCGCGGAATGATCCGGATCTGCCGGCGCGGTCGGCTTTGCAGCGCCGAGTTGCTCCAAGCTGCCGCCTTCGCGAGCCGGAGCTTTTGCTCCACCCAGTTGCACCAGCGGCGCGTCGGCGCGCCCAGCGGGCGGCTTGTGCTGCAAATACTTTTGCGGATCGGCGCGGAACTTTGCGGCACAACCGGCGCAGCAAAAGTAATAAGTTCTGCCGGCGTGCTCGGTGGTGTGCGCGGTCCGCTCGGGATCGACGCTCATCCCGCACACAGGGTCGCGCTCTTTTGCCGTGACGTTTTCTTCGATCATTGCAGGCGTTGCTGGTACATCCGATGCGGCACGCGACTTTTCGTCGCCGCGACTGATGCTACTTCTCGCGCAGCACGGAATCTAGGTAAGCCGTCATCGCGGGACCGGTCCAGTCCTGCGGGCCGATGATTTTGCTGTCAATCTTGCCGTCGCGATCGATCACGTAGGTTTCCGGATACATAGTGGTGCCGTAGGAAAGCGGGATTTGCTTGGATGGATCGCGATAGGTGGGGAAATCCACGTTGTAGGCCTTCAGATACTGATCGTACGCGGTTGGATCGTCGTCTACGCTGACGCCCAGAACCGTGCCGCCGAGCGGCGCGATCTTGCTCTGCAGGGCATCGAGAGACGCCGCTTCCTCGATGCATGGCTGGCACCACGAAGCCCAAAAATTCAGCAGCACCACTTTGCCGCGCAGATCGGAGAGTTGAGCGGGCTTGCCGTCAATTGTGAGATTAAAGTTTTTCGCCGGCCGTCCGTGCAAACTCGGCGTGCCGTTGCGGTAGCTCGGATGAATGAATATCACCACGAGCGCGGCGACAAAGACGAGAGCGGCCCCTGTTTTCAGTGTTCTTTTCAATCGGCCACCAGCCACCTATAATAACCATAATAGACAGACTGTAGAGTTGAAGCAGTCTAGTTTAGCGCCGTTGCGGACAGGATTCAAAAAACCTTGGTATCCGCCATCATTCCTGCGAGAAACGAAGAAGCGTCGATCGCGCGCGCGGTGGAATCCGTGGCGGTGCAGGCGGAAGTCGGCGAAGTGATTGTGGTCAACGATCAATCGACCGACCGCACCGGCGAAATCCTGCAGGAATTAGCGGCGCGCATCCCGAAACTGAAGGTGCTAGCGGCCGGCGATTTGCCGCCCGGCTGGATGGGGAAGAATCATGCCGTCTCGATCGGGGCAGCGGCTGCTCAAGGGGACTGGCTGCTCTTCACGGATGCCGATACCTACCATCATCTCGGCTCCACGCGCCGGGCGCTAGCGGACGCGGTGGACCATTCGGTGGTGCTGGTGTCGTATTCGCCGGAGCAGGAGATGGACTCGTTCTGGGAACGCTCGGTGATTCCTTTCGTTTACGGACGATTGGCGGCGCGGTTTTCGTTCGCGCAGGTGAACGATCCACGACGTCCGGAAGCGGCGGCGAACGGACAATTTCTGCTGATTTTACGCGACGCGTACGAAGCAGTGGGCGGCCACGCCGCAATAGCGGGCGAAGTCGTCGAAGACGTAGCGTTGGCCCGGCGAGTGAAGTCGCAGGGCTACGGAATTTACTTCACGGCGCCGATCGGCATTGTGCGCGCGCGGATGTACCGCTCATTTAGCGCTCTCTGGCAGGGCTGGACGAAGAATTTGTATCTTCTGGCCGGCGGGAACGCAAAAAGCGTGTTGCTGGAGCTGGCGGAAATTCTGCCGTGGTTTGACGTTGCAGCGATGCTTGCCATCTGGCTGTATCTGGACACACGCACGCAAGTTTCCGGATGGCTGCTGCCGCTGCTTTTGTTGGTACCGCTGATCCGGGTGCATCTGCAATACGGAATGCGGCTTTACCGGAATCTTTATCCTGTTTCGTACGTCCGATATTACCTGCCAGGAATTACATTTTATTCGGCCGCGCTGATTGCCTCGTGGTGGAAGAACACGCGAGGCGCGGTGGTCTGGAAGGGAAGAGTCTACTCCGCGTCCCAGAAGGCTGGAGCGCTTTGGCGGTCTGGGGCGAAATCTTCATGATTCGCGTGACACGCAAAGTCGAGTTCTCGGCGGCGCACTTTTATCACAATCCAAGTTTTTCCGTCGAAGAGAATCGCCGGGTTTTTGGCAAATGCAATAATCCGCACGGCCACGGCCACAATTACAGTGTGGAGGTGACCGTCGCGGGCGAACCTGATCCCGCGACGGGAATGGTGCTGAACCTCAAGGATTTGAAGGAACTTTTGCAGCGAGAAATCTGCGACCGCATGGACCACCGTCACTTGAATTACGAAGTGCCGGAACTGGCCGGGCAAATTCCCACATGCGAGAACCTGGCAGCCGCGATCTGGCGGCTGCTCGATCCAAAAATCACCCAGGGGCGCCTCGACCGCGTGCGAGTCTACGAATCGCCGGAAATTTTCGCGGATTGCACTGCGGAAGCAAACGATGCTGGCTCGCACTCTGAAGCGGCCGGCAGTGCAACAGCGGAGCGCGCGTGAACCGTCCGCTGAAATTATCTCTGACCCGACGGTACCGTTTCTCCGCGTCGCATCGGCTTCATAGCCGCCATTTCACCGAACAGCAGAACTGGCAGCTCTACGGGAAATGCAGTAATCCGCACGGGCACGGCCACAACTACATCGTCGAAGTGACGCTTGGCGGGCCCGTGGATCCGGCTACGGGAATGATCGCGAACTTGGGCGAACTCGATCCATTTGTCGAGCGTGAAGTGATCGAAGCGTTCGACCACAAATATCTGAACGAACAAGTTCCGGAATTTCGCGACGTAGTACCGACCACCGAGAATCTTTGCCGCGAAATTTACCGGCGCCTGAAACCGTTTCCGGCCGCGCGGCTCGAGTGCGTGCGAATCGAGGAAACCAGCAACAACAGTTTCGAATGCGCGGGCTAAAGCAACGATCGATGGGACGCAAGAACAGGAGCGACGCGATGAGCGAAAGCGACACAACGGAGATCGTGCTTCCAGCGACGGCGGATTCCGAGAGTATTGCGGATCTGGTGCGCCGCATGCTCGTGCAAATCGGCGAAGATCCGAATCGCGAAGGACTGCGGCGCACCCCGGAACGCTTTGAAAAAGCGCTGCGCTATTTGACCAGCGGCTACCGGCAGGACCCTGAGAAAATTCTGAACAACGCCATGTTCAGCGTCGGATACGACGAAATGGTGGTGGTGAAGGACATCGAGGTGTACAGCCTGTGCGAACACCATCTGCTGCCCTTCTTTGGCAAGTGCCACGTGGCGTATTTGCCCAATAAAAAGGTCGTGGGTCTGAGCAAAATCGCCCGCCTGGTGAATATGTACGCGCGGCGGCTGCAGATTCAAGAGCGACTCACAAACCAGATTGCCACAACCATTCAAGAACAGCTGAATCCGCAGGGCGTGGGCGTAATTATCGAGGCGCGGCATCTATGCATGGTGATGCGCGGGGTGGAGAAGCAGAATTCCGCGGCGGTCACCAGCGCCATGCTGGGCGAATTCCGCGACAACAAGCAGACGCGCGACGAATTCTTGTCCTTGGTCCAGAAAATTCACTAGGCGGAAGCGCCGCTCCGCCACGAAGTGCTTCTTTCGCCGTAAACCGTAATTGTGGATGCGATTGACCTGATCGGCAGCCTCCGGGAATTACCGTAAAATTCCTTTGCACGGCCCTCGCTCTGTGCTAGCATTTTTGTATCTTGAAGAGGCAAATCGAAATAGCAGAGGGCCGTAACGTTTCAGATGGAGGGGTGAGTTGAGCGAAGCAAAGGCCGGCCTGATTGAGCAGTACAGGGTGCACACGAAAGATACAGGATCGCCGGAAGTACAGATTGCACTGCTGAGCGAACGCATCAACTACCTCACCTCGCATCTCCAGTCCCACGCAAAAGATCACGCCTCGCGGCGCGGGTTGATCATGATGGTCAACAGGCGGCGGCGACTGCTGGACTACCTGAATC
>JBOGMW010000158.1:0-6524 GCA_050746805.1 Candidatus Acidiferrales bacterium | reverse complement strand
GCGTTGGGCGCCAGGAAATGCTCTTCGCCTGTAAACATGTCGAAGCGCAGGCCGTTCGTTTCCACGGACGCGATCATCTGATCCTCGGCGGAATTCCAATTGCGGCTGAATCTATCACACAGGCTTCCGAAAGCGAATAAGCCCTTTTCATTTGAGCCGCCAACTTCGCTCCTTTTCGATTTCCGGCGCTATGCCACCGGTATGCCCCACCTGTCCAAAGGTACAGTGTGACCGATTCGAGTAGTACCGTCGCGCTCTGCCTATCGGTGCCTCCTGAGTTGTGGCTTACTGAACATGAGATCGCGTCTGGTGGTCAGAAATCTTTGCAGGGGGTCGAAAGACATGAGGAAATCGCTGGCCGCTGGTGCAGTACTGATTTTCGCGCTGTCGATTTCCTGGACCGTGGGAGCCAAGCGCGCCGCCGCTCAGGGCCCTGCGGGCGCTGGCGCAGCCCAAGCCGCCCAGGACAGCTCTCATTCCCTGAACCCGATGAAATGGATCAAGAAAGATTCCACTAGTTCCGATGATGCGAACCGAAGCGACCTTGAAAAAAAGCTCACTCAGAACCTGCACGCTTCGGGAGTACTGGCGGCAAACTCTACTGCAACCGAAGCATGCGCCCCATTCATCACCCTCGATGGATGCCTCGCCGCCCTTCACGCCAGCCACAATCTTGGCGTGAACTTCTATTGCCTACGCGCGGACATCACCGGAGTGCACACTAGCGTGGACGTCTCCGGCTGCAAAGTTGCTGACGGCGACAAAGCTCACGGGCTGGACAAAGCCATCCGTCAACTGAAGCCCGATGCCAGGGCCAAGCAAGCCGCCAAGGACGCGGAGCAACAGGCAGCCGACGATCTGAACTCCATCGGCGGCTAGCTCCCACGCTCGATCAAAATTAGCGACGCTATCTGCGAGCCGGTCAGCCGATCCCACGCGCTTCGCCTCACTTGCTGCCTGGCCGCCTGAATTCCATTTCACTTCTCGATAAATTCATCCTAGAGTCTCAGGATTAAGCGGGTGACCTGAGGGCCTCGCGCCTGCCGAGGAGAGAACGCATGTCCAAATCTCGCAGAGAGTTTTTAACGAATATGTCCATACCCTTGCTCGCCGCCGCCGGATTTCAAGCCGAGTCGCAGACGCCGCATAAGCCGAAAGCGCCGCCCGCCGGCGCTCCGTCCGCGTTCGGCACTTCGCCAGCCGTGGGCCCGGACGTATCGCCAGAGACCTTCACGCAAGCAGAGAAACTCGTACAAGTGGAGATGACCGATCGGGATCGCGCCGAGGCGGCCGGCAACTGGCGCAATTCCATGGCCGCTCTTTACGAGCGCCGGACTGGTCCCCGAAAAGTTTCCCTGGAGGAGACGCTATCACCAGCAACGCTGTGGAACCCGGTTCTGCCAGGTAGCAAGGCAGGTCCGGCGCGCGATCGCTTTGTTCGCAGCGCAAGATCTGTGGGCGCATTGCCGTCGAGGGAAGAAGACATAGCGTTCGCGTCCGTGACGCAGCTCTCTCGCTGGATCGAGTCAAAGCAGATCAGCTCCGAGCGCCTCACCAATATCTACCTCGACCGCTTGCAGCGATTCGATCCCAAGCTGCGTTGCGTGATCACACTCACGCCCGAGCTGGCACTGTCGCAAGCCAAGCAGGCCGACCATGAAATAGCCGGCGGAAAATATCGCGGACCGCTGCACGGAATTCCTTGGGGAGGCAAAGACCTGCTCGACACGGCCGGAATTCCCACCACGTATGGCGCCGAGCCGTTTCGCAACCGCATTCCCTCCCACAATGCCGCGGTTGTCCAACGTCTGCACGACGCAGGCGCGGTGCTTGTGGCCAAGCTGAGCATGGGCGCTCTGGCGTTAAACGATATTTGGTTCGGCGGCCAAACGATGAATCCATGGCTGCCCGAAGAAGGATCGTCAGGCTCGAGCGCGGGTCCGGGCTCGGCCACCGCAGCGGGGTTGGTGGCTTTCTCGATCGGCAG
The DNA here is from genome assembly GCA_050746805.1 of Candidatus Acidiferrales bacterium. Lineage (GTDB taxonomy): Bacteria > Acidobacteriota > Terriglobia > Acidiferrales > UBA7541 > Palsa-295. Next base: position 4,537 of record JBOGMW010000158.1, on the reverse strand, counting down.
CGAGACGGAAGGCAGCATCGTCAGCCCCAGCATGCGCTGCGGAATTACCGGATTGCGGCCCACCTACGGCCGCGTCCCCCGCACCGGCGCGATGACGCTTTGCTGGACGCTCGATAAGCTCGGCCCCATGGCGCGCAAAGTGGAAGACACGCTGTCGGTCCTGCACGCCATTTCCGGACCCGATTCCGGCGATCTCGCAAGTGTTCCCAGCAAACTCGATTTTGACGCATGCGCGAACGTACAGGGCTTGCGCGTGGGCTATTTCCCCGCGTGGATGAACGACAAGCAGGCTACCGACGTGGACCGCGCGGCCCTGGAGACAGTGAAAAAAGTGGGTATGACTCCCGTTGAAGTTTCCATCCCCGACTGGCCGTACGACTCTCTCAACATCATTTTGTTCGCCGAATCCGCGGCGGCCTTCGAAAAGATCACGCTCGATCACCAAGTCGACCAGCTCAAAATGCAAGTGCCTGACGCGTGGCCCAACACCTTCCGCCAGTCGCGGTTCCTTTCCGCCGTTGACTTCGTGCAAACCGACCGCTTTCGCCGCAAAGTGGCCGAAGAGATGGCGCGGATTTTCTCCGAAGTGGATTTGCTTCTGGTGCCCTCGTTGCGCGACGAAATGCTGGTGATTACGAACTTCACGGGGCATCCGTCGCTCACTCTGCGCGCGGGCTTCGTCGAAATTTCCGAGGCGCGCAGCGATTGGGCGCCCGATCCGAAGCATCCACTACCGAAGTTTTCGCCGCCGCGCCGCGTCCCTTATGACGTCACTCTGATCGGTCGCCTCTTCGAAGAAGGCACACTCGGGCGCGCTGGCCTGGCTATGGAGCGTAGCTTCAACGTAGCCGACGAGCGCCCGCCGGGCTTCTGAATCCGCATCCTCTCTCGCGAGCGCGGCTCTCTCTTGCGGTTCATTCCACCGTACGATATTCTCCGCTCCGCGCGATCCGCGGTGCAGGCATTCAATCCCATAACGCAAGAGGCCCAATGAAACTAAGACGACGATCGTTATGCGCAGCCGCATTGCTTTGCCTGGCGGCAATGTCTAGCCGTCCACCGCTACGAGCGCAACAGCCGGCGGCCAAACCTGCGAGCGCGCCCTCCTTGCCCGGCTTGATTAGCAAGGCGCAATTGAGTCCCGCTTTGATCAGCCGGCTGCGCGAAATGCGCTTCAGCCCCAATGGTGCACGCCTCCTGCTGCAGGACGATTCGTCGGCCTACGTGATCGGGACCAATCCCCTGGCAATGCAACTGAACCTCGGCGCCAACCAAATCCTTCCCATGCGTTTTTCTTCCGATTCGAAGGAACTTGTGGCCGCGACCCGGGACATGCAAGTGGCGCGCTACAAGATAGCTGACAAAGCGCGGGCCGATCAAAGGACGCTGGGCGGCGGAGGCGAGTGTTACGCCGCGACTCTCTCAAACGACGGAGAGCTTTACGCATGCCTCGACAAGAATTCGGAGTTGCGGGTTTTTCGCGTGCGCACCGGCGAACAAATTTTTAAGAAAACGATCGGCGAGCGGCAAGGGCCGGCCTTTCCTATTCCCGCCCCTTATCATTTGGGCCTGGCGCGGTCCGAACCCTTCGGCTATTTCCTAACGCCCGATTTCATCCCGCCCGATCCTGCGACCACAATTGCAATGCTGGATTTTTCCTTCGATGGCAGTTACCTGATCGCGCGCAGCAAGTTTTTCGGCCAACCTGCCGAACTGATCGATCTGAAAGCCAAAAAAACGATTGGGATGCCGAAGACGCTCCGCTCAGCCGCCGATAGTGGCACGGTGACTTTCGTTGCCGCCGATCGCGTGATCGCCTCCTCGATTGAGAACCGGAACGCCTCGGACCTGCTTTCATTCCCGGCCGGCCAGGTAGTGGGGAAGCTCGATTTCACCGGATTGCTGAGGGCCACGCAAAATCCGCGTTACGTCGTCGATGTTCCTTTCGGCATGAGTGGCGCCAAGCTAATCGATTTGCAGACGGACAAAGCAGTCGCCGAGCTTTCCAAGAACGGCAACGACGTCAGCGACAAATTGATTGCCTCGTTTTCAGAAGACGGCATGCTCACGTTGACGCGCATCGGAGAAACGAAGCCGATCGTGCGCGTGCGGACTCCGGTGTCTCCTCTGCCCCTGTTGCGAGCCGCGGCGGTGTCGCCCGATCTGTACTCGATCGCCGTGGGCATCGACGGCAGCGCCGGCGTCTACAGCGTGCAGACGGGCAAGCGCGTAGCTTCCTTTCTAGGACTGACCGGCGGATGGTTTCCCAACGATCAGATCTGCTACGTTTTTTCTCCTGGGCTAGTGCCGGGCACGTCCGCCCTCGAAAGCCTGGACCTCAAAAGCGGCATCACTTCGAAGCTGGCTGCCATCAAGCAAACGCCTTATCAAAACGAAACCGCCTCTTCCGGAAGCGTGCTGCTAACGCATTACATCAAGCCGCTTTTGCCGGGCCAGATGCCGGCAATGGGAGGCCGAAGTTTTCCTTACGAAATTCGCGCGCTCGATCCATCGACCGGCAAGCAGCTCTGGTCGCGCGCGTTCGAAATCGACCCCTATAGCCAAACTCCGCAGATTAAAAGCACGCCGGTGGTGTACATCGACCCGCAAGGCGACCGCATCGTGCTTGGCTGGGGCGCTAAGACCGAAGGCGGGAAGCAGGCAGCAGAAAATAGCGCCACAGCGAAGGGCATGATGAAGAAGGCTAAGGTCTCCGAACACGACTCCGTGTTTGAAGTGCTGGACGCGCGCAGCGGCAAAACGATTGGCGCGGCATTCGTGCCAACCAACTCCGGGGCGGATACATTCGACTCCGTATTTTCAGAAGGTGATTGGCTGGTGTTGGCGAAGGACGGGCGTACCGTGGACGCGATTTCGCTTTCCACCGGCGCGCAAGCCGCCCACGAAGAGGGCTACATCCCAGCCATTTCGGCGCCAGCAGGATTGCTGAGCTTTGCCGGAGGTTCCGGGCGCTTAACCGTCGTTGACCTCAAATCTCCGGCTCAAACTCGTCAATACACGTTCCCTTCCAACGTGGCCTACTCGCATTTTTCAGTGGATGGCAAGCGCCTGCTGGTAATGACCGAGGACCAAACGGTCTACGTGCTCGCCGCCGACGCGCAAACCGCAGCGCCAGCTCATCCCTGAGCCGCACAGGATTTATTTCCGGTCAGAGTGCTCACTTCCCGGTCCGGTGCGGCCGGAGAGCGCGTGCGCCTGCCGCTATTTTCGGCACCGGTCGCGGTGAGAGAAAGCGCTTGTAGAAAGTTCGGTTCACTTCACTTGATAGTATCGAATATGCACGGCTGTTTTTCCGTCTAGCTTGGCGAGTTCCAGCGTACCGATGTATGCGCCGCCATTCAGCCAACCTTCAGGACCAAGCGGCGCTTCGAATGTTGGCGTGGTGAAGATCTTCGGGTGCGCGCCGGGCTTTGCGCAGATGGTTCCCGGGTTGACGACGTTGATGATCGCGCCGTCGTCCGCTTTCAGAAAGTAGTCGGCGTGCAGCGAGAAACACCCTGTCTTGGTGGAGAGCTGCCAGTCCCACCCGCCAGGCATCACCTTGCCCCGGATTTTTGGACCGCTAAATATCCCACCAGTGATCGGAACGATATTTCGATCTCCGCGCGGCGTCGCGCCCGGATGAATGCTGGTCCCGAGCGTTACGTATTCTTCAAACACAAATTCCAAATGCGGGGCGGGCGTTTTCGAGCCAGTCGAATTCGAGCCCGCGGCTTGCGCATACACTGCGCCCCCGCATGAAAGTGCTACCAAGGCAACGGTCAGCAGAATCTTCACTGCTCCACGCATCGTTTTTCTCCTCGCCGTGCAAAGTAGTCTCGCGAAACGAAATAGGAACCTTTCAGAAATTTTGGCGACCGAAGCTTACCAAGCTCTCGCAGCCGCGGTCCAGAAGATAGCCGGATCGTATCTTATCGAGGTGGAGATGAGTGGCCGGAAGGCGCGCCCTTCGACGCCGGTGTAGCCGATGGCGCGGTTGAGTCGGGCGGAGTCGACGGCTTTTCATCCGGCGGAGGGGCGATCGTGAAATGCCCGTTGACGATGGGATTGCGATCCTCGCCCTCGCAATCCTCATAAATCATGCGATGAATCGTCGTGACGCGCTCGTAGGTGCGGGTCAGGTGCCACGGCTTGGTGAAATTGACGGCATCGATGACGGTCATGTCGTCCCGCAGGTGATTCTTGTCAATCATGCGAAGCCGCTCGATGAAATGCGCCTGTGGGCTCAAATACGTAATCAGCAGACTTTGCTCGATTCCGCCGAAGGCAAGTACGGGTGCTCCGTCATGGCCGCCGAAACCCGAAGGGGCTTGGACCGCGATCGTATCGATCACAAGCGTTTGCCCTTCCCAATGGCCGATTGAATCGCCCCAGGCCGTCGCCCACAGATCGTCCTTGCCGGGATGCTGACGCCCGTCGGTATAAACGGTGCGAATTTCGCGGCTGGAGAAGATCAGGGCTGTTTCCTTCGGGGTCGGGACCACCTCGAACATCAGCGGCGAGTCAAGCATGATCG
>JBOGMW010000157.1:0-3567 GCA_050746805.1 Candidatus Acidiferrales bacterium | reverse complement strand
ACGCAGCGCCTATCGGCGGCGCTCGCCACACGTTCCATCCGATTCGGGTGGCTCCCAGTGCCAAGCATGGCCTTGCCACTCCTCGAGCTCGCATCAACACCGCAGCTCCACCGGCACGCGCGAGAGCCTTCACTGCTCCCGCCGATGAATTCGGTAACAATTTCGGAATAGGTTCGGGCGAAACACTGCAGCAACTCCTCGATCCGGTTCCCGGCGCCGGTTTCAATTACGCATATCTGGGGGCAATTGATAGCGATCTGGCCATCAAGGCCATCATTGATCCGGAGACGGAGTGGCGCCTTGCGGTGGCCGAGCGGGTACTGCGCGACACCGGCGGCTACGGTGCCCCCGGCTACTACCTACTGGACGGCGGTGGCGAATACGTCGTCCCCGAGCCAGCTTCAGGCCAAGCACCGCCGCAATCTCAGCAGCAGCCGCAGATCATCGTGCTGCAGCAGCCCGCGCAAAAGTCCTCCGAGGAATCAGCTCCTGCCGCCGCGCCGCAATCCGCTGCACCAATTCCGGACGTAAGCACGTTCACGCTGGTGCTGCAAAATGGAAAAAAGATCCAAGCCATCGCGGTCACTCGCTCCGGCGATCGGATCGTTTACATTACCGCCGACGGGGCGCGCCACTCCATCGCGGCAAGTCAGCTCGATCAGGCCGCCACTGAGCGCGTGAACCAGGACAGCGGCACGCAACTCACGCTGTAGCTTGCATATCGGATCCGGCATTCGCTTTCCCGCGAAACCATAAAATCAGCACCGCCCCAAGCGCTGTGAACGCCGCGGCATACGCGAATCCCGCTGCTGGACTCACCGCCGACCACAGCGCGCCCACAACGATGCTCGACACTACATCCCCCAAACCATTCGTCGCCGCCAGCACTCCAAATCCTGAGCCTCGATTCGCCCGTGGTAGCACTTCCGCTGCCACCGATTTCTCCAGCGACGCCTGAAATCCGCCATGCACCCCCGCGAGCGCGAACAGCACCGCGAGCGCAGGTAAGGTCGGCCGCTCGAAAATAAATCCCGCGTAGGCTGCGGCCGCCACCAAATATCCAATGGCCAGTAAGCCGCGCTTACTCAGGCGGTCTCCGAGCGCGCCCGCTGGGTATGACGCAGCTGAATTGACTACGTTGTGAAACGTGTAGAGCGCGATCGCGATCGTCGTCGCACGGCCCATTCCGAATCGCGGCGTCAGGATCTGCGTGGCCCGCAAGATCAGCAGCGTTGGGGCGAAGTCTCCGATTCCGTGCGTGAACACTCCGGCGAGAAAGTACCAAAACGTCTTCGGAAGCTGCGTGAAACTCGCTCGAATACTCGGCGCACGGCGCCCCTCAAGCGCTTTCCCAACCGGCGCCACGAACGCAAAACACACTGCCGCGATCAGTCCTGGTACCAGGGTCCATCGCAGCACTCCGCGCGTCCCCAGGACGCCCAACAGCGCAAGAGCGCATCCTGGCCCTAAAACTGCGCCCAGCGAATCCATCGCGCGCTCGAAGCCGAATGCGCGTCCTGCGTGCTCCGAATCCACGGAATCCGCCAGCAGCGAGTCTCGCGAAGGTCCGCGGCTGCCTCGTCCAATCCATCCAGCCCCGCGCAGCAGCAAAACCACGGGCCAACTCTGCGCAAACGAGTAAGCGAACGTCGTAACCGCAGTCGTGCAGTAACCCACGATGCCGGTCGGCCTCCGCCACTCCGGCCGGTCTGCAATCCAGCCGCCGGCCAGTTTCGAAAAGCTCGACAGTCCGTCTGCGAGGCCCTCGATAATTCCGAGCGCGAATGCGGGCGCGCTTAGCGTGACCAGGAACGCCGGCAGAATCGCCGTGGCTGCCTCGTGTCCCCAATCGGAGAACAAGCTTGCCAGTCCGATGCCCAGCACGCCGCGTGTAAGCCAGCCTTTCGGCGCCTGGGAAGAAACGGTATCGTCGCTCATCGTGGTGATTTTCCATTCTGAGTGTGCGAACTGTGTGCGTCAATGAAATCGGCGCGCTGCGGAGTAGAATCGGTGCCGCGTTCAAGCGTCTGTCGTACCGAGCGAGTAAAATCTAAACCATGTGGAGCGAAACCACTGCATGCGAGCCGTGATTCAGCGGGTCACCAAAGCGCGCGTTCTAGTAGACGCGCGTGTAGCGGGAGAAATCGGGATCGGTCTGGTCGCCTTGATCGCCGTTGGGCGCAACGACACGCCGGAAACCGCTGCGTCGATGGCTGAAAAAATAGTTCGCCTTCGCATCTTCGAAGACGAACGAGGGAAGATGAACCTCTCTCTCCTTGACGTGCAGGGCGAGCTCCTAGCCATTTCGCAATTCACGCTCTATGGAGATGCGCGCGGCCAAAGGCGCCCCAGCTTCATGCAAGCCGCTCCTCCTGAACTTGGCAAGGATCTCTACGAAACGTTCGTAGGCGCTGCAAAGTCCCTTGGTGTTCCCGTTGAAACCGGAGTTTTTCAGGCCCACATGTCTCTCGAGCTCACCAACGACGGCCCGGTCACCATCCTTCTCGATTCCGAAAAGCTTTTCTGAATTTCGGCGCAGCCTTCGCGGCACTGCGTCTCATCCAAATTATCTCCGCACTCGAACGCTCGCGCGCATTTGTTGATTCCATCCCCGGCGCTGCTGGGTTAGTATTCCTGCGGCAATCTCGTCTGCATCCGATGACAAACGATATGTAACCGCGGGGTGACGGCGCGGGTCTACACAGGGGGAGGATTTCGATACATGCGCTTTCGATGGTTTTCTATTCTTGCCGCCGGCGTGATTTCCGTTTCGCTCGTGGCGCCCGCCAGTCAGGCGCAAGAGAAGTACAAGCCCGGTGACTGGCCGATGTACCGGCACAGCCTGGCCGCCGACGGATTTTCGCCGCTCACGCAAATCAACGCCAGCAACGTGGCGAATCTCAAGGAAGTCTGGACTTACAAATTGGGGGCGCGCGGATTTTTCGAAGTGACGCCCATCGTGGTGAACGGCGTGATGTACATGCCCGCCGGCTCGAGCGTGGTAGCCGTGGACGCGGACACAGGCAAGCAAATCTGGAACCACGATTGGAAGGGCGCTCCAGCGTCCACGCGCGGTGTTGCCTATTGGCCCGGCGACAAAAATGATCCGCCGCGGATCGTCTTCGATACGCTCGACAAAAAGATCGAGGAACTCGACGCCGCCACCGGAAACCTGGTGCCTAGTTTTGCCAACGGTGGAATCCTCACCACCACTGTCGGATATGGCGGCATTCCCACCATTTTCAAGAACATGATGTTTATCGGCGCCGACGACCCCGCCACGCCCACTGGACCTCCGGGAGACTCGCGCGCGTTCGACGTCAAGTCCGGCAAAGAGCTGTGGGTCTTTCACTCCGTTCCCCGGCCCGGCGAAGTGGGCAACAACACCTGGCTCGACGGCAGCTGGAAAGACCGCTCCGGAGACAACCTCTGGAATTGGGTGCTGTCCGTTGATCCGAAAACCGACACCCTTTATATCCCGGTGCCAGGCCCGAATCCCAACTACTACGGCGGAGGCCGGCCCGGAAACAATCTCTTCGGCAATTCCCTCGTCGCTCTGAATGCCAA
>JBOGMW010000156.1:0-51451 GCA_050746805.1 Candidatus Acidiferrales bacterium | reverse complement strand
GTTCAGCAGGCTGCCGCTCGAACGCCGATTCCTCCGTGGCTCGCAGCATTGCGTGGCCCAGCGCCACCGGCCCGCTGCACCAGACCTGCCGCGCATCCGGCCCGCGAAAAGCAAGTGATCGCGTCAGCGCCCGCGCCATCGACTGGTCGGCAGGCCCACCGTCTCGCCGGAATGTCCCTACGATTCCGCTCATGGTGCGTAAGTCCTTATCAACCCGGGGCGTGCTCCGAATGCCTCAAACTCCCCGCGCCCGCTACTCCTCTCGCTCACCACCACTCCGCCGACCTCAACCCATGCGTGCGCTTCAAATCGCCCGCGTTCCTTGCGCCCGCCGATGCACAGCTCCGCGGCAATTCCGCGTCTCCGCATCAGCCACCACAAGGTCAACGAACGCTCCAGGCAATTTGTCTTTACCGGCAGATGACGCGCCGCAGCCGCTTCCCAGCGGTCCATCGCGCCCGCAAATTCCATTTCCGGTTGCGTGGCCGGTCTGCCCGGCGCCGCCGAACCAGGCGTGAGCCACTCGATCGCTGCTTTCCATCGCCGGAATCCCGCCACGGACAAACAGATTCGCGTGAGCACCAGCCCACCCACCGCTTCCGACACGCGTGCGCGTGCGTAGCCGCTCATTCGCCAAAATCGGCGCCAAGTTTGTGTTGCTTTTTTCAACCCGCCACCTCGAAGAAAGTCGCGCAAAGCCGGTCGGTGGGGCTCGTGGCTGGGATTGGACTTCTGTAGAGCCCGGTCAAAGATGTGCTGGGACGATTTTCCTGACTATAAGTTCCCTGCGCTTTTTAGCCTTTCGTCACCGCACTTCGATCAGTCCTTGTTCCCTCATGTTTTCCAGCAGGTCGAGCAAGTCTCGTTCGCACTGCTCCGCTTCCACATCGTATTCCTCCAGCAGCGCATCGCGAATCTCGCTGACGCTTCTCAATTGCTGCACCAGATTCCACACCCGTGTCCCGACGGGATTCAGCCCATAATATGTGGTGTTCTTCAGATTCAGGATCGCTGCCTCGTCTCCCAACGAGCAAGCGACGTGGTCTGGTGTGACGCCAACAATCGAAGTCACGGTGAGGTTTCCGCTCATTCCAACCGCCTCGATACTTCGGTCAGGCAGGTCGCTCCCAACCGCAGACACCCCGCTCACAGCAGCCGGTCGCGAAGTCCAGTCTCTCCCAGCAGTTCGAGATCGAACCAGCATTGTAAAGCCGTTTGACCGTTTGCAGTAACAGCGGACGGCAGTTGACCTAGTCGCCGTTGATGCGAGGTTGGATGCCGTTGCGGGCCTCGGTGTTACAAACCGGCGTCAATCTTCAGGCCTGCCGCAGAGGGTTCAGGACCCTCGCGCCTCAAACAACCTCTCCATCGCGGGCCGCAGTAATCCTCTCCACTTTCGCGCGTCAGCCAATCGAGTGACGCGAACGCGTCGCTCTGATAACCTTGCCGTTGCGCGGGCGGAAAGCTCGGTGGCACCACGCTCCCGGTCATGATTCTCACGCCGCAAATTCACGCCGCTTTTATCTTCGCCAAATGAGCTGGGCGCGCCGATTTCTCGTGCACGCCTCTGAGAGCCCTTGGCTCCGCGAACGCGCACCGCGTCTGCGCTTCATCCAACGTGCCTCCCAGCGTTTCTTGCCCGGCGAACAGCTTGACGACGCTCTCGCAGCCTCTCGCCACCTGGCGCAAAGCGGCGTCTCTTCGCTCATCACCCATCTCGGCGAAAATGTTCGCGACCGCGCCGAAGCCGAAGCCGTCACCTGCGACTATCTCGCGGTCCTCGATCGCATTCGCGCCGCCGCCCTGCCATCGGAAATTTCCGTCAAGCTCACGCAGCTCGGCCTCGACGTTGATCGCGAATTCTGCTTTTCCAATCTCATGAAGCTCGTCGAAGCTGCTGCTGCCTCTAATGTGGCCGCCGTGAGATCCGTCTGGATCGATATGGAGCAGAGCTCCTACGTGGAGGCCACGCTCGATCTTCACCACCGCGCCCGCCAAGTGCATCGCAACGTTGGCGTCTGCGTGCAGGCCTATCTGCGCCGCACCGCACCCGACGTTGAATCGCTCGTCTCCCTCGGCGCCAACGTGCGTCTCGTGAAAGGCGCTTACAGCGAACCTCCGCAAATTGCCTTCAAGAAGAAATCCGAAGTGGACGAAAACTTCTTCCGCCTCGCGCAAGCGCTTCTCTCGCCTGAAGCTCGCCGCGCCGGCGTTCGCCCAGTCTTAGCCACCCACGACCGCGCCTTCATCGCCCGCATTTCGGATTGGACCGCGGCGCAAGCGATCCCGAAGAATCAGCTCGAGTTCGCCATGCTCTACGGAATCCAGCGCGCCGAACAGATGCGCCTCGCCCGCGAAGGCTATCGCAGCTGCGTCCTTATCTCCTACGGTTCCTACTGGTTCCCATGGTACATGCGCCGCCTGGCCGAACGTCCGGCCAATGTCTGGTTCATCGCCCGCAATCTTTTCTCGAAATGAGTCAAACTTTGTGTGGCCTCGGCCTACGACTTCGTGAAACCATCCCCGCTCCATTCCTCCGTGCCGACCCCGTTGTGCACGAAAAATAATCCCTCTGGGTCGTATTTTTTCTTCGCCGCTAGCAGCCGCCGGTAATTTCTCCCCCAGTACGCATGCTGCCAACGCTTCTCAAAATAATTGCTTTCGGAAACGTACGCGCCGCCGTCGGGCGCCACCCTCCGCAGCTCATCCATCGCCAGATGAATCCGTTCCGCGGATTTCCGTTCTGCGTCGGCATCAGGTTCGTGCCCCCGATTCCCGGATAGCCACCTCCGCCGTCCGCGGCAATGGCCAGCGCGAAGGCGTCCAGCACGACCGGATTCGTAGCCGTCTCGCTCGCGGCGGCAATGGCCTCGCGCGGCGCTCCGGCCAGCCCTTTGTTGAAATGCAGCTCGATCCGCGAGTAGCGCGAAGCTGCAAACAGCGCATCGGCCAATTTCTCTTGCGACAAATCGTGCAACAACGACGCCGGAAGCCACAGAGACTCGAAGCCATAAATAAACCATGCCACTTGCCCCGAATCGCCCTTCCACCAAAAGCTGAAAGGGGCCGCGCCGGAACGGGAATCCGGCACATAATTCGAAGCGTGGAGCGCCCTCCAAAAATCCACGTCCCACCATCCTCGCGCCCGCACTGCGCCGATCACCGGGCCTCCGTGCACCGTGTACTCGCCACGCGCGCCCCCGAGCCATTCCAGGAATGTCTGCCAAGCCTTATTTGAACTCTCCGTGTCCAAGTTCCAGGAAACCATGCTGATCGCGAGGCTGTTATCCGGCCGCACGTGCACCTCTTCTCCCCAGTGCTGGTTGAACAGATTCTCGCGGTAAAAACCAATGAACTTCCTCAGCAGCTTTCTATACGCACTGTCCGAAGCCGCCTTGACCACGAAATCCGCGCCGCCAAAAACCTCAGGCAGCTCTCGCACCCTCAGCGTCAGCTTACTGACGACGCCGAAGCTGCCGCCCCCGCCACCCTTCAGTGCCCAAAACAGTTCCGGATTCGTGCATCGATTGGCAATGCAGATTTGTCCGTCGGCCGTTACTACCTCGGCCTCCAGCAGCGCGGCTGCGGCGGTGCCGTAATGCTTCGAAAAGCTGCCGAAGCCTGCGCGCTGCACCAGCCCTGCCACCCCAACCGTCGTGCATCCGCCGCCTTGCACATAAGCGCCGCCCTTGGTCGTAACTGCCTCGTACGCCTGCATCCAAATCGCCCCCGCTCCCAGCGTGACCGCGCGCTGTGGCGCTTGGTTCCCCTCGCACCCTTGCGGCACATACGCCTAATGCATTTCGATCTCGTTCATCTTCCGGGTCCACACAAGCAGGGAGTTGGGCGCATTCGACGTGCCCTGGTAGCTGTGGCCGCCTCCTTTCACAACCAACCGCAAATTGTTTTCGCGCGCGAAATTCACAGCGGCTGCGATATGCTTCGCGTTCTTTGCGGCGACGGCATACACGCTGGGCTTCGAGACCCACGCATCCACCCAGCCCAGTGTTTCAGTCAACCCAGGCTGATCGCCGATGTAATACGGATTGCGGATGTTCGCCACCAGGCCCCGGCATGTGGCGCCCGCCGCATCGTCGATGCACGCCGCGATCGGAGACTCCACAGGCATGAGGTTTCCCTCAACGTCATCATTCAAGCGCTTCCACTCCTGTAGCGACGGCCAATTCCAATCAGACGGCCGACGGCGATGAAACGTCTGGCGCACAAATAGCGAACCCGGCCACAACCGCGCGAGTGCCGCGAGTCCGGACTGCTTCAGAAACGTTCGTCGCCTCATTCCGTGCCTCCGACGCCGTTGCCGGTCTAACCGCTATCGGCTGATTATCGGCTGATTAAGATACGATCAAAGACCAAGATATGTTTCGACCGGAGCGGCAGCGGCGTCTTGAACCGGCGAAGAACAGAATCTTTTGCCGAACTAGTCCGACGCTAGTTTCCCTCGCCGAGGCGCGGTCGCGGCGGCGTACAATTTAGTAGTGATTCGTATTTCTCCCACGGACCGGGTTTTCATCCTCACCGGAGCGGGCATCAGCGCCGAAAGCGGCATCCCCACATTTCGCGGCGCGGGCGGACTTTGGCGCAACCATCGCATCGAGGAAGTCGCCTCGCCACACGCGTGGCAGCGCGATCCGCGCCTCGTCTGGGAGTTCTACTCCATGCGCCGACGTGTCGCTTCGGCCGCCAAACCCAACCTCGGCCACCACGCGCTCGCCAAACTGGAACAATCACTGCAAGATCGTCTCTTTCTTTGTACCCAGAACGTCGACGACCTCCACGAACAGGCCGGCTCCCGCCGCGTATTCCACATGCACGGCGAACTCTTCAAAAGCCGCTGCGATCGCTGCGACCGCGCCCCCTTCGACGATTCCGCTACCTACGAGCCGCCCCACCCAATCCCCCGCTGCCATTGCGGCGGCCAAATCCGCCCGCACGTCTGCTGGTTCGGCGAAGTTCCCTACGATCTCGAAAAAATCTCCAGCGCCCTCGACGACTGCACCGTCTTCATGGCCATCGGCACCTCCGGCCTCGTCGAACCCGCCGCCAGCTTCGTCGCCCGCGTTCGCGGCAGCGCCCGCACCATCTATGTTGGCCCTGAGGAGCCTGCCAACAATTTCGCTTTCTCCGATTGTTACTGGGGCAAAGCCGGCGAGGTGCTTCCGAATTCTTTACGCTGCGAGTGATCGCCGCGGTTCGAATATCCTCCTTAGCCACTCCGTTCCTGTGCGTATGGACGGTCGATCTTAGAGTTGACGCGCGGCGCCCCAATATACGTGCACCAAGCTTGTTTGCACCCAAATCGCACTCGCGTAATCTAATGGTGCTTACCTGAATCCAGCCAGGACGAGGATTAAACGATGTCGTCTCGACCCGTAGTAAGCGCGCTCGATCCGCACACCCAAGCCTTTCCAAAACTCACAGCTGCTCAAATCGAGCGCGTTCGCCAGATCGCCAAAATTCGCAACGTCCGCGTCTCCGACGTCCTTTTCGAGCCAGGCGATACCAACGTTCCCTTTTTCGTGCTGCTCTCCGGCGCAATCGAAATCGTCCAGCCCGGAATTGACGGCGAGCGCCTGATCGCCACGCAGGGTCCTGGCGAATTTACCGGCGAACTCACCATGATTTCCGGTCGCCGCTGTCTGGCCCGCGGGCGCGTCACCGCGCCGGGGGAGTTTCTAGAGCTCGGTGGCGATTGCCTGCGCTCCCTAATCGCCCGCGACGCCGATCTGAGCGATATCCTCATGCGCGCCTTCATCTTGCGGCGCGTCGAACTCATAAACAGCGGTCAGGGCAATCTGGTCCTGCTCGGCTCCCGCCATTCCGCGCAGACGCTTCGCCTTCGCGAATTTCTTGGCCGCAATGGCCATCCTTACACCTACGTCGATCTCGATACCGACAAAACCGCGCAGGAGATTTTGGACCGCTTCGCCGTCACCCCCGACGAAATTCCCGTTATCATTTGCGGCGCTGGCTTCGTCTTCCGCAATCCCACCACGCAAAAGCTCGCGGATTGCCTGGGCTTCAACCTGGATATCGACGAATCGCAAGTCCGCGATTTGATCGTAGTAGGCGCCGGCCCGTCTGGTCTCGCTGCCGCCGTGTATGCCGCGTCCGAAGGGCTGGACGTTCTCGTCATCGAGACTGAATCCCCCGGCGGGCAGGCCGGTTCTAGTTCCAAAATCGAAAACTACCTGGGCTTTCCCACCGGCATTTCCGGCCAGGAACTCGCATCGCGCGCCATCGTGCAGGCGCAAAAATTCGGCGCCCACATGATGATCGCGCACAACGTAGCGGAGCTCGATTGCCTCAAGCGCCCCTACAAGGTGGTGCTCGACAACGGTTCTCGGCTGCCCACTCGCTCTCTCGTTATTGCCACCGGCGCGCAGTACAAAAAGCCGCACATCCCGAACCTCGAAAAGTTCGAGGGGCAAGGCGTCTATTACGGCGCCACGTACATGGAGGCGCAGCTTTGCGAGGATGAAGACGTAATCGTCATCGGTGGAGGCAATTCCGCGGGCCAAGCGGCCGTATATCTTTCGCAAACGGCGCGCAAGGTGAACATGCTCGTTCGCTCGGGCCAGTTGTCCGACACGATGTCGCGCTACTTGATTCAGCGCATCGAACGAAATCCCTCGATCGAGCTGCATTATGAAACCGAAATCGCCGGCCTCGAAGGCGATTCGCATCTTGAGCGCGTCACCTGGCGCGACAAGCGCTCCGGAGAAACTTCCGTGCGCGAAATTCGCCACGTCTTTCTCATGGCCGGGGCATCGCCGCGCACCGATTGGCTTCGCGGCTGCCTCGCGCTCGACGAGAAAGGATTCATTCTCACCGGCCGCGACATGGATGCCGCTAGTGAAAAGCCCGTTTGGCCGCTTGGCCGCGCACCGCATATGCTGGAAACCAGTTTGCCCGGAGTCTTCGCCGTTGGCGACGTACGCGCCGGCAATGTGAAACGCGTTGCTTCCGCCGTTGGCGAAGGCTCCATCTCGATTCACCTCGTCCATCGCGTGCTCGCCGAGCTGTAATCCCGGCGCGGCGCCGCTTCCACGCTGCCTCGCCAACCGCGAGCTACGCGCGAAAGGAAACATCGATGCAGAAGCGCAAACTTGGGAAAAGCAGTCTCGAAGTCTCCGCCCTCGGTCTCGGCTGCATGGGAATGAGTTTCGGCTTAGGTCCTGCCGTGGACAAACAGCAGGGCATAGACGTGATCCGCGCGGCCGTCGATCGCGGCATCACGTTCTTCGATACCGCCGAAGTGTACGGCCCTTTCACTAACGAACAGCTCGTCGGCGAAGCTCTTGCACCATTTCGAAACCAGGTGGTCATAGCCACCAAGTTCGGATTCAAAATTGATCCGAACACCCGTAAATCTGCCGGCCTGGATAGTCGTCCGGAGCACATCAAGGAATTCGCCGATGCCTCACTCAAGCGGCTCAGAACCGACCGTATCGATTTGCTGTACCAGCATCGAGTCGATCCAAACGTTCCGATCGAAGATGTCGCCGGTGCCGTGAAAGACCTGATCCACGCTGGCAAAGTAAGGCACTTTGGCCTTTCCGAAGCCGGCGTGCAGACCATCCGTCGTGCCCACGCCGTTCAACCAGTCGCGGCGCTGCAAAGCGAATATTCGCTTTGGTGGAGAGAGCCCGAGGCCGAACTGATACCGGCGCTTGAGGAACTTGGAATCGGTTTCGTTCCATTCAGCCCGCTTGGCAAAGGTTTTCTCACCGGCGCGATCAAGGAAGACACGCAATTCGATAAATCGGATTTTCGTAACGTCGTTCCGCGCTTTTCTCCGGAGAACCGCAAAGCCAATCAGGATGTCGTGCATCTGATCGGTAGATTTGCGCGGGAAAAGCATGCGACGCCTGCGCAGATCGCTCTTGCATGGTTGCTCGCGCGGAAGCCCTGGATCGTGCCCATACCCGGCACTACCAAACTCTCGCGCCTGGAAGAAAACATCGGCGCTGTGAACGTCGAACTTTCGCCCAGCGATCTGCTGGAAATCGATGCGGCGGCCTCGAAGATCAAGGTACAAGGCGCCCGTTACCCCGAAGAGATGCAAAAAATGGTCGGCCGCTAAACGGGTGGTACGAAACAACGGACCGCGAGGGGCGTTTGTATTCGTATCCCGCGCGGCCCGCGCTTCACGACGCGGGAGGAAGATCAAAAAAATGGAAATCAAAAGATGCGGTTCGCAGCCTTCAGCCACGCCGCCAACTGAATGGTTCACCGGCGCCGTGCGCCTTGATCCTTTATTCGCCGCGCGCGATCCGGCACGAGTCATGGGCGCCAGCGTCACCTTCGAGCCCGGTGCGCGAACCGCTTGGCACACGCATCCGCTCGGCCAGATTCTGATCGTCATTGCCGGCTCGGGCCGCGCGCAACGGTGGGGCGGTCCCATCGAGGAGATTCATCCCGGTGACGTCGTGTGGATTTCGCCCGGCGAAAAGCATTGGCACGGCGCCGCGCCAACGACCGCCATGACGCACATCGCCATTCAGGAGCAGCTGGACGGAAAAGCCGTCGATTGGATGGAAAAAGTGAGCGATGAACAGTATCGTGGATGATCCATTCGAATGACGGCAGGCGGGGCGCGATTGAAATTTCCCGATTTCGCCGATTAGCTCGGCCCGCATGCGCGCCGCGGTCGATCGGATACGGCTTTCTGCATTCGGTGGTGAAATGACCGAAACTGCTGGCTGGCAAAATTTCTACGTGATCGTCGGCTCGTCGGCCGGAGCCCTGATCGGATTGCAG
Organism: Candidatus Acidiferrales bacterium; assembly: GCA_050746805.1. Taxonomy (GTDB): domain Bacteria; phylum Acidobacteriota; class Terriglobia; order Acidiferrales; family UBA7541; genus Palsa-295. Next base: position 42,670 of record JBOGMW010000156.1, on the reverse strand, counting down.
TTCGTGGTGATTACCCTGATCGCGGCGCTGCCGATCACGGATGGCATCGCCCAGGCCAGCAGCGCGTTCGCAACGCCCAACGTCGTGCATTTCGGTTCCGCGCTTCTGCTTTCCGCGATTTTGTGCGCGCCGTGGCACGGCATTAGGTCTGTTGCCGTTCTTTGGGGACTTGTCGGGATTGCCGGAGTGGTGTACGCCGCCTTGGTGGCGCGCCGCATGAAAATCAAGACTGCCTACCGGCCCGGACTCGAGGACTGGTTGTTTAACGCCTGGTTGCCCGTGATCGCCTACGCAATTCTCATCGCGTCGGCAGTTACGGCCCGCTCCCGCGTGCGCGCCGCCCTGTTTGCCACTTCTACGGCGACGCTGCTCCTGCTCTTCATAGGTATTCACAACGCCTGGGACAGCATCACCTATCACGTCTTCACCGTCAGGCCGAAACGCCGCAAGATCGAGTCCCGTGCCGCCGAACATGCGGACAAAACACCGTCCCATCCGTCGCACTCGCTCTGACATTCGGTTTCGCGGGGGCTTCGCCACGGCTGGGAGTTCCGCGGCCCAAGACCATCCGAATCGGTGATGCGGGACGTTCCGGGTTGGCAGGTACTCCGTCGTTTGTTTTCTATGACTTACGCGCGCTTTCACTCGAATGACTGTGCCGGGTCGAACTAGGGGTTTTGTGCTTGCTGACCGGTGGCGGGTAAAGACCGAGGTCCAGTGAGTAAAAGCGGTGAGTGATTGGCGGTCACTGGCGCGGCACGCATGCGCTCGGGTTCCAGCAGCGCCCGAACACCGGACGCCCGAATTCCGTTTGGTCGATTGAACCGGAAGTTCGCTATTAGAAAAGTCGAAGCCATTGAATTTGCGGCAGTTGAGGTGTGCTGAGTTTGAAGCGTTTTCGCGATTAGGATTTGGGATTAAGACGCAGCGCCCAGAAGGCGAGGGGCACTTCGTTCGCGATCCTCCGTCAGGAAGGAGATCTTCGACGAATTCCCGGCCTCGGCAACGAGATGGATTGCGCTTCATGTTGTTCGCCGCCTACATCGCGACCTTTTCTCCCTTCTGCGGCGGGCACGCCTTTCGGCCCGTCCTCGGCTGCTTCAAAGCTACCTACAAAAACGATTTACGGTAGCACGGCGGTGTGGTGCGGTCGAGGTTCAATGTGGCGGTGGTACCGATTTCCCAAATCGGGAAGCAAAGCACCTCGGTTCAAAGCGGTAGCGAGGGCCGGATGTGATGAATTGATGCGGGTTAATGAGACGGCAGCGTTTCAAGGACGTGTGACAGGCCGGAAGGGGCGCCGCGTAGCTGTCCTTCCAAATGAAGGGCAGAACCGTCAATTCTCGACAAAAACGTGCCCGCGCACGCCTAGCGGGTGCGCTCGTCGAGTTCGATCTTGCCGTCGCGCAGGCGGATGGTGCGATGCGCGTGCGTGGCGATGTCCGCCTCGTGCGTGACCAAGATGATGGTGTTGCCGCCCTCATGCAGACGCGCGAAGAGAGCCATGATTTCTTCGCCGGTCTGGGAGTCGAGGTTGCCGGTAGGCTCGTCCGCGAGCAGGATGGATGGGTTGTTTACGAGTGCCCGCGCTATCGCCACGCGCTGGCGCTGCCCGCCGGAAAGTTCGTTCGGTTTGTGCGTCATGCGCCCAGCAAGGTCCACTTGATGCAGAGCCTTCTTCGCGCGCTCCAGACGCTCGGTCGAGGGAGTGCCGTTGTAAATCATCGGCAACTCCACATTGTGCAACGCGGTGGCACGCGGCAGCAAATTGAAAGTCTGAAAAACGAAGCCGATTTCGCGGTTGCGAATGTACGCCAGTTCGTCGTCGTCCAGCAGGCTCACCAACCGGCCAGCAAGCCAATAGGAGCCGCTCGTCGGCGTGTCCAGGCAGCCAATCAGATTCATTAGCGTGGATTTTCCCGAACCGGAAGGACCCATGATGGCGACGTACTCGCCCTTGCGGATTTGCAGGTCCACTCCTCGCAACGCATGCAGCTTCTCCGACCCCATCTCGTAGGTCTTCCAAAGTTCTTCCGTCTGGATGACGATTCCCGTGTCCACCAGATCCTGGCGGAAGTTTTGCGAGACGGATTCTTCGACCCCCATGTGCATCGATGCTCCTGATTCGCGGCGCCAGTGCGCCGCGCTTCCTTGATTATCGCGCGTCGCTAGCTGCCGGTCGAATCACAATTATCAAACGCGTGCTCTTGTTCCGGAATTCCTCGCGCTATTAGCTGGTGGTGTTGTCGATGTTGGCCGCCGCCGAATTGTCGATCTTCACTTTCGTTCCGGGCCGCAGCGTGCGCAGCGCGGTGTAGCTGCCTGTGACGATCACGTCTCCTGGTTGGATCCCCTTCGTCACTTCGATGTCCGTTACACCCGTGATGCCGGTCTGCACGGGGATGAACAAGGCTTTGCCGTCGCGAATCACGAAAACGCCTTGAATTTCCTTTTGATTCGCTCCGTTGTTGTTGGCGGCGGCCAGCGTCACGTTTCCGTTCTGGCCATTCTTAGCTTCGTCCAATTCTTCTTGAGTCCGCTCGGCCAGCGCTTGAATCGGAATGGTGATCACATTGTTTTTATGGGCCGTTTGAATCTTGGCGGTCGCCGAAAGTCCGGGTCTCAACGAAATTGGCGGATGATCCAGCGTCACAATCACCTTGAAATCGCGAGCCTGCTGCGTATCGGCAGTCGTCTCTTCCATGGCAGCCTCGCCGGATGTGCGCAAGATGGCCAGCTCACCCACTTCGGTAACGTGCCCCTTGAACGTCTTCCCCGGCAACGCATCAATCGAAATGTCCGCCGGCTGCCCATCCTTCACGCTGACGATATCGGTTTCATCCACCATCACTTCGGCGGTAACCACGCTCATATCCGAAATCGTCATCAGGAAACTGCCCTGCGCGTTCTGAATTCCGGGTACCACGTTTTCGCCCACGCGAACAGCGATGTAGCTGACGATGCCGGCGATCGGCGCCCGGTAAACGGTCTTGTTCAGGATGTCCTGCTGGTGCGTCAGCACGGCTTGATCCTGCTCCAGATTAGACCGCGCCTGATTGCGCGCCGCGTTACTCGCGGCCAGCTGCGCTCGCGCCGCAGTCACGGCCGCGGCAGAACTGTCGTACGTCGCCTTGCTCGCGTCGTAATCCTGCTTGGCGATCAGCTGGTTTTTGTAAAGTTCCTGCGAGCGCTGCCAGTCGAATTTGGCCTTTTGGAGGTTCGCCTGCTGCTGCTGCAGAGTCGCAAGCGCCGAATCGTAATTGGCCGCGGCTGCTTTCATCGCCGAGGTCGCCGAATCGATCGTGTCCTTCTGGGCCTGCACATCGGCGCCGGGCTGGATGTTATCCAGACGCAGCAGCACGTCGTCTTTTTTAACGTATTGACCTTCCTGAACCGCGATGCTCGTTATCATGCCCAGGCCCTGACCGAGCACGTTGGTGTAGTTCTTCGGACGAATTTCGCCCGAAGCGGTCACCACGGACGTCAGATCTTGACGAACGGCGCGCCCAGTCTGCACCGTAACGACACCCGCGTTCATCTCGTACACGCTGTACCAAACGATGCCGATAGCGGCCACGCCCGCGCAGATTCCGATTGCCGCCTTTTGCCATGTCTTCATCGCACCAACCTTGGGAATGGACGTTGCGGGCCGCACGCCGGCCCACGACGTTACTACGCGCGAGGGGGACGAAATGTTTCGGTAAAACAGATTAAATGCCGGTCAGGTCAGATCCGACCCCGCCTTCGGTCCTTTGTCCCCAGACGCCGCAGCAGCGCACAATCGGCCGCTGCGGACCGCTATCTACACACGATACGCATCACTTATCTTACCTTCGACGGCGTGACAGCCGAAAGGTAATTGGCAAATTTGTAAGCCCTGCGGGGCGAGACTGACAATCCTCTGCCGGTACAGGAGCAGGTTCCGGCCCCGGCCGCCTCAGCGCCAAGGCAACCCCTTCGGCTGCTATCGGTTCCAAATGACTTAGCTTTGCTCAGAGGATTGTTCGTAGGATTAAAGATTTATTGACCTGTACGACGGTACAGGTTAGGATTTCTAATCGCAAAGAGGCAATTCGATGGGTTGGCCGGCTAAAGCATTCCCGCGAGTTTTTCTAATGGCGTTTTTTGTGTGTTCAGTCGCCGGTTTGGCCAGCGCCGCCCGCCGCGCAGACAACCAAGACCAAAATCAAAAGCAAAAATCGAAGGCCAACAAGCAGAGCGAGCGCGAGCTCTACAAAGAGCTAAGTCCGCAGTACAAGCGCTGGCTCGACGAAGACGTGATCTATATCATCACCCCGGAAGAGCGTCGCGCCTTCCTGCACCTTCAGACAAATGAGGAGCGCGAAGAGTTCATTGAGGCGTTCTGGCAGCGTCGCAACCCCGATCCTGATTCACCCGAAAACACCTACAAAGAGGAGTACTACCGGCGCATCGCCTACGCCAACGAGCATTTTGCCTCGGGTATTCCAGGCTGGAAAACAGATCGCGGCAAGATCTACATCATGTGGGGAAAGCCCGACGAGATCGACTCTCACCCAACCGGCGGCACTTGGGACCGACCTATGGATCAGGGCGGTGGTGAGACCACCACATACCCCTATGAAGACTGGCGCTATCGCTATCTGCCGGGCATGGGCGAAAACGTCGAGCTTGAATTCGTCGATCCTACCGGTACGGGCGAGTATCACTTGACCATGGACCCAAGCGAAAAGGACGCTCTGCTGCACGTGCCCGGAGCGGGCCTGACCATGGCTGAGTCGATGGGTTTAGCGAACAAATCGCAGCGCTTTGACAATACCGACGGCACCAATATGGCGGAGAACGAGTTTGGCACGCCGCTGAATTCGAATGACGAAGAGTTCAATCGGCTGGAGCAATACGCCAACATCATGAGGCCGCCGCCGGTGAAGTTCAAGGACCTGGAGGCAGTTGTCACGTCCCACATGGTCCGCGACCAGCTGAAGTTCGACTACCACTACGATTTCCTGCGAATCACCTCCGATACCGTGTTGGTGCCGATCACCGTGCAAATCCCGGTGAAACAACTCACATTCCAGCAGAAAGATGGCGTGGACAGCGCATCCATGAACCTGTTTGCGCGCATCACCAGCATGACGGGGCGCGTGGTGCAGACATTCGAAGACACCCTGCGTGCCGATTACGCCGCGGATCAGTTACAGCGCGCGATCGGCACGTCGCGCATTTACCAGAAAGCAGTGCCGCTGGCGCCGGGCTTGTACGAATTAGACATAGTGATCAAGGACGTAAATAGCGGCAACGTCGGTGTGGTGAATACTCGGCTGCCCGTGCCGCGCTATCAGGACGACACATTGAGCGCCAGTTCGCTTATCTTGGCTGACGACATTGAGCCGGTTTCGATGAGGGACATCGGCGTCGGTCAATTCGTCCTCGGCGACGTGAAAGTGCAGCCGCAGATGAACCACACGTTCGCGCAAAACCAATCCATGGGCATTTTCCTGCAAGTGTACAACCTGAAGGTCAACAACAAGACGAACCGAGCCAATACCTCCGTCGAACTCCGGGTGGTTAAGGACAAGGAAACCACTCCCGCGCTGAAATTCGATCTTCCGCCCAGCCAATTGCCGGAGCACGGCGAAGAACTGACGCTGGAAAAAAAGATGACTCTTGGGTCGCTCGCCCCCGGAAAGTACAAGCTCGAAATCGCAGTGACCGATAATCTCGCGAAGCAGACCATTACTCCAACGGCCGATTTCACGATCAGACCCGTGCCTGCGACTTCTACGCAGGGGAGATAAAGCAGTTGAATTTCATTTTGAGCGTCAAAGCCCTCCGCGCAGCCGGTTTCGGGATTCTGGCGTGCCTGCTCGCCGGGCCCGCGATGGCAGCTCGCAGCGGCGGCATGGTTTCTGGCGTAGTGGTGGACTCTGCCGGTACGCCGCAAATGGGTGCCACCGTTCTGCTGACTCCGGATTCCGTGCTGAGCGGATCCTCCGTGAAGTTGTTGACGGATGATCGTGGTCACTTCGGTTCCACCGCGCTCCCGATCGGGCTGTATTCAATCCAGGTCACGCTTGCCGGGTTTCTTCCAGCCATAGACCGCAACGTCCGCGTGAAGGCAGAAGGTGCTACGGTCCTCCAGATCATGCTGGGCACGGTTTTCTCCTCCTTTGAACAACTTCGTCGGCCGACTGACGAGACGATCTCGTCCGATGATTGGACCTGGGTGCTGCGCAGTTCTGCCGCTACGCGATCCGTGCTTCGCTGGCAGGATGCTGGAATCCCACTCGGCGCCAGTCCGAAACCAGAAGCGAGCCCGAACGGGCAATCGATTCGTGGCGGTTTGCTGCTGAGCTCCGGTTCGGATAACCCCGGATCGGTGGCCGACGTTCCGAACTCCGCGGCAACAGCGGTTGTTTACGATCTCGATCTCGGATCTCGCGGCCAGCTGCTGATGGCCGGACAATTCAGCTACGACGATGCGTCTTCATCGGAGGGATTTGCCGGTGAGCTACTGCCTTCCGATGGTCCTGGCACTGGCCCAGTAACGACGATTTTGGTGCGCGAGACGCGGCTGGGTCCAACCGGGCCCGAGTTTCGCGGTTTGCGGCTAACGCACGACGACCAGTTCATGGTTGGAGATCGGGTAAGCATACGGTACGGCGCCGAGCTGTTGACGGCCGGGTTCGGTGGAACCACCACTACAGTACGGCCGCATGGCGAAGTGGCGGTTCAGGTTAGCCCCAATTGGGAGACGTCGCTGACGATCGCGACGCGCCCATGGGATGACGGAACGGCGGAAGGGGCAATGCAATCCGCCGCCGATACGCTGGACGCATTTCCAATACTCCTGATGCATCGCGGCGAGCCCGTCTTCGAGGACGATCTTCATGAAGAACTGGCGGTGCGCCGCCAACTCGGCTCGCGAGCGGACCTTTCCGCCGCCGTTTTTCACGACTCGTCCAACCAGACGGCGGTAATCGGCCGTGGCGACGAAGGCGGTCCCGACGCCCTGCAGGACTCTTTTTCGCAGGCGTTCGCATATGACGGCGGGCACTCCAGCTCTACCGGCGCGCGAATCGCGTATCGCGAGAAGTTCTCAGGCAACCTCGCGGCCACGCTCGTTTACGCCTACGCAGGAGCGCTGTCGGCCGTGAACGGAGCGGATGCGAGCGGTCCGCTGCGTAACCAGCTGGCGACGCGATACCGGCAGAGCGTCGCGGGCCGGGTCTCAAGCAAAATTCCATATCTACGTACGAGGTTGAGTGCAGGATACGAGTGGATCGATGGACGAACTGTTTCTCTCCAAGATCCCTACGGCGAGTCTCTCTATCACGTCGACCCCTATCTGAGCATGGAGATTCGGCAGCCCCTCCCGAGTATTTTCCCCTGCCACATGGAAGTCCAGGCCGATATCGGAAACCTGTTGGCGCAGGGCTACGTGCAGGTCGCCACGCGCGATGGGTACGTGGTTTTGGTGCCGTCGTATAGGTACATCCGAGGGGGCTTGAGCTTCCAATTCTAATTTCGGGCCTACCGGAATTGGAAACAGGATTTCCGTAAAATGGTACAGTGCCTGTGACGCGATTCGATCATCGGCCTAAGCATCGGCAAATCAGCCGTTTGGTGGCTGCGCTGTCTACGGCCCCTGGAATTGAACGTGCTGGCATCGTACGAAGGGTAGGGTGGGAGTGTCGATGAACGGCCGGCTGGGAATTCGGTTCGGAGCTGCGGTACTGGCGCTGCTGACGGTAGCGGCGATGGTGTTCGCGGCGCTCAACTTTCGGCAGCGGTCCCGTGTAACTTTTCCGGACGACGGCGTAACTTGGGTCGCTTCGGCACAGGGGGTGGTGGCTTGGTATGTGGCGCCTGGGTCGCCCGCCGATCTTGCCGGAATTAAAAAGGGCGACTGCGTTAAAAGCGTTCGAGACATGCCCATTCACGATGCTACGGACGTAACCCGAGTTCTCTGGCGTGCGGGCGTCTGGACCGAAATTCCGTATCAGATCAGTCGCGATGGCGAGACCTTCACTGTTCCGGTCGTAACCGCCCCTCAGCGCAATGAGTCATCCCTGCAGAATTATCTTCGAATCACAGCCCTGCTGTACCTATTCATCGGTCTTTTCATTTTTGCGCGACGATGGAACGCACCGCGCGCAATCCACTTCTATGTCTTCTGTTTGGTTTCGTTCATTCTCTATAGCTTTCACTACACAGGAAAGTTGAATTCGTTCGATTGGATCATCTACTGGAGCAACGCGGCGGCTCTGCTTTTGCAGCCCGCGCTGCTGGTGCATTTCGCTTTGGTTTTCCCTGAGCGGCGTAACTCCCTGTGGGCCAAACTGGCGGCGGTATATAGCCTTCCGCTGGCGCTCCTGGCTTTGCACGTGATGGTCGCTAAAGCTTGGCTGGATTTCATGCCATCGGTGGCCTCGGGAATCATCTTGGACAGAATCGAAACCGCCTACGTAGGTGCGTTTTTCCTGCTGGCGGCGGGGATATTCCTAGCAAGCTATTTGCGTGCTCCGAACGGAATCCTGCGGCAGCAGCTCAAATGGGTGACGGGTGGGACGTTCGCGGGAATCGTGCCGTTCCTTGCGTTGTACGCTTTGCCGGGCTTGTTTGTGGATGAGCCCCCGCGGTGGACGCAGCTTTCCATTTTTTCATTGATTTTGATTCCGCTGTGCTTCGGTTACGCGATTATCCGATACCGCCTGATGGACGTGGATATCATCTTCAAGCGCGGCCTGGCGTATACCTTCGCCACAGCCGGAGTGGTAGCGATCTACTTTGCAGCTATCGCCGCGATTGGCGAGCTTTTTCATACCAGCGGGCCAACCGGTCCGGCCAGCGCTGTGCTGGCCATCGTTGTCGCTGCATTTCTGTTTCAGCCGTTGCGGGACTGGGTGCAGGCGCGCCTCGACCATTTCTTCTATCGCGACCGCCTCGACTATCGCCGAACGCTGATCGAATTCGGCCGGGCGCTGACAAATGAAGTACGCGTGGAGCCGATGCTCGGCTCGGTGCTCGATCGCATTTCGCAAACTCTGCTGGTGGACAGGCTCGCTGTGTTCCTGGAGGATCCCGCGGCGCGTGGGGAATTCTCCCTGTCGCGCGCGATCGGCGTGCAAAGCGACGGCGAGCTGGATTTACGTTTTCTGAAAACGAGCGGGCGTCCAGCGCTCGATCGCGGCTGCCTGTTTTTCGAATCCGGACGGGTGGCTGCAGATGAGCCTGAGAGCACTTGCCGCACTCTCAATCAGCTTGATCTAAATTATTTCATTCCGTGCCGTTTCCGCGAGCGCACGGTGGCGGTGCTCGGCCTCGGAAAAACCGTGGACGGCGATTATCTTTCGAGCGAGGACCTGGAACTGCTTTCCACGATTGCCGGATACGTGGCCATCGCCATTGAAAATGCGGGGCTTTATGAGTCGCTTGAACAAAAGGCCGTGCAGGTGGAGCGCCTGAAGGATTTCAGCGAAAACATCGTGGAATCCCTTCGCATCGGAGTGGCCACCACAGACCTGGATGGACGCGTGGAATCGTGGAACTCGCAGATCGAGGAACTGATCGACGTCCCCAAGAGCGAGGCGCTGGGCCGTAAACTGGAAGACGCGCTACCCGTGGACTTGGTGCGCGAAATTGCCGCGCACGCAGCCGGCAATCACGTTTCGGGAATTTACAAGCATTACGTGCACACGCGCGGAGGGCGTCACATTGTGGTGAATGCATCGGTGGCGCCGCTTCTGGGCAAGGACGGCGCGCAACTCGGACGGCTGGTGCTGCTGGACGACATCACGCAACGCGTGCGGTTGGAAGATCAGTTGGTGCAGACAGAAAAGCTCACCTCGCTGGGCCTACTGGCCGCGGGTGTGGCGCATGAAGTGAACACGCCCCTGGCGGTGATTTCCAACTATATCCAGATGTTAGCGAAGCAGATTCCGCCGGATGATCCGCGGCAAAAGACGATCGAGCGGATCGTGAGGCAGACGTTCCGCGCCAGCGAGATCGTGAATAATCTGCTGAATTTTTCGCGTACCGGCGGCGAGCAGGCGGTGGAAGTGGACGTAAACTCGATCGTAGAGGAAACTCTGACGTTGGTGCAGCACCCGTTCAAGACCGCGCACATTGCGGTGGCCAAGAAATATTCGGAGCCGTTGCCCGCGATCCTGGGCTCCACCACTCGGCTTCAGCAGGTATTTCTGAACCTTTTCATGAATGCGCGAGACGCCATGCCCGGCGGCGGGATGCTGGAAGTTCGCACGGCGGCATTCAACGGCTCGGTGGAAATTGAAGTGACGGACACCGGGGCCGGCATTCCTCCGGAAAATCTGCATCGCATATTCGATCCGTTCTTCACCACCAAGGCAACGGGACGCGGCACCGGGCTGGGCCTCTCCGTAAGCTACGGCATCATCAAAGAACTTGCGGGCAAGGTGGACGTCCGCTCCACGCCCGGCAAGGGCACATCCTTCCGGCTGGAATTCCCCGTGGCCAGGAAAGCAGTACATGCCTAAAGGTTCGATCCTTGTCGTTGACGACGAGCTGGAAATTCGCGAAGGCTTGGAAGCGTTGCTGAAGTCCGAGGGTTTCGACGTAACGCTTGCCGACACCGCCGAAGCCGGACTGCGCAAACTGGAAGACAAACCGTACGACTTGACCCTTCTCGACGTGAGTTTGCCGGATCGCAACGGACTGGACATGCTGCGTGAAATTCGCCGCCGCGACCCAAATCTCTCCGTGATTCTAATTACGGCGTTCGGCTCCATCGATATGGCGCGCGCAGCCTTCAAAAGTGGCGCGCACGATTACATAACCAAGCCGTGGTCCAACGACGAGCTTGTGACGCAGGTTTCACTGGCGATCGAAGGGCGGCGGCTGCGCGAAGAAAACGTCCAACTCAAACGCGCCCTGAAGCAACGCTACAATTTTCCCAACATCATCGGCAAAAGCGACAAGATGCTGGCGGTGCTCGATTTGGTGACGCAAGTGGCGCCTTCGCGCTCCACGGTGCTGATTTCCGGAGAAAGCGGCACGGGCAAGGAGCTGATCGCCAAGGCCATTCACGCCGCCTCGCCGCGCGCGGACAAGGCGTTCATTCCGGTGAACACCGGGTCGATCCCGTCGGACTTACTGGAATCGCAACTGTTTGGGCATGTGCGGGGCGCGTTCACCAGCGCCATCGCGTCAAAGAAGGGCCTTTTCGAAGTCGCGGACCAAGGCACTATTTTCTTCGACGAAATCTCGACCGTTAGCCCTGAAACCCAAGCCAAGCTGCTACGCGTTATTCAGGAACGCGAATTCATGCGCCTTGGCGCCACGGACACGATCAAGGTGGACGTGCGAATCCTGGCCGCGTCCAATGAAGACTTGCGCAAGATGGTTCGCGAGGGGCGTTTCCGCGAGGATTTGTACCACCGCCTCAACGTGATTGCCATCAATCTGCCGCCTCTGCGCGACCGCAAGGAAGATGTTCCGCTTCTGGTTGAGCGCTTCATCGAGCGCTTTTGCCGCGAGAATAACAAACCGCCGCGCCAATTCACCAACGCCGCGATGAAACTACTGATGGATTACGACTGGCTGGGCAACGTGCGCGAGTTGGAGAACGCTGTTGAGCGTTCCGTGGTGCTTTCCACCCGCGATTCGATGGACTGCGACCTGCTGCCGGAAACCGTGGGAACCTGCGAGGTGGTGAAAGGCGTGCGGCTGCAGCTGGCGGAATTCTTGCCTCCGCTGCCCGGCGAACCTGGCCCGCACACGTCCGCGCCGGCGCCTTCGCTCTTCGAAATCCTTGAGGAAGTGGAACGGCGCATCATCGTGGACATGCTGGAGCGCACGCATTGGAATCAAACCGAAGCTGCGGAGCGTTTTCAAGTGCCGCTCTCGACGCTGAATCAGAAGATCAAGCGGCTTGGGATTGAGACGCGTCGCCGTCCAGGCGCTGGACGCGGCCCAGCAAATGGCGTAGAGGATCCCGCGGAATTTGCAGCGGGGAAATAGCGGCGCTACAAGACGAGCGCTCGGCCGGCGATCGTTTCGAGGATGCGGTACGGAGCTTGCTCCGGCGCCACCAGCGCGCTGGGAGGAATCAGCAGTGTCTGCTCCATCGCGTACTGCCCGGACATCGCCGCGTGCGCCACACCATCAGTGAACACCAACCAGGTTGCCAGCGGTGGAAACTCCATACGGTTCTTCGGGAAATTGTGCTGAAAATCCGCGTTTTCTTTCAAATAATCGTGGAAATGCAGCATGAACGCGTCATAGGGCGTGCGCCCGCGGCTGCGCATGCCCATTTTTTCGGCTAGGCCGTTCATGGTGCGGCTGATGGCCGATTGCTGCGCAAATCTGCGCAGCCCCGCATCGTCCGCGTATCGCCGCGCCAGCGAATCGAATGCACCCGTGGTATTCCATACGCGACCTTTCGACGGGTTCAGATTTGTGAAGATGCGCAAGATACGGCCGCCGCGCGTGGGCCGGCTCGGGAAAGCGTCCACGTGAAGCAGATCGTTGCGCTTGTGCAACTGCAGGTCGCGGCCTTGCTCTTCCAGTGGCCTGAAACTGGAGAAATCGACGATCCATTTCCCCGCATACGGCGCCAAAAACTCAGCGGCAAACCGCAGCAACTGCTGACTGTAGTTGCGCAGGATTGAATGCACGCGCTGCACTGCCGCTCCGTTGCCACCTACCCCACGGAGGGTGTCGTCGGCCGGGCGATAGGACACGTTCTTGTGCATCCTCAATTCCGACCATCGCTGCGAGACTAGAAACTCACAATCCGCGGCGGGGAATTCAAAAGGGGGCTCGCGAAAGAAAAGAATCTGTCCGCTCTCCAGAAATTCGCAATAAGCTCGGGCCCGCTCGCCTGCGCGCTCTGGGCTCAGCCATCCCGCCGGCAGTTTGTAATCCTCCACCGTGATCCAGGAGGCGTCCGCCATGCTATTTCCGCCTTTGATTTGGGCGCGTCGGGAGATTCCGGCGCCGCTGGTAGGCTTGAGTCACTGGCCCTTCGAAACAGCTTGTTTCCGGTCATATCCGCGCGGCAAGAGCGCGGTCGAGAGATCGACTCCCGATAAATTCACTCCGTCGAGATTCGTCTCGCGCAGAATCGCCGCTTTCATATTCGCGCCGTCGAAAATAGCGCCCGTCACGTCCGCTTCGCGGAAATTGGTAACACCGCAGTCGGCGCGACGCAAGATTGCGCCGCTCAAATTGGCGCGAAACAGCTCCGCTCCGCCGATCTGCGCCTCCGTCATATCGGCGCCGCTGAAATTTGTCTCCGTGCAATCAGCCCTGCGCAGGTCAGCGCGCCGAAGCTGGCAGCCACTCATATCGGCGCCACTTAGCTTGGCATCGCGCAGGCTTGCGCCCTCAAGATTCGCGCCGCCGCAATCTGCCAGGCCCAGATTCGCTCCTCCGAAGTCGACGCGTGATAAATCCGCCCCGGAAAAATCCGCCCGCTTTCCCCCGTTCTCGCCTCGTACGAATTTATGGTGCGCTGCCAAAGCGTCCGAAACTTTTTCGCCCTTATGACGGATGCTGCCGGGCGAGCGCAGCTTTGAACCCCGTAATGCGTTCAGTATGGCCATGTCCCTTCACACCGTGGAATTGAATCTCAACGTATTCTACTAGACGCGGAGCCGCTACGCACCCGGATACGCGACCCCCAGCCGCCCTGTGGTAACTTATGGCATGAGGCTGTTCGCGCAATCCGGCCTTCGGTCGAGCCTCTGGACGCGTTTTTTCTCGCCTTCCGGTTGCGCTGCGCGTGTACCTTCTCGCCAGTGCGCGCTCTTTTTTCTTGCCGCAGTCCTTCTGTTGATCTTTTCGACTGGAGCATTGTTGTCTGCCCGGCCGGAAGCGCCGCCGCAATCCGGCGACCGCGGAGCCAACCGTGAGGTGGTCGCGAACCTGGCCGCAGGCCGCGTGATCATCGCTGTGGTCAAGGACGCGATCCTCGTCGGCACGGTCGAAAATCCCCTCGAGGCCCACACGATTCCGCCGATCCCGGTGCAGCTCGCGAGCGAGCGATTCGGAGTCTTTCTCGGCCCGGTGGATTGGTGGTCGCCGCCATCGAAACGCGAAATTGGTGAGATCGATCAGGAATTGCCGCGCCTCCACACCTACGCCGTCGCTACGCCGCCGCACCTGGGGCAATCCCAGGGCGGCGATCAACCCTCTGAAATCGAGATCATCGGAGAGAGCCTCCAACAGCGGCTCAATCAGTTGGCGGGATCGCTTCACGGCTCGTTGAACTTGCCGCCCAAAGAACCGTTTGCGCAGTTAATCGTCGCCGACTACTTCGCAGGCTACGGCCCAGAAATCTGGCAGCTTTCGTACAGCGTCGACCAGGAAGAGCAAGAGGGAGATTTTTGGACCACGCGAGTTGCCGGCCCCACCTACCTGCAATTCTGGCCGCCGGAAAAGGGCCAGCCGCGCACGCTCGTGGAGTTCGACTACCCCGAACAAGGCGGCCCGCCATCGCTGCTTAGCTTGCTGCAGCATCAAGACCCGCGGGTAGAGCGCATTCTGCAGTCCGACCCTACGATGAATGAAGTGGCCCAGCATTTCCTGGACGGCACTTCCAACAAAGTGCGCATTTCGGGCGCCACTCAATTTCTGCGCGCGATTATGGATGCCGTCGCTCCGCAGCATGCGCGTGAAACTTTTGGCGTGCTGCGCCCCGATACTGGCTTCAGCTGGATCCTGCCGCCCCCGATCGAGGCTCCCGTTCATCACGAGAACCGTCCACCGGGTGCGCCCACCTTGCAAACAAACTGAGCTGCACACGGTTGCGAGACGCAACGAACGGCCGTGCTGGCCTACTTGCTTTCGGAAAGCTGCTTCTGAATGCGCGCGTTCTTCTCCGCCACTCCGCGCGCCATGTCTTCTTTGTGCGCAGTTAACTTGCGCGCGATTTCCGCGTCGCTCAGAGCTAGAATTTCGGCTGCGAAGATTGCTGCGTTCACTGCTCCAGCCTTGTCAATCGCCATAGTCGCCACTGGAATGCCGCCCGGCATTTGCACGGTCGCCAGCAGCGCATCCATTCCGTTCAGGGCGCTCGTGCCAAGCGGCACGCCAATTACCGGCAAGGTTGTGCTGGCGGCCATCACGCCCGCCAGGTGCGCGGCCGCGCCCGCCGCCGCAATCAACACTTTCAGCCCGCGGCTCGCGGCCGTCGTTGAATATTCATGCGCGCGTCCCGGCGTGCGATGCGCCGAAAGAACTTCCATTTCGTGGGCGATTCCGAATTTCGTAAGGGTCTTGCCGCATTCGTTCATCACGGGGAAATCGGTATCGGATCCCATTACGATTCCAACCACTGCTTGTCCTTTGTCCGCCATTATCACCTCGTCAGATTATCGCCGTCGGCAACCAGCGCAAAGCTGAGCCGGCAAGCTTGGTATATGTCAGCCTCGCGGATATCCCGCGGCTGACTTTCCTGCGGCAAGATGCTTTTCATCTGCCCTGCCGCCGAGCGCGCGTTTGCCAATATCCTGGCGGTAAAACGCGCCCTCAATCTCGATTTTACTTACGGCCTCGTAAACCGTTCGGCAGGCGTTCGGCAAATCGTCGCCGCGCGCGCTCACGATAAGCACCCGGCCGCCGCTCGTGCGAAAAACAGGACCGTCTTTCCGCGTTCCGGCGTGGAACACCACGGCTCCGAGCACGCGCGACGCTTCGTCAAGCCCGCTAATCGCCACGCCCGTTTTCGGGCTTCCGGGATACCCCTCCGAAGCGATCACCACACATACGCTCGCACCGCCATACCAGTTCGCGCGAAAACCCTCTAGCGATCCGCTGGCCGCCAGTGCGCACGCTTCCGCCAAATCGAAATTCGCGCGCGGCAGCACCGCTTCCGTCTCCGGGTCACCGAGCCGGCAATTGTATTCCAACACTTTCGGTCCATCGGACGTCAGCATCAGTCCGAAATAGAGAAACCCTCGATAAGGAATACCGTCCGCGCGGAGTCCATCGAGCGTAGGTCGCACCACCGTCCGCACAATTTCATTCTCCAGCGACGCGGGCAGGATCGAATCCGTTGAATATGCGCCCATTCCTCCGGTGTTTGGTCCTCGATCGTTATCGTAGGCGCGCTTGTGGTCGCGCGCCGGAGCCATGGGAATGAAATTGGTGCCGTCCGTCAAGATGATGTACGAAAGTTCGTCGCCCGCCAAGGCCTCTTCCAGCAACACATGTTTTCCGGCCGCTCCAAACTCCTCGCCAACCAACAGTCGCTCGATGAAGGAGCGGGCCTCCGACTTCGAGTCCGTTACCAGCACACCTTTCCCGGCGCAAAGCCCATCCGCTTTCACTACCAATGGCCATTTCGACGATGCCAGCGCCGCGCTGGCCTGCTCAGCCGTATTTACCACGGCATACATTGCAGCTGTAGGAATCTTATGCCGCCCCAGAAATCGCTTAGCAAAGATTTTGCTGCCTTCCAGTTGCGCGGCCGCCTTGTTCGGCCCGAGCAAGCTCAGCCCTCGCGACGCGAACTCGTCCGCGATGCCTTCCGTCAGCGGCAGCTCGGGGCCCACGATGGTTAGATCCGCGCACAACTTGGCGGCCACCTCCGCGGCCGCACGTACATCCTTCGCCCTAAGGGGAACGCATTCAACGTCTCCCGCAATTCCGTCATTGCCGGGAGCGCACCAAACTTTTTCGACCGATGCGCTCTGTTTCAGCTTCCAAACGAGCGCGTGTTCGCGACCGCCGCTTCCAATCACCAGGATTTTCATCTTGTGTGGATCATGCGAATCAGGCTCTGAGATTTAAGAACGATACGGCGGCGGCTCCCGTGATGTCAACTGCACTTCGCCCCAAACCCGTTTCTTCGTGACCGGCGGCATGGTCTCCCGTGCATGCGCCAACCTTGCCCGCGGCTGTAAACCATGCTTTCATCAGTCATGTTCCATTGGGACCTCGCGCTTATCGTCGCGTTCCTCGCCACCGCGGTGCCGCTGATGGGGCGGCGGCGCATTCGCCAGCTGATGCGGATTCCTCGGACGAACAAAGCCGAGCGCCTTACCATCTACGCGTCCACTATGGCCTTCCAATGGCTAATCTCAGCAATCATTTTGTGGCGTGTGACGGTGGACCGCATACCAGTGCGGCAATTCGGCCTGGGAATCGCGCACCCTATCTTAATCGCCGCCGTTGGGTCAGTGCTAGCCGCGGTAATCCTTGCAAATCAGCTTCTTAGCTTGCGTCGGCTTGCCGCAACGCAATCGGATGAGAGCAGCATATTGGTTCAAATGGCGCTGAAGGTATTCCCGCAAGACTTCGTCGAGCGCCTCGCGTTTTTTGCTGTAGTGATCACCGTAGCGATATGCGAGGAGTGGATTTATCGCGGATTTGTGCAGCGCATGTTTCAAAGCTGGGGTTCCAGCGTCGCGGCAGGCATATTCGGATCGGCTTTGCTGTTCGCCGGAGCTCATCTCTACCAAGGCCGGCGTGGCCTGGCGTCGACCTTCGCCGTCGGTCTCATATTCTCGGTGGTGCGCTTCTGGACGGGTAGCCTAATTCCGTCCGTGGTGGCACATTTCATTGCAGACCTGACAGCTGGCTACCTGGCGCCATCATTGGTGCGCGCTTCGCTGAGTACGCCGATCGGTGGAGACACTGGCGTATGATTTTTTTTATATACTACTAACATAGTTTATATGTTATCGACCGACGAGATAGCCAAGCACCTGGCAAATTACGGCGTGTCCGCTACGCCGCTTCAATGCGATCAGGTAAAAGCTTATATCGCATTGCTCCTGAAATGGAACCGCTCGATTTCGCTTACGTCGATTACCGATGAACTCGAGATTCTCAGTTTTCACTTTGGGGAGAGCGCTTTTGCTCTGTCCAGGATTCATGGCATGAATGGTCGGCTCGCCGACGTTGGATCTGGAGCTGGATTCCCCGGGCTCGCCCTTCGCATCTTCGGAGCGGATCTCGAGGTAGCGCTGATCGAATCAAACGCCAGAAAGTGCGCGTTCCTGTCTGAAGCGGTGCGCCAACTCCGACTGGATGCAGTTCGAGTTCTGCGCTCCAGGTTCGAGGACGAGGCCAGCCAACTCCACGCAAGTTTTGATTTCGTTGTATCAAGGGCATTGGGCGGTTACGCAGACCTGCTAAGTTGGTCGCGCGAGGCCCTTAAGCCATCTGGTAGGGTCATCCTGTGGCTCGGACTAAAGGACGTCAACGCAACGATGCAAATTCCCGGATGGAATTGGCAGCCCCCCATATCAATTCCAGGCTCAACGCAAAGATACTTGCTCGTCAGCTCCCCTGGCACCGATTCAGTGGATTCAAATGAAGAGGTGCCAAAGGCCGGCATCGTGTGATGTTCCACGTGGAACATCGCTTCATACTGCCAAAGGTCAAGTGTTCCACGTGAAACACCTTGCATAACCACGACATCATCTGCTAAATTCCCGCCTTCTTGGGGGCAAATAGAAATTGGCACGGGTAATTTCCATAGCCAATCAAAAGGGCGGCGTAGGCAAGACGACAACCGCCGTAAACCTCGGTGCCTCGCTAGCCGCCTCCGAGCAAAAAACCCTAATCATCGATTTCGATCCCCAGGCGAATGCCACCAGCTCCCTTGGATTTCAGCGCGATCCATCCCGCAGAACTGCCTACGGGACGATCATCCTGGGCGAACCGATCGAGCGCGTCGCAATCGATGCTCAAATCCAAGGACTCGATATCGTCCCATCAGACAAGAACCTAGTCGGAGCGGCCGTAGAAATGGTCTCGATGGACCGTCGGGAATACAAGTTGAAGGACGCCATTCAAGCGATCCGAGAAAAATACTCGTTTATACTGATCGATTGCCCGCCAACTCTCGACCTGCTCACGCTGAACGCGCTGGCCGCAAGTGATTCGGTTCTTGTCCCAATCCAGTGCGAATTCCTGGCAATCGAGGGGGTTTCCGAGCTTTTGGATACCCTTATGAGGATCAGGCGCACCATCAATCCATCCCTCGCTATCGAGGGTATTCTTCTAACCATGTACGACGACAGGACCACGCTATCCAAACAAGTCTCGGCCGACCTCCGCAGTTTCTTCGGAGGTCAGGTATTTGAAACAGTGATCCCAAGAAACGTACGCCTGGCGGAGGCGCCTAGCCACGGCATGCCGGTCATGTTCTACGACATACATAGTAAGGGAGCAGAAAGTTACATCCAACTCGCAAAGGAGGTCATTGCTAATGTCCAGAAACGCGTTGGGCAGGGGACTGAGCGCGCTGATTCGAGATCCGGAGCCGCTGCCGCTGCCGCAGGAGGGGGTTCCGCCAGCGCCACTGGAGGCACCGATACCGGTTCCCAGTGATGGACTGTTGCACATCGATATCGACCTGATTGACCCGAGCCCTTATCAGCCGCGCACTCGCTTTCGCGAAGAGGCGCTTGAAGAGCTTGCGCAATCGATCCGCTCTAGCGGCATCGTCCAACCCCTGGTCGTGCGCAGGTTCGGCCAGCGCTATCAGCTAATCGTAGGAGAGCGCCGTTGGAGGGCTGCCCAGCGCGCCGCGCTCAGCCGAGTCCCCGCGGTAGTGCGCGACGTCCCCGAGGAGCGCGCCGTTGAAATGACGCTGGTCGAAAACCTTCAGCGCGAGGATCTGAATCCCATCGAGCAAGGTCACGCCTTCGAACGCCTAATCCAGGAGTTCGCGCTCACTCAGGAGGAAGTCGCCCAGCGCACTGGAAAAGACCGCGCCACTATCGCCAACGCTGTGCGGCTGCTGAAGCTTGAGCCGCAAATTCGGGAATTGATCGAAGAGGGCCGGATCACTGCCGGCCATGGGCGCGCTCTGCTCGGCATCGCCGATCCAAAGACGCGAATCGAAACGGCTAGACGCATCGCCCGAGGCGGAATGACCGTCCGGCAAGTGGAACGCCTCGCTTCGCGGGCGTCTCATCCGAAACCTGAACCGGCTGCGTCGATCATTGATCCCAACACGAAAGCGGCAATCGACGAATTGCAGCAGCGTTTTGGCACGCGCGTAATTCTGCACCCGCTTCGGCCCGGGCATCCCGGGCAGTTGGCATTTGAGTACTACAACCCAGACGATCTCGTGCGGCTCTATGACCGCCTGATGCGAGAATAGGGGCGCAGTTCAGGCGGATTTATGGCGTGGCCTTGGCTAGACCGAAACCAATCCGAAACGTCCGAGTGGACAGGATTCCTGGAGAAAGGCGTCCGGCTAGAGGGTAAGCTCGAGAGCAGCGGAACGCTGCGGATCGATTCCGCAATGAAGGGAACGCTAGTTTCCGAGGGCATGCTGATCCTAGGCGAACATGCCCAAGTCGAGGGCGAAATCATCGGCAACCGCGTGATCATCCTCGGACATTTCACGGGAACGATTCGCGCCAAAGGCCGCGTCGAAATTCATCCCAAGGCGATCGTTTCCGCTGAAGTCCACACGCCTTGCCTGGTGCTTGAGCCGGGTTCCGTTTTCGACGGCGAATGCCACATGCCACAATCGGGCGACGCCGCCAAACCCATCGCCATCCCCATTCGGTCGATCGCGCAAGCGACCGCTGAGCCGGGACCATCAAGTCCGCCGCACTTGTCGGCGACGTAGCAGCGCCCCGTCAGTCACTCCACTATAATTTTGAGAAACTTCTTTTTGCCTGCTCGCAGCAAAAATTCCCGCGGCTTCGATAAATCCACTTCGCGCTTCACGTCGGTAACACGCTCGCCGTCAATCTCCACTGCGCCCTGCTTAATCAGCCTTTCGGCCTCGGACTTGGACGATATGTCGGCAAGTACGGCCAGCAGGCCCGATAATTTCGTTTTGCCCGTGGGACCGACGTTGTAGATTCCCTGTTCCACAACAGCGTCACTTCCGATTCGGAAACCGAGAACACCTTCCTCCAACCTTTCGATGTGACACTCAACCGGATGCTCTGGCGCCTGTCGATCGCGGAACACGCGCTGAAATTCGTCTGACGCTCTCTTCGCCGCATCCTCGTCATGGAATCCAGCTATGATCGCGCGTGCGAGTTGCATCTTCGCATCCATCGGATGCAGCGCGCCGCCTTTCACTTCCTCTTTCAGGTGCGCAATTGTGGGCAACGGAAAATCCGTCAGCAGCTCGTAGTACGACCACATCAGCTCGTCGGAAATCGACATCAGTTTGCCGAACATTTCTCCAGGCGCTTCCGTGATCCCCACGTAATTTCCCAGGCTTTTCGACATTTTGCGTTCGCCGTCGAGCCCCACCAGGATGGGCATGGTCATCGCCACTTCGGACGTCTGGCCGAATTCGCGCTGAATCTCGCGATGCACCAGCAAATTGAACTTCTGCTCCGTCGCGCCCAATTCGACGTCCGATTCGAGCGCCACTGCGTCGTATGCGGTTAAGAGCGGATACAGCAGTTCGTGCACCGAAATCGGCAAATTCTTATCGAGCCGCGAGCGGAAATCCTCGCGCTCCAGCATGCGCGCCAGCCGGTAATGGCCACAAAGACGCACCACGTCGAAGCTCGACATTTTGCCCAGCCATTCGCTGTTGTAGCGAACCTCTGTTTTCTTAGGATCGAGAATTTTGTACACCTGATCGAGGTAAGTTTTCGCGTTCGCGTCCACTTGCTCGCGGGTCAGTGGCGGACGCGTTTCCGACTGCCCGGTCGGATCGCCGATCATCGCTGAAAAATCGCCAATCAGAAAAATTGCCGTGTGGCCCATGTCCTGAAAGTGCTTCAGCTTCCGCAGTACCACGGTGTGGCCCAGGTGAATATCCGGCGCGGTGGGATCGACGCCCAAATAGACGCGCAGCGGCTTGCCGGTACGCTCCGCATTCTCGAGCTTCGACTTCAGTTCCTCGTCGCGGATTACCTCCGCCGCGCCTTTTTTCAGATACGAAAGCTGCTCTGGTACCGGTGGAAATTTCGTGGAAGTCACAGGCCTGTTAAGCGCCTTTCCTCAGTGTTGTTCTTGCGGGTCGAGCAGCACGCGCCGCCCTTCGATTCGATATTTGCCGTCCAGCACGATGCGCGCCGCTTCGGTATAAATGCGATGCTCCTCGCGCAGGATGCGCGCCGCCAGGGTGTCCGGCGTGTCGCTATTTTCCACTGGAACTACCGCCTGCAAAATGATCGGTCCGGCGTCCAACCGCTCGTCCACGAAATGGACAGTGCAGCCCGTGAATTTCACGCCGTGTTCCAGCGCCTGGCGCTGAGCCTCGAGTCCCGGAAACGCCGGCAGCAGCGACGGGTGAATGTTCAAAATGCGGTTGCGAAACTCGGACACGAAGAACGCGGAAATCATTCGCATGTATCCGGCCATGCAAATCCACTCGACTTGCCTCTCGCGCAGCGCCGCCACCACCAGCCGGTCGTACGCCTCGCGCTCCAACCCGCTCGACGGGATCGCGCGCGCTTCGATTCCGCGCGCCTGCGCCTTGGCGATTCCGGGCGCGCCCTCGCGATTGCTCAGCACGATCGAAATTTCGGCGTTCGGAATGCGTCCGGCGGCCACGCTATCCGCCAGCGCTTCGAAGTTAGACCCGCGTCCCGAAATCAAGACGCCGATGCGTCTCATCATATTCGACCGAAAGTAGCACAGTTCTTCATCGGGCGTACAAAAGCCTCGCAAGCAAATCCAAAAGCGGGACGCGAACTCGAACCGGAATGCCGCCAAATTGGCAGGATGTTCACAGTGACAAATTTCCGGAATAGATCACTCGCGGTTTCCCGCGCGGCGCTTTCTCGATGCGCCCAATCATATAGAACTTTTCGCGCCGCCGCTTCAGCTCAGCTTGCACGCGAGAGACGTGTTTCGGGGGAACAACCAGAATCATCCCTATGCCCAGGTTAAACGTCCGCAGCAATTCATCCCGCTCGATTTGGCCCACTCGCGCGAGGTAACGAAAAATCGGCAGGACCGGCCACGAACCCAGCTCGATCACCGCCTGCACATTTTTCGGCAGCGCGCGCGGCAGGTTTCCGGTGATGCCGCCGCCGGTGATGTGCGCCATCGTCGTCACCCATCCGCGCGCGACGATGTTTTTCAGCAGCGGCCAATAGGCGCGATGCGGTTTCAACAACTCGGCGCCGATTGGCCCGCCGATCTCTTCTACATGGCTATCCGGCTGCAGGCGTTCCACGCCGAACACCAGCTTGCGCGCCAGCGAATAGCCGTTGGTATGCAGTCCACTCGAAGGCAGCGCCAGCAGCGCGTCGCCGGGCCGCACATTTTTCGGGTCGAGAACTTTTTTGCGTTCTACCGCTCCGACGATGAAACCAGCGAGGTCGTATTCGCCAGGCGCGTAAATATCGGGCATCTCGGCGGTTTCGCCGCCGACTAGCGCGCAACCGGCTTGCTTTGCGGCGCGGCTCATACCCGAGATCACCTGTTCGATCACCCGCGGATCGAGTTTCCCCATGGCAATATAGTCGAGAAAAAAAAGCGGCTCGGCGCCTTGCGTCAGAATATCGTCGACGCAATGGTTCAGGATATCCGCGCCTACGCCGGAATGATCGCCAGCGGCGCAAGCGATTTTCAGCTTAGTGCCAACGCCGTCACAGCTGGACACCAGCACCGGATCGCGCCAGCGCTTGCGATCGAGTTGGAAGAGGGAACCAAACCCTCCAACCGGCGCGAGCACTCCGGGACGAAACGTGCCGCGCGCCATGGCGGCGATGCGCCGCTTGGCCGCATCCGCGGCGGAGATATCGACACCCGCGTCAGCGTAGCGCATCAGCGAGTCTCGCGTTGCGCGCGTGAGGAAACGAAGCCGCTAAAAGTCATTTGGGGAAGGTGTGGAACAAGCGGCGCCAGCGCACTTCGCCCGGATCGATAAACACTTTCAGATAGGCTTCGAAGCGTTCGTCAAGGTGCCCGGGATCCCACACTTCTTCCGGCGCCCGGATAGACATGTAAATGAAGAGCGGCACGCCGATGATGTTGTTCCGCGGCACGAAGCCCCAGTAGCGGCTGTCGTAGGAGTTGTCGCGATTATCGCCCATCATGAAATATTCGCCCGGCGGAACCACCAACTTTCCATTCACCACGTGCTGCGGAAGCTGCGCCGCCCAGTTGGGAGTGAAGTTGGGGTCGGTGACGGGATTGGCAGTGGGAGGAAATTGCGCGAAGGGCGCGCCTCTCGACGGCGTATAAAGCGCGTACGGCTCATTTAACGGTTTCCCGTTTACGTAAACTTTTTCACCAATCATCTTGATGCGATCGCCCGGGACTCCGATGCAGCGCTTGATGAAATCCGGATAGCCTTCATCGGGCAGCGGCGCGCGAAACACGACGATTTGCTGGCGCTCGGGCTTGCGCCACAAAGTCTCGTGGATATCCGTGAACGGAATTCCCGCGTCGTAGCCCATGCGGCTGACGATGATGTGATCGCCGATCAGCACGGTATTTTCCATCGAGCCGCTGGGAATCACGCGCGCCTGCACCAGAGTGCCCTCGATGAGAATGAACGCGACGATCACCCAAATCCATGAAACCACTTCGCGCCACACGCGCTGTTGCGCAGTCGGCGGAGCGGCGGCCTTCGATTTTCGTCCCGTTTTGCGATCCTCTACGTCAGCCTTCACGATGCGCCTCCACTTCGAGCTGCACGAGCTCCGTAGGATAAACGCCCGTGTAGCATGCGGTGCAGAATTTTCCTTCCGTATCGCCCACGGCCGCGCGCAGCGATTCGAGCGAAAGATATCCCAACGAATCCGCGCCCAGAAATTGGCGAATTTCCTCGGGCGATTTTGCGGCGGCGATCAATTCCTCGCGGCGTGGAGTGTCGATGCCGTAATAACAGGGCGAAATCGTGGGCGGGCAGCTGATGCGCACGTGAACTTCAGCGGCGCCCGCTTCGCGCACCAGACGCACGATTTTGCGGCTGGTAGTTCCACGCACGAGCGAATCATCCACCAGCACCACGCGCTGGCCTTCCAAGTCTCCGCGCACTGGGTTCAATTTCAGCTTCACGCCAAAATCGCGAATGGACTGCTCCGGCTCGATGAACGTGCGCCCCACGTAGTGATTGCGAATCAGCGCCATGCGAAACGGTATGCCGGATTCGTCGGCGTAGCCGACCGCGGCGGGAACGCCGGAATCGGGCAGCGGCGTGACGATGTCGGCGTCCACGGGATACTCGCGCGCCAACAAACGACCGAGCATCTCGCGGCTCTTGTTCACCGCGCGGCCAAAAACGATGCTATCGGGCCGGGCAAAATAGACTTGTTCGAAAATGCAATATTGATGAGGCTTTTCAGGCGCGAAGTGAAACGACTCGATGCCGCTGCGCGAAATGCGCACCATTTCGCCGGGCTCCACTTCGCGAACGTAATCAGCATCGATCAGATCGAACGCGCAAGTCTCAGAGCCGGCCACCCATGCGCCGTCGATCCGGCCGAGAATCAGCGGACGGAAACCGCGCGGATCGCGAATGGCATACATTTCGTCGCGGGTGAGCACCAGTAGCGAATACGCACCCTCTAGTTGATTGAGCGCGTCGGCAAGGGCCGCCGGAATGTTGCGCGCCGCGCTGCGCGCCACCAAATGAACGATCACTTCGGTGTCGCTGGTGGTCTGGAAAATCGAACCGCGATGTTCCAGGCGGCGGCGCAATTCGATGGCGTTGGTCAGATTGCCGTTGTGGCCCAGCGCGAGCTTGCCTTTATTGCAGTCGATCATGATCGGCTGCGCATTGAGCAACGTGGTGTCGCCCGCAGTGGAATAGCGCGTGTGCCCAATGGCCGCCGATCCCGGCAATTTTTGGAGCGCCGCGGGCGTGAAAATTTCCTGCACGTGCCCGAGGCTGCGATGCAGATACAGGTCTGCGCCGTCGCTCGAAACGATCCCGGCCGATTCCTGACCGCGATGCTGCAAAGCATATAGACCGAGATAGGTCAGCTTCGACGCTTCGGGGTGGCCGAAGACGCCGAACACACCGCAATGATCGTGGAAATGATCGTCGTCGATTTGGTGGATTTTAGACATGAGTGCTACGCGCTTTCGAGTGCCTTGGCGACAGATTCGCTCCAGAGTTTGCGAAGTGAAGAGACTTCGCCACGGATGGCGGCGGTCCCATTGTATTGGATGCGAAATTCGCCCCGCGTGACTGTACCGATGCGCTGGACGTTAACACTACATTTTGCCGCAATCGCGGTAGCGCGGGCAAGTGACGGAGCCGGAAGCGATACGATGGCGCGCGCGCCGCGCTCGCCGAAAAGCGCGAATTCGACGGGCTCGTCCTCAGGGGCTGAAGCCCCTGATTCTTTAAACTCCTGTTTGTCGGAGCTGAAGCTCCGACCCCCTAAAAAACCCTGCCCTCCTAGACTGATTTCGGCGGAGAGGTATGCGCCTGAATCGCCGGCGGTATCGAAGCAGCACTCCGCAAGCGCCACGGCGAGGCCGCCATCGCTCAAATCGTGGGCGGAAACGACGGCTTTTTCTGCGGCCAGCGCGACGAGGCAGTCGATCAAACGTTTCTCCGCATTCAGATCGATGGCTGGAGGCGCGCCGGCGACAATGCCGTGGATTGTTTTCGCATATTCCGAGGACGAAAACTCGGCGCGCAGCCGCTCGGCGGATAGAGCGCCGGGATTCGCGTCAAGCAGCAGAATCACATCATCTTCGCTGCGGAAGCTGGAGCCGAGCGCGCAATCGGCGTCTTCGATCAGACCCAGGACGCCGAGAACGGGCGTGGGATAGATCGGATTGCCGAGCGTTTCGTTGTAGAAGCTGACGTTGCCGCCGGTGATCGGCGCTTCGAGTACGGTGCAAGCTTCGGCGATTCCGTCGATTGCTTCCGTGAACTGCCACATCACTTCAGGCTTTTCCGGATTGCCGAAATTGAGGCAATTGGTGGCGGCGATGGGACGGGCGCCGGTGCAAGCCACGTTGCGCGCAGCTTCGGCCACGGCGTGCATCGCGCCAATTCGCGGCGAGAGAAAACTCCAGCGGCCATTGCCGTCGGTCTTGATGGCGAGAGCGCGCTTCGACTCTTTCAAACGCAGCACGGCGGCATCGCCTGCACCGGGGCCAACGCGAGTGTTGGTGCGAACCATCGAGTCGTACTGCTCGGTGATGCAGTTTTTTGATGCGATGGTCGGCGAAGCAAGCAAGCGGCAAAAATTGGGAGTGAGACCGGTGCCAGCCGGCGCGAATTCTACCAACTTTACGCTCGAACCAGCTCCGTTGACCGCGCTAGCGTCGGAAGGCTTAGCCACGAGGCGTTCGTAGCGCGGGCCTTCTTCGGCCAGCGCGTGCGCGGGAATTTCAGCTGCTACTTTGCTGTGATGTAGCAGACGCAGCTTGCCATCCGTGGTGACGCGGCCGATTTCCACGGCATCGAGTCCCCACTTGTGGAACACGTCAAAAACTTCACGTTCGCGACCGCGCTCGGCAACCAGCAGCATGCGCTCCTGCGATTCGCTGAGCATCATTTCGTAGGCGGTCATGCCGGTCTCGCGCTGCGGCACGCGATCGAGTTCGATCTCGATGCCCATGCCGCCGCGCGACGCCATTTCCGAGCTGGAGCTGGCCAGGCCCGCGGCACCCATGTCCTGAATGGCGACGATCGCGCCCGTGCGCATGGCTTCGAGGCACGCTTCGAGCAGCAGCTTTTCCATGAATGGATCGCCGACTTGCACGTTGGGGCGCTTTTGCTGCGATTCTTCGCTGAATTCGGCGGAGGCGAGCAGAGAGGCGCCGTGGATTCCATCGCGGCCAGTTTTCGCGCCAACGTAAATCACCGGATTGCCTTCGCCGCGCGCGCTGGCAAAGAAAAGGTCGTCTTTGCGCGCGATGCCGAGCGCGAGCGCGTTGACCAGCGGATTATTCGAATAGCACGGCTCGAAGACAACCTCGCCGCCCACGGTGGGAACGCCGAAACAATTGCCATAGAAACCGATGCCGCGCACCACGCCGTCAGCGATACGTCGATTGCGCGCGATTTCTTCGCGCGCGGCCTTACCCGCGGCAGGGCCGGAGGTAATGGGGCCGAAGCGCAGCGAATCAAGCACGGCGATGGGCCGCGCGCCCATGGTGAAAATGTCGCGCAGGATGCCGCCCACGCCTGTGGCGGCGCCCTGAAACGGCTCGACGAAACTAGGATGATTGTGCGATTCAATTTTGAAGACGGCGACGAGTCCATCGCCGATATCGACGACGCCTGCATTTTCTCCGGGGCCCTGGACGACGTGTGTGCCACGCGTGGGCAGGCGTTTCAAGTGCACGCGCGAGGATTTGTAGGAGCAGTGTTCGCTCCACATGACGCTGAACACGCCGAGTTCGGTGAAGCTAGGATCGCGACCCAGGATTTTCTGGATGCGCGCGAATTCGTCGGCGGTTAGGCCGTGTTCGGCGGCGATCTGCGGCGTGATTTTGACTTCCGTTCCGGCGCTGGCCATTTTTTCAGCTAATTTTTAGCGTTTCGCGCCCCTTCAATTTTGTGTCGATCTGAGCGCGACGGCTTCCTTTGTTTTCAACGACTTAGGCCTCGTTTAGATCGGCATCGTGTGTCGATCTGAAGGCCTGCCTCGCGGCGCTTTCTCTTGCTGGCGCCGCGCGGCAACTGGACAACCTGCCGCAGGCGAATTGTGGCAGCAATCGCTGCGAGAGGCAAGCAAGGCGCAGCGAACGGAAGAAAATCGAGCCCGGATGGGTACAGCGTGCAGCAAATCTTCGAGCCTCTCGCAGCTACGCGGAGACGCGGGCGACGGGACTGCGCGCGAGGCTTTCGGCCATCGAGCGGAGGGTGACCAAGCCGTCCGAGGAGCCCAGCGCGGATTCGGCGGCACGCTCGGGATGCGGCATCAGGCCGGCGACGTTGCGTTCGCGATTGCAGATGCCGGCGATGGCCGCGAGCGAGCCATTGGGATTGGATTCGCGATCTTGCGGGTCAACGGAACCGTCCGGGCGCGCGTAGCGGAAAAGGATCTGCCGGTTGCGTTCGAGTTCCGCGAGCGTAGCGGGATCGCAGAAGTAGTTTCCTTCCATGTGTGCGACGGGGATTTGCAGAATCTGGCCCGGACGCGCGGCGCAGGTGAAGGGCGTGTCCGTGTGTTCCACGCGGACGTGCACCTGGCGGCAGAGGAACCGCAGATCCTTATTGCGCAGCATGGCGCCGGGAAGAAGACCGGCTTCGAGAAGGATTTGAAAGCCGTTGCAGATGCCGAGAACCAGACCCCCAGATTTGGCGAAGCGTTCGAGCGCGCGCATCACCGGCGAGAATCGGGCGATGGCTCCGGTGCGGAGGTAGTCGCCGTAGGCAAAGCCGCCCGGAAGCAAAATTGCGTCATAGCCCGAGAGATTTTCGGATTGGTGCCAGATAAAATCGACAGGCTCTCCGATTACGGAGCCGATAGCGTGGTGCGCGTCGTCATCGCAATTCGAGCCGGGAAACTGGACAACCCCGAATTTCATAGTATCCCCTGCCTATATTTTAGCACGGCGGGCGAGCCCAAAATCTGCGCCCGAGCGAAAGGCTTCCGCGGTGAAATTCGCGGCGCTACGTTTAATTTTCGAATTGCTGGCAGTATAGTGGCGCGGAGGAGAATGTGCCATGGCGAGCGCGGCGGCGGCGGTGCGGGCGGCTAAGGTTTCGGTTCGCGACGATGCGCTGACGGTGTGCGCGATTAGCTTACTGGCGTGGATCTTCGCGGACGGGACGCACGAAGCGATCGGGCATGGATTGACGGCGCTGCTGACGGGCGCACAATCGGGCGTGGTTTCCACCGTAGCGTGGTCGAGCGTATACGATTCGAGGCTGGTGGCGGCGGGCGGGCCGGTGCTCAACTTGGTGGAGGCGGGAGTGCTGTGGGTCGCTCTGCGGAGCGCGAAGCGGGCTTCTCCGCAGACGCGATTTTTTCTGTTTGCGAGCTGCACGTTTTGCCTATTTACGGCTACGGGATATTTTTTGCTTTCGGGCGTAACCAACTTTGGCGATTGGGCGCAGGTAATTGCAGGCGTGCGTCCGCACTGGATGTGGCAGGCGCTGCTAGCGGTGGTCGGCGCCGCGTCCTACTTTCTTTCGATGCGTGCGATGGGCGGGGCGCTGGTACGGTATGTGGGAGTTTCACGCGAAGATCAGCGACGTATGAAGAAATTAACCTGGCTGCCATATTTTTCGGCGCTGGCGCTTTCGGTAGCGGGCGGATTGATGAATCCGCTGGGAATCACACTGGTGCTGGAATCAGCGCTACCAGCTGCGGCGGGCGGGAATTGCGGATTGCTGTGGCTGCGACATTACGTGGCAAGAGGCGTGGCGCCGATGCGCGAGTCAGATGGCGTGAGTCGAAGCAATGTTTGGATTGCGACGGCGGCGGTGCTGTCGCTAGCGTTTGTTTTTGTTTTGGGACGCGGGATAACGGTGCATCGGTAACGAGCGGTATTGTTCGCGAGCATACGCCATAAACCTGCCGGGCTTCGGTGGAGATCACCGGGACGCAAAAGGCGCGGAAGGCCCCGGCGCTGTGTGAAATTCTTAACCGACAAGAGCCGGCGAGACGCCAGCGCTACGAGGAAAAACCGTGCCAATTCGCTGAGAGCGCGAAGGATGCCGTTCGACTTCGCAGCGAGTAACCGGCAGCCGGAAAGTCAACGACGGCGGGATTTGCTGCGCGAGCGTTTTCCTTGGCGCCGATTGCGGCGTGATCTGGAGCGTTTCGGTGATTTGGCTGCGGCGGCTAATTCGCGCTTGCGCTGGCGAGCCCAGCCGGGCTTGTTGGCTTGGCGGCCGCGGGCGATGCCGAGGGCGTCTGGCGGGACATTATCAGTGATTACAGAGCCGGCGGCTACGTAAGCTCCGTCGCCGACGCGCACAGGCGCAACCAGGGCGGTATCGCTGCCGATAAACACGCGCGCGCCGATTGCGGTGTGTTGCTTAGCGACGCCGTCGTAGTTACAGGTGATGGTGCCGGCGCCGACATTGGTTTCGCGGCCGACGGATGCGTCTCCGAGATAGGTGAGATGCATGGCCTTGGCGCCTTCGCCGATCACCGAATTTTTGACTTCTACAAAATTGCCGATATGCGCGCCTTCGCGGATGTCCGCGCCGGGACGGAGGCGCGCGAACGGACCGATTTGCGCGCGCGGGGCGACGCGAGCGGATGCGAGATTCGATTGCGGGAATATTTGCACGTCGTCGTCGACGCGCATGTCGTAGAGGATGCAGCCGGCACCGATGCGGCAGTTCGCGCCGACGCGCGTTCGGCCGAGAAGGCGAACGCCCGGTTCGATGATGGTGTCCGCGCCAACGGTGACTTCGGGATCGATGATGACGGTTTCGGGGAGATAGATGGTGACGCCGGAATCCATCAGTGCAGCGGCTTTGCGGGCGCGAAAGATGCGGTCGATATCGGCGAGATGCGCGCGAGTATTGCAGCCGAGAACTTCGTTGGCGTCGGTCGCAATGAAGGCGAGCACGCGTTCGTTGCGCTCGCGGAGCATGGAGATCGCGTCAGTGAGATACAACTCGCGGTGAGCATTGTTGGGACGCAGCGCGGCAAGGCAGGGCCAAAGCTTCGCGAGCGTGAAGCAGTAGATGCTGGAATTTACTTCGTTGATGGCGCGCTGTTCGGGCGTGGCTTTGCCGTCTTCGACGATCGATTGCACGCGGCCCTCGGAATCGCGGACGATGCGGCCGTAGCCGGAGGGATCGGCGATTTCGGCGGTGAGGATGGTGGCGGCGGCTTCGCCTCGGCGGTGCGTATCGAGCAGGGCGGCGAGAGTTTCGGTGCGCAGCAGGGGCGCATCACCTGGAACGACAATGGCGAGCTTGGCGGATTTGCGAATGGCGCGGCGCGCGACCTGCATGGCGTGGCCGGTGCCGCGCTGCGGTTGCTGGAGAATTGTTTGTGCGCTGAGCGCGGTGACGACCTTTGAGACTTCCTCCGCTTGATGTCCGACGATGGCGAGAAGCTGTGCCGGCTTAAGTGGCTGCGCGGCGCGAATGACGTGTTCGATGAGGGTGCGTCCGCCAGCCTGGTGGAGCACTTTCGCGAGGCTGGAACGCATGCGCGTTCCCTTACCGGCGGCCAAGATGATGATGGAAGTGTCGGCGGAGGCCATCAAAGCGCCATTTTCACTCGCGCGCAGACCTTTGGCAATTGGGGATTTAAGGGAGTTTTCAAAAGCGCGCAGGAAACGGTCAAGGCGAGACGGAGATAGGCTCGGAGGAGCGGGCTTGGCCGGGGGCGGAATCGCGGCTGGCGATATCCGTGGTTTCGACCCACAGCGAGCGGTCTTCGAGCAACCGCGTGACGAGCTGGGTGTGCAGAGCGTGGCCGGCGCGATGGGCGACGATGCTGGCTTGCAATGGCAGTCCGACGAGCGCGAGATCACCAATCAGATCGAGTGCTTTGTGGCGGCCGAATTCGTCTCGGAAGCGCAGCGGGCCATTGAGGACCGATGTGTCGTCGAGGACGATAGCGTTGGCAAGCGAGCCGCCGCGAATCAAACCCATTGCTTGCAGGCCGACGAAGTCTTTGAGGAATCCGAAGGTGCGCGCTGGAGCGAGCTCCCGGCTGAAGGCCTCGCGATCGACCGACATTTCGATGTCTTGGGGACCAATGGCTGGATGCCCATAGTCGACGAAGCACTGGACGCGGAATTCATCGGCGGGATAGATGCCAATGCGGCGGTCGCCATCGCAAAATTCGAGCGGCTTGGTAACTTTGATGTGGCGGCGACGGCGGCGCAGACGACGCGTTCCGGCGCATTCGAGAAGCTCGATAAACGGCTTCGAGGAGCCGTCAAGGATGGGCAGCTCAAGGGCGTCGATTTCCACGTATACGTTGTCGATGCCGCAGCTGTACAGCGCGGCGAGCAGATGCTCGGTGGTGGAGATGAGCACGCCGTCCTTCATCAGGCTGGTAGCGTAGCTGACGCGCGCGACATTGCAGATGCGTGCAGGGATCTCGAAGTTATCGAGGTCGGTGCGACGGAAGACGATGCCGGTGTCGGCAGGCGCAGGCAGCAGACGCACCTTGCTGTGCACGGCGGTGTGAAGACCGACGCCCTCGACTTCAGCTGGGCGCTGAATCGTTAGTTGTGTTGGCATACCGAAGTAGAACGCTATGGTATTGCATTCCAAGCTCCCTCGCGAATGTATTTTTGTGTCTTATTTTCAATCAGATACGGCATGAAAAAAACTGCACTAGCAGAGCGCGTGGTAAATGTGCAACAGAATAGCGGCTCCAGGGTGGCCCAATTTGGACACGGGGCAGTCCTAGAAGTTCTACTACGTTGTTAGGCGGTCACGTTTAGTGAATTGCCGAAGGCAGCGAACGCCGGATCGCTGCTCGGCTGCCGTCCGAGTTGGATATCAACGGCCTGAAAGGCGAGTTGAAGCTCCTCAATTTGCACAGATAGTGTGTTGGGTTGGGCTGCGGCCGAGCCGACGGTGGCATTCGATGGAGACTGGCCAGCTGAGGTCTGGGGCGGCTGTGTTGGCAGAGTGGTCTGCACGTCGGTGAAATTGATCTTGATCGCGAGGGCTTCGACTTGGGGCGCCGTTTGAGTTGGAGGGGCGGAGTGAGCGACTGCGGCAGATGGAGCGCTGGGCTGGGCGACGCTCGATTGGGAGGCCGCGGGCAGGAGGGTCTGAGTGACAGCTTGGGTCTCATTGTCCGCGACGCTGGTGGCCGGTTGCCCGGTTCCCTGCTGGGAGGCAGCCGATTGAAGCGTCTGGACGAGCAGACGAAGCGCGGTGGGATCGTTGGCGTATAGCAGCATGGCCATGCGATTGAAAATGGAAATCGACTGCGGATTTATGCCGAGCTGCTGCAAGCTCTGGTCCAGCTGCTGCAGTTCCTCCTGGGGCGTGCTGGCGGCCGAATCAGAGGCTGCCGTGGCGTTGGCGGCAGGGGCAGGATCGCCGAGGTTCGCAGCGATTGCAGCGGCAATTGCACCCGCGTTTGCAGCGGGACTGGCGGCCGCGTCGGGGGAATTCACCGGTGCGCGTGACGCGGGAGCCTTTTGGGTCTGAATCTCGGGGAGCAGCACCGGCAGCGAGGGTGGCTGCGCCTGACGATTGGGCTCAGCGTTATTTGCACCGATAAAGAGCCCCGCGCCCAGGAATGCAGCCTGGTCGAAGCGGCCACTATTGGAATCTTGCCCGGCTTGCTGGTCCTCGGGCGCTTTATTGGCCAACGTGACGGTGTCCGCCTGAGCGGGCGAGTTCTGAGCTAGGTTGGCGTTGACTGGGGTGTTGAGGGCCGGCGTCTGTTGCTGACCCGCTTCCGTAAGCTGAAATACGTCCTGAACGAGAGCAGTGAGAGAAAACGATGCGGCTGCCATGGCATACTCCTTCATATCCATGCGCAAACGAGCCATGCACATTGGCGGCTCAGGGCCGCGGGAAGTCGCGATGCAGTATACGAGGCTAGCTTCCTTCGCGGCTTCCGAGGCCGCGGCGCACGGAATACGTCTGGGTTCTTTATCGGCGAGGTGACGCTTTACTTTAGGCGCCGATGGCCGCGATTGTGCGGAGGCGGCCGGGCGCGTAAAATTGGGTTCAGCATTCGAACAGACAACAGACCGAGACGATATGGCGTCGCCATTTAACATTTTGCCGGGGAATTCGCTGCAGCCGCCGTTGGGAGGGCAGCGGCGACCGGCATGGCTGCGCGTGAAGTTTGGCGGCGGGCCGAATTACCAGGACCTGCAGCGCATCATGCGCACGCTCGATCTGCACACGGTATGCGAGAGCGCGCGATGCCCGAATATGGGTGAGTGCTGGGATCACCGTACGGCAACATTCATGATTCTGGGAAACATTTGCACGCGAGCGTGCGGCTTTTGCGCCGTGCCGAGCGGGAAGCCGCTTGGTCCGCCGGAGCAAGACGAACCGGAGCGCGTGGCGGAAGCGGCCGAGCGGATGGGGCTGCGCTACGCGGTGGTGACGTCCGTAAATCGCGATGACCAGCCGGACGGCGGTGCGCGGATTTTCGCGCGCACGATCGAGGAGATCCGGCGACGGCTGCCGGAATGCAAAATCGAAGTGCTGATTCCGGATTTCCGCGGTCACTGGCCTTCGCTGGAGTTGCTGATGGCGGCGCGACCGGACGTGCTGAATCACAATATGGAGACCGTGCCGCGTCTATACCGGCGCGTGCGCAAGGGCGCGGTTTACGAGCGGTCGCTGGAGTTGCTGCGACGCGCGAGGATGCTCGCGCCGGATGTGCCGACAAAGACGGGCATGATGCTGGGGCTGGGCGAGACGCGCGAGGAAGTGATCGAGGCGATGCGGGACATCGTGGCGCAAGGAACGCACATATTGACGCTTGGCCAATACCTACAACCAACTACCGAGCATCTGCCGATCGAGCGCTACGTGCACCCGGATGAGTTCGCGGAATTTAAACGCGCGGGCGAAGAGATGGGATTCAAGCACGTGGAAGCAGGGCCGCTGGTGCGTTCGTCGTATCACGCGTTCGAGCAGGAAGCCGCCGCGCGGGCTTAGCGCGAACCCGTCCGCGCATTCTCACCGCTAATTTGCCACCAACAATTTCACGGATATTGCGGAGCTGCTTCGAGCCCTTCAGCAAATGCTATCAGTGAATCTTGGCGAGGAATCTGTTGGCGATTTTATCGATGCGCGGAGCGCAGGCAGTGTCTGGATCGGACACTTTGAGCGCGGCACGGAAATATGAGGCGGCGGCTTCGTTGCGGCCAAGCTCCGCGTCCAGGTTGCCGGCGAGCAATAGGAATACGGGATTATCCGGATATCGGATGGTGAGCGGCTGAACGATGGAAAGTGCCTGTTCGTAGCGGTGGTCGTAGGTGCGAAGATCTTTCGCCAGATAGAAGCGGGCGACGACCGGCAAGAGCACGCCATGGTCGATGCCGGCGTGCAGCTGGCGCATACCGTCTTCTTTTCTGCCGCCGGGAATGCCCATGAAGAAGCGCAGGAATTTCAGCATGGGTGAGAGCGTGTCCACATAATAGTTGTAGAGGCCGAGACCGACTTCAGCGTCGGCCATACGGGGATCGAGTTTTAGTGCGCGCACGAATTGGGCGCGGGCTTCCACGCCTGAATGCGCAGTTTTGCGATGATCGCCGCGCAGACCGTAGAGACGCGCTTTGAGCGCCCAGCCCATTCCGGCGTAGAGATGCATCTCGGCGGTATCTTCTTTGGCGAGATGGGCGTTGGCGAGCCGGATGACTTTATCAGCGAGCTTAAGGTAGGTTTCGGCCTCGGCACCCTTGCCGCCTTTCCATGCGTCGACCATGCCCCACTGAATGTCGCAGGAGGCGCAGTAAATTTTCCACCAGAGTGCTTCGGCTTCGATGGTGTACCCGAGCGGATTCCGCGGATCGGATTGTTCGAGTGAGCGAGCGATGTTCATTCCAGCGTCGGGATTGCCAGAATAGATTTCGTTGAGGGCTTGCGCGGCTTGTGGCGGCAGATTGATTTCGCCTCCGTGCGCGCATCGGGCAGCGAGAGTGCCCGTCGTTACGAGCGACACGACGAGCAGCAGAAACCTGAGGAAACGCATGGGCGTCATTTTACTCTTTTCACCCAGCCGGCCAGCCACGCGGCGGTGACGTACATGCAGAAGCATTCGAGCGCGAAAGGCAAAAATCCGAGGAAGCCGACGGCGGGCATCTCGAAGATTTTTTCGTGCTGCATCAGCGGGAAGGTGTAATGCCACTTGGCCGCGGCCCAATAGTTCCAAAATTCCCACAGCCAACCGCATACCCAGCCAGCGAGAAAAAATCCGTAG
The DNA here is from genome assembly GCA_050746805.1 of Candidatus Acidiferrales bacterium. Taxonomy (GTDB): domain Bacteria; phylum Acidobacteriota; class Terriglobia; order Acidiferrales; family UBA7541; genus Palsa-295. The sequence continues at coordinate 6,005 of JBOGMW010000156.1, read as the reverse complement.
GCGCGGCGGCGGAAGCCCTCGGAAAAATCGCCCACGAACGACGGCAAACCCAGCCGGCGGTTGATCGGGTCGAGCAAGAAGACAAATCCGACCCAAACGAGTACGAAAAGGTACGCGCCGATGTGGCGTGGCAGCGCGACTGGCACAATCAGGCAGGCCGCACCGAAGATCATGATAACGATTTCAGCGGAATGCGAGATTTTCCAAGGTTTGCCGGGCAGCGGCGGCAGGATCGCTTGGATCAAGTCCGAGGATTCAAAAATCGCGGGAAAGATTGTGGCAAAGGACCAAGCGTAGCCGAGCAGTGCAGCGGCCCATTCGTGCGGCACACCGATGTACGTCCAATTTCGCAAGCGCAGGTTATAGGCCTCGAAAATGAGCCAGAGCGGAATGGAAAGTAGCGTGATTCGAGCGAGCACGAGCGGGGCGTCGTTGAGGCGCGAGCGACCGGTGATGGCCAGCACGGAGGCGTCGGCGATGAGAATGTAGGCGCTCCAGGCTATGGGCGTGAAATAGGTGGCCACGGGCTCGACGCGGCGGAACATCAGGACTTCGGCGCAGACGAGCGCAGCGAAGCCGAGCCATCCGTAAATAGGAAATACGCGGCGGCGACGCGAGCGAAAGTATCCGGCGACAAGCACGCCGACCGTGATGGCGGTGATGCCGATACCTATGGCAATTCCGTGCGGGAGCATGCGCGCGGGGTTTTCCTCCCAGTGCAGGGCGTATGGTATCGCAGGTCGGAGCAGTTTTCGGGCGGGGGCGCGGGTTTCTTGCTATGCTCTGCGTTCCTTTGGGCAGGTGCGCGCGGGCCACAATAGGCAGCGCGTTGCGCGCTTAATTCAAAATGAGCGAACCGGAAAAGCTTGAACGAGGGCTGGGACTGATCGAAGCAACGTCATTGAACATGACGTTTATGGTGGGCATTGGCCCGTTCGTGGTGATTCCGTTTGTGATCCAGGAAATGCACGGCGGGACGCAGAGCCTGCTGGCGTGGGCCGCAGGGGCGGTGCTGGCGGCATGCGACGGTTGTATCTGGGCGGAACTCGGCGCGGCGATGCCGCAGGCGGGCGGAAGTTATGTTTTCCTGCGCGAGGCGTACGGGCCGAGGCGCTGGGGACATCTGCTGGCGTTCCTTTATATCTGGCAGACGCTATTTCAGGGGCCGCTGAGCGTAGCTTCCGGAGCGCTGGGGTTCGCGGATTACTCCGCGTATCTGTGGGGCCGGTCGAGCTGGCTATCGAGGGTGATCACGGGCACGGCTGCCGTCCTGCGGATTCATGCAGACAACATTATCGCCGCGGCGATTTTGGTGCTGGTGATTGTGCTGCTCTACCGGCGGATCGGGCAGATCGGGAAGATTTCGGTGGTGTTCGCGGTGGTGGTGATCGGGACGATTTTGTGGATCATCTGGGGCGGCGCGGAGCATTTCAACGCGCACCGCGTATTCGATTTTTCGAGCGGCGGTTGGAATCTCTCGTTTTTCTTCTTCGCGGCCCTGGGCCATGGAACGGTGGAGACGGTCTACAGCTATCTGGGCTACTACAACGTGTGCAATCTGGGCGGCGAGATGAAAAACCCGGAGCGCAACATTCCGGCGGCGATTTTCATTTCAATACTGGGCATCACCGGGCTCTATTTGGCTATGCAGATGAGCATCCTCAGCGTGATTCCGTGGCGGGAAGCCGAGAAGTCGACCTTTATCGCCAGCACGTTCATCGAGCGCGCGTACGGGAGCCATTGGGCCACGCTCGCCACCGTGCTGATTTTGATCACCGCGCTAGGATCGGTATTTTCGGCGATGCTCGGCTATTCGCGCGTGCCGTACGCGGCGGCGCTGGACGGCAATTTCCTTTCGGTGTTCGGGCGCGTACACCCGAAAAAACATTTTCCGCATGTGTCGCTGGTGGCGCTAGGAGTCGTAGCGATCATCTTCAGCATGGCATTCAGCCTGATTTCGGTGATTCGAGCAATCCTGGCGATGCGTTGCCTCATCCAATTTGCCGCGCAGGGAATCGGACTGATTCTGCTTCACAAACGCTATTCGAGCGGGCGCTGGCCTGGCGGGCGGCTTCCCTTTCGCATGTGGCTGTATCCGCTGCCGGTGGGAATCGCGATCCTCGGATGGATCGGCATTTTCGCTTCGACCGGACGAACGGCTATATTGGCTTCGCTGGCAGCCGCAATCGCGGGTATTCTTGTATATTTGACGCGCGCTCGATGGGCGCGGCAATGGCCGTTTCTGGGACAGGAGGTCGCTCCGTGAATCGAATGCAGATTGCTGGCCGGCGAATTCAACGGTTGGAATCGCCGCTGCGCCGGTGGCTTTGGATTTCGGCGTCGGGGCTTTTGATTGCGCTGGCCTCGGCGGCGCCGATGGCGGCGCAATCGCTGCAGCAGACGGTCCACGCGATCAACGAAAGCCGCGTGGATACGCGGATCCTGTACGTCACGGCACATCCCGACGACGAGACTCCCAGCCTGATGGCGTATCTTGCGCGCGGACTAAATGCCGACGTCGCGATCCTCACGCTTACGCGGGGCCAGGGCGGACAGAACGCGATCGGGCCGGAGCAAGATGGCGAACTCGGCGTGATTCGCACCACGGAGCTTTTGGCCGCCGATTCGCATTACGGCGTGCATCAATATTTCACGCGCGCTGTGGACACCGGATTTTCGAAAAGCGCGAAACGTACTATGGACATTTGGGGTCCGGTAATTCCTCTCGAAGACATGGTTCGCACGATTCGCACGTTTCGTCCCAACGTGGTGATAAACGGCTGGGGCGGCGTGCACTGGGGTCATGGGCAGCATCAGGCTAGTGGCATATACACGCCAGAAGCTGTGGCCGATGCCGCCGATCCAACCAAGTTTCCGCAGCAGATCGCGGAAGGACTGAAGGCGTGGAAAGTGGAGCTGGAGCTGCGTCCGGCGGCATTTTCCTTCGGGCCAGGTGCACACAACGTCCCCGATGGCGCTGTGCGACTGCCGGTCAACGATGTTTCGCCGCTGTTGGGCGAGAGCTACGTCGATATTGGGATCAAGGGCCGCGCGCAGCATCGTTCGCAAGGTACGCCGATGCAGTCCAATAGTCCGTTCTTCCACACGCCGGTCTATTTGATCACCGAGCATGGCCAGGAGGCGGGCGGCGGCTTCGATCCGAAGCTTCTGGCGCAACCGATCACTTCACTGGCCGAGCGCTTCGCGCAGTTTCGCGAGGCGCTGGCGCCGGAACTGGCTTCGGCGGACAAGCTGCTCGGGGACGCGGCGAAAGCCGCGCTCAATTTGGATCGCGCAGAAGCGGCGAACGATCTGGCTTCGGCCGGGAAGGATATCGCTGCGCTGCGCGACAAAGTTTCGAGCGCCGGAGGCGACGACAGCGCGGATTTGCTGAGCGAGTTGGCGGGCGTGCAAGATCGCATTAACGCCGCGCTGACTAACGATGTTGCGCTGCCGATCGACGTGCAGGCGGACCGGCACGAACTGGTGGCGGGCGAAAGCTTTACGGTGAATGTGAGCTTGCTCGACAAGCCCGCGGTTCCCTTCCAGTGGAGCGTGGACCAATCCAGCCTGCTGCTGCCGACAGGATGGACAGCGACGCTCGAAGGCGGGAACACGGACGGCAAAAGCTACCTTTTTCATGTGTCGATTCCCGCAGGAGCAACGCCGCCGACCGCGCCCGTGGATGCGATCCTGCCGTTTCCGCCGCCGCTGGTGCGTGTGGATGTGCATGCGAATGTGGACGGTTACGATTTCGGCATTCGGCAGACCGTCAAGAATGCAGAGGCGACCACGACCGACGTGGAAGTCTATCCGCTGGAGCTGATTCCCGCGGTCACGCTGACGGTGGATCCGACCGAGGTGATGCTGCCCGCCAAGCGCGCGTCGGAACCCTTCGAGCTCCTCGCGCGCGTGCGCTATCACGGGACGAAACCGGCGAAAGTTGTCATCGGCGTGGACGCGCCGCCAGGATGGGAAGCGAAGCCGGTGGCGCCTCTGGATTTCTCCGAGCCGGGCAATGAATTAATCAAGTATTCGGTGAAGCCGCCGACGAAAATAAAGACCGGAGCATATCCGCTACATCCTTATGCACGGCTGGGAGGCGAGACGTTCCGCACGTCCTTGGAGCCGTTGCCCAGCTTGCCAACGCGCGACTGGAGCGAGCCGGACGACGCTACGGTTCACGTGCTCGACTTGAATGTGCCGCGCGGACTGAAAGTCGGCTACATCGCGGGCGATAACGACTTGGTGCCGGATTCGTTGCGAAACATTGGCGTTCAGGTGGATATGCTGAGTGAGGTGCAACTCGCTTTCGGCGATCTGAGCCAATATGACGCGATCGTCGTCGGCATCCGGGCGTACGAGTTGCGCCCGGACGTGATCGCCGCAAACGGGCGGTTGTTGGATTATGTGAAGGACGGCGGCACGCTGCTGGTTGAATACGAGAAGGATTTTGCGTGGAACCGTTATAAGCCGGCACCCTTCCCGGCCACCATGGCACGGCAGGCCGTGCGCGTGACGAATCCCGAATCCCCAGTACGGTTCGCGATTCCCGATAGCCCACTGCTCAACACGCCCAACAAGATCACCCTTGCCGATTTCAGTGGGTGGGTGCAGGAGCGCGGGGTCTATTTCCTGAGTAACTGGGATCCCCGGTACAAGGCTCCGTTAGGACTGACCGACCCGAACGAGCCGGAAACCACCGGCGGTCTGGTGTACGCGCGCGACGGAAAAGGCCTGTATATTTACACGGGCCTGGATTTCTTTCGCGAGCTGCCTGCGGGAGTTCCCGGCACGTACCGGCTGTTCGTCAATTTGATCAGCCAGACGGTGCGTCCCCAGCAGCCGCGCTAACACGAAAAAACCTAAACGAAAGCTGGGCGCGTGCTAGCGGCCTGTTGCTGCACCATTGCGCACACGCACTGCCGGTTGCGGCAGTCCCCCACTCTGTCCTTCGTGCTATGCTGCGAACCGCATCAGGAGGAAAACGCGAATGAGGAGGAGTGTGGTTTGCCTCACTTGGGCTCGCTACGCAGCGGTAATTTTAACCGCGGCGCTGACGCTTGCGCTGGTCTCGCCGGCGTATGCCAAGCAGAAAAACAAAAAGAAAAAGTCATCGGACGATTCGAGCGACTCGAATCCCGTACCCATGCCGCCCATGCCGGTTTCCGAGCAGATCAACACGGACATCGGCCAGATGCTAGGTGCGTTTGAATTGGGCGACGTGGCTACGATGCACAAATATTATGCCGACTACGCGACGTTTGTAAGCGGCGTGTGGGACCCGCCGGTGGTTGGCTGGGCGAATTACATCCCGCTTTACAAGCGCGAGTGGTCCGCCTATCAGGGCATACAGCTGATCCGTAAGAACACCTATGTGTTCAACGTGGGGGACGTTGCGTGGGCTTCGTACCAGTGGGAATTCGACGCGATGTCCAATGGCCAGCCATTTCAGGCACGGGGACAAACAACGCTGGTGTTCAACAAGGTGAACGGTAACTGGCTGATCGTGCACAACCACACGTCGGAAATTTGCCAGGCTTGCCCGATCGCGCCGTCGAGCCAGGCTCCGGCGACCAAGCCGCCCACATCGACGGAAGCAGCGCGACCGTAGAACCGCTTCGCTCGCCGATTCAGGCGCGGCCACACGTCCACTAAATCGCGCAAAACGAGGAAGTTTTTCGAACGCTCGGAGTCAGAAGCTCTTGTACCCCTGCCAGAGCCACATTCCCGCTATGGCAACCAGCAGCGCTCCAGACGTAACGATCAGCGTGGTGATCGGAACGCTCAGTTTTTCCAGCCTGGCTACGATCGCACGCTGTTCGTTGGCGGTGGTGTTTGCACTGGCATCAAGGAAGATCTGGTCTCCTTCGTGCGTGGAAAGCGCGCTGCGATAGATCAGCACGCAGATCAGCACCGCCGTCACCACACCCCAAGCTACAAACAGGATATGTAGTGTGTTCATGGCTGCGTTCTCCTGCCCGCAGGCCGTGTTCGCCGATGGG
>JBOGMW010000155.1:0-15805 GCA_050746805.1 Candidatus Acidiferrales bacterium | reverse complement strand
ATCGGCGCGCAACAAAAATTTGCTTCCCCCGGAAATCCGCCGGGCCGATCCTTATACCACTGCTCGCCTCGCTGCTTCTTTCTGTTGCGTCCGCTGCTTTCGCCCAAACGGACGACTCCAGCGCCATCCGCGTCCAATCCAGTGAAGTCCTGGTGCCCGTGGTGGTGCTCGATAAGAAAAAGATCGCCGGACTTCGCGCCATGGATCCCTACGTTTTTGGCCAAAAGCTCAATGCCCGCGACTTTAGCTCCTGGGAAGCGCTTGCGGTCCGTGGACTCACTGCTGCGGACTTCAAAGTCTTCGAGGATGGCCAGGAGCAGTTCGTCCGGCAGGTGCGCGCAAAGCCGCGGAGCGGCCCGCCGCTGTTGCGTGACAATCTTGGTTACTTCAGCGATTTTCTCGGTGTGGGAGGCGGCATCTGGACAGTGCCGAACTCATCCTCCCATTTCGCCGGCAACATTACCTTTCCGCCGATGCCAGGATATGTTGTTGGCTACACTCCTCCACCTTCGCCCGGAGGAAGCTGCCATCAGATTGCCATGAAGGTGGACCGTCCTCAATTGGTCGTCTACTCCCGCCGAGAGTACTGCGACACGCAGGTTTCCGCAGCCGATCCGTTGAGGGGAACGAAACTCGGAAAAAAACTAGCGTCCGATATCGGTTCTCGGCGCAAGGGAAAGATTCCGCTCTCTCTGGTTGTCTTTGCCCCGTTCACCAGCGCCACCACGACTCCCGTTCAAATCTTTCTCCACTTCCCTACAAAACCACTGACCTTGAATGGAGACCAATGCGCTCACGGAACAGCGGGCACGATCGCCCTCCTGGGCGCGCTCTACACGAGTTCCGGAAATCTGGCCGCCCGCTTCAGTGATTTCGCGTCTCAGCGCACCGACAGCAATTACTTTTCCCCTCCGTTGATGGCCCTGTGGCCGCAAGTTCCTGGAACCAGATGTATCTATGACCAGCCCAGCCGCTACCGGTCGGAGGTTTCGCTGCTGCCTGGCAAATACATTCTGCGCGTCGTGCTTCGCGAAGGAAAAGAGTTCGGCCGCGCTCGGATGCCATTGGTCGTGAGAAAAGATGATCCCAAACAATTAGCCATTAGTGAAATCGCGCTCGTCAGGCGATTTCGAGACGTGGCGGCCAACCCGCGGGAAACCGCGACCGTTCTGCCTGAAAATCTCGTCCCGCTGCTCGCAAAGCATTTTGAAGTAACACCCGCAGGGGACACCCGTTTCAAAGCCAGCGATCCTTTCTACTTTTATCTACAGTTATACGTGCCGCCACATTCCGGGGCGTCAAGATCCCCGGTTAAGCTGGCAATGAAAATTCTGGACGCCAACACCCGCAAGCTGGTCAGACAGATTGATTCCCTCAACGCCGCTTCGTACGCGACTCCTGGAGACCCGATCGTTCCAATCGCCGGCGGCATCGACATCACTAAATTGCCTCAGGGTTCCTACCAGCTTCAGGCTCAGGCCATCGACTCCTCCGGCGCCCGCACCCCCTGGCGCTTCGTTACTTTCACCATCTATTAAGTGCGAGCAGCTCTAGGTACAGGTCAGCGGCACCTGTACCTTTTTTGTACCTATGACCAGTAGCCTTTTCCGCCAGCTCCTCTGTACTGTCGATTTGTGATGATGCGTGCAGCCACAAAACTCGAACGTAGCCGACCCGCGGACCCAACTCTTTACGTAGCCCCGGGCTTCGGCCTGGCACTTCTCGGCCATCATTCACGCTCGCGCACCGACCGCGTTCGTAATCGCTCACGGAACGGAATCGCCAGCGCCACCAGTCGCCTCACGAATCACCAATCACCGCTTCCTAGTTGGAACCACGAACCGCGCCCCGCAGCAGGGTCTTCCGTCCTGCGGCGGGAGCCGGGATTCCGGCCGAGTATGCGGACTCCGGTGCGGTCCGCCGGACTGCGCAAACCGGAGTGCGCGGTTCTCGCACCGCGGCGGAACACCAATCACCAATTTCGACCCGGAACGGTCAATCAAGTCGAAGCACACGTAAGTCATAGAAAACAAATGACGGGATGCATGTCTACCCGGAACGTCCCGGTGCATCACATTTTTCGCTTCGCCTTCGCTCCACCATTCTCCAAAAATCTCCGCGGTCGCGCTCCGCTTCTGCCTTACAATACGCGACTTATGCCCACAATAACGTTCCTCGGCGCAGCAGGCACCGTCACCGGTTCCAAATACCTCATCCAAGCTGCAAATAAACGCCTACTGGTCGACTGTGGCCTTTTCGAAGGCTCCAGCGAACTTCGCCAACGCAATTGGGAGCGCCTCTCCGTCGATCCCGCGACCATCGATTGGGTTCTGCTGACCCACGCGCACATCGACCACACCGGGTATCTGCCCCGCCTCGTGCGCGACGGTTTCCGAGGACCGATCTTCTCCAATGCCGCGACCGAAGATCTTTGTGAACTGCTGCTTCCCGATTCCGCGCACCTGCAGGAAGAAGACGCGCGCTTCGCCGCTAAAAAGGGCTACAGCCGCCACAAGCCTCCCCTCCCTCTTTACACGATTGAGGAAGCGCAGAATACGCTGCGACAATTTCGCCCCATTCCGCGCGCCGGCGTGTGCAAGATCAGCCCGGAATTTTCAGTTCGCCCGCACGACGCGGGACACATTCTCGGTTCGTCCTGGCTCGAACTGACCATCACCGAAAATAACAAGCAAACCCTGGTAGTTTTTTCCGGCGATGTGGGCCGCTACGACCAGCCTATCTTGAAAGATCCGGAATCGCCCACGCACGCCGATTACGTCCTTTGCGAATCCACGTATGGCGACCGCGATCATCCCGCCGGCAACGTGGCCGACCAACTCGCGGACGTAATCGACCGCACCGCCAAGCGCGGCGGAGCGGTGGTGATTCCGGCGTTCGCCGTCGGTCGCACGCAAGCGCTCCTGTATTACCTGCGACAACTGGAAGACCAGCAGCGCATTCCGCGCCTGCCCACCTACGTCGATAGCCCGATGGCGATCAGCGTCACCGGCCTGTACGAAAAGCACAAAGAAGATCACGATCCGGAATTTTCAGCCGCGGAACACAGCAATCACGATCCGCTCAACGCGCACGAAGTGCACATGACGCGCTCCGTGGAAGACTCCAAGAAAATCAACGACGTGGTTTCACCCTGCATCATCATCTCCGCGAGCGGCATGATCACCGGTGGCCGCATCCTGCACCATTTGGCGCGCCGTTTACCAGATTCCCGCAGCACCGTCCTGATTGTTGGATATCAGGCGGAAGGCAGCGGCGGGCGCGCGCTTCTCGATGGCGCCAAATATCTGAGGATTCATGAGGAGGAAGTCCCGGTGCGTGCGCAGATCGTCGAAATTAGCCAGCTATCCGCGCACGCCGGAAAAAGCGAATTGCTCCGCTGGCTTTCGGGATTTCAGGCGCCGCCGCGTCAGCTCTTCTTGATTCACGGTGAGCCGAGTGGCCTCAGCGGGCTCCGCGATGCGGTCGCGGAGAAATTTCATTGGCCGGTGACGATTCCCGAATACAAGCAGACGGTGGAGTTGACATGACTTCGCCCGCGGGAACGCCGCGGCCACACCGATGGACTTAGATGTGCTCTTTCAGTTTCCAGAGCCGCTCCGCCGCGGCTTGCAACGTTTTTTCCATTTTGCAGAATGTGAAGCGAAGATGGTTCCGGCCGTCCGCCGGATCGCGGTAGAAACTCGATCCCGGCACCGCCGCCACGCCAATTTCTTTCACCAGGTATTTCGCGAAGGCCACGTCATCGGGGAAACCGAACGCGGAAATATCGGTCATGATGTAATACGCGCCGCGCGGTTTGAAGCAGCGGAATCCCGCTTCGGTCAGAATCCCCAGCAAGCGATCGCGCCGCACCAAGTAATCGCGGGCCAGCTTTTCGTAATATTCCGCCGGCAAGCCCATCGCCACGACGCCCGCTTCTTGCAGCGGAGCCGCTGCCCCCACGGTCATGAAGTCGTGCACCTTGCGAATCGCCGCGCTCACATCCGGCGGCGCAATCGCCCAGCCTACGCGCCACCCGGTCACACTGTACGTTTTCGACATAGCGTTGATCGTGATGGTCCGGTCGGCCAGGCCCTCGATCGTAGCCGGCGAAATGTGCCGAGCGCCGTCGTACAGCATGTGCTCGTAAATTTCGTCGGTGATCGCGAATGCGTTCCAGCGCACGCACATGTCGCGAATGCACTCCAGTTCCGCGCGCTCGAAAACCTTTCCAGTGGGGTTGTTCGGCGTGTTCAGGATGATCGCTTTGGTCTTCGGGCCGAACCCTGCCGCCAATTCATCGGGATCGAAAGTCCAATTCGGCGGATGAAGCTTCACGAAGCGTGGTGTGGCGCCGGAAAGGATCGCGTCCGGTCCATAATTCTCGTAAAAAGGCTCGAAGACTACCACCTCGTCGCCCGGATTGATGATCGCCAGCAACGACGAAATCATCGCCTCGGTCGAGCCGCAGCACACTGTGATTTCGCGTTCCGGATCGACGCGAACGCCCTGCATGCGCTCAAATTTCTGAGCGATGGCGTTGCGGAATGCCTTCGCGCCCCAAGTGATCGCGTACTGGTTCACGTCGCGCGCGATGGCATCCTGTGCCGCACGTTTGATTTCCTCCGGAGCGGGAAAATCGGGAAAGCCCTGCGAGAGATTCACGGCGCCATGATGGATGGCCAGGCGCGTCATCTCGCGAATCACGGACTCGGTGAACTTTCCCGCTTTTTCGGAGAGCTCCGGTCTAGTCGCCGTGCTGTTTGTGGTTTCCACTGGGTTTTTGTCTCGCAAGGTAGAGGCGCCGGTAGATGGCCGCGTTGCGCTCTACGATTTCGACGTAATTGCGCGTCTCGGAGAACGGAATGGAATCTACGAATTCGGCCGGCTCGCGGTAGGTCTGTCCCGCAGTCCATTGCGTCACCCGGTCTTCTCCCGCATTGTATGCGGCCAGAACCTCTTCCACATTTCCGAATTGCTTGCGGAGATTCGCCAGGTAAGCCGTTCCCAAGCGCACATTGTAATCCGGTTCGGTCAGCCGCATCTGCGAAAAGCGCAGCCCCTGCTGGCGCGCCAGGCGATGAGCCGTTGGAGAAATCAATTGCATCAACCCGTACGCATTGGCATTGGAGACGGCCTGCGGGTCAAAGGCGGACTCCTGGTGGATTAATCCCGCCACCAGCATCGGATCGAGCCGTTTGCGCGCCGACCAATGGTCGATCGAAACCTGATACGGAAGCGCGTACGCCGCCAGCCAAACGGCGCGCGGCACGTCTGCGAGCGGACGCGATTCAAGCTGCGGATACAAAAGGCGCGTCAAGACAATTGCCGCGCCGCAATGCCCCGCGGCAACAGCCTCCTGCGCCGCTTCCAGCAGAAGTTTTGGCTGATGCGTCGACGCATACGCCGCGCGCAATTCCAGCATGGCCGACGAATCGAACGCGATCGTGCGCAGCGCCGCCGCTCGGGCGCGCCGTATGTCCGCTTCCTCGGAAGGCGGATCGTCCATGGAGATGGCTGGCGGGATCGGCGGAATTAGCGCCAGCAGGTCGTCGGCTTCCTTGGTGTTTGGCCCGCGACCCAGCACGCGCATGCGCGAGGCAGCGAGATTTGCGAAATAGGTTTGCGAGAATCGGCTTTCGAGTTTGGCGTAGAAAGCCCTTGCGCGGGCGCGTTCGTTGGCTTCCTGGGCAAGCCGTCCTAGCCAATACAGCGTGTCGGGCGTGTACTGCGAATCAGGGAATTGCTTCAGATGGTCTTCAAGTTTACTCACCGCATCGGGATCGCGCTTCAGCACTGCGGTCCACGTAATGCGCCACAGCGCTGAGTCCGCGTTTCCCGACGAAGGAAATTGGCTGGCGAGCCGCGCGTAATACGACGACGCCTGATCGCGCTGCAAATTTACCCAGTAGTAGTTGCCGGCAAGAAAGAGAGAGCGTGCGGTCCAGAAACTTGAAGGCGCGCGGGTGGCGGCCGCTTCCACAGCCGCGACCATTTGCGGCTCGTTTGCCGCGCCGCGATAATAATCAGCGAGCGTGTAATCACGCTCGGCGTCCACATCGGGATCAGCAATTTTCAGCGCTGCTAAGCCGGAAGGATCACCGCCCATTTCCACACCGCATTCCAGAATGCGGACTTGCGCTCGTTCTAAATCGAGACCCGAAAGCGAGGACACCAGCGTGTTGTACTCGCTTTGCGCGTCGCTCCAGTCTTGCGCCTCGAAAAGCTTCACCGCGCGCGCTAAACGGGTTCCGACGGGAATCGGCTGCAGCTGCGCGCCTAGGGTGGCGGCCAGGTTTGCGAGTTTTCCTTCGGCGTCGCGGGCCTGATCGCTCAGCGGAAAGTGAACATACACTTCCCTGTAATCCGCCGCGGCATCGAGTTTCTGCCCGGCTTGCTCGCGCAGTTCGCCCCGAAGGAAAAGAAGCTGCGGGGATTTTTCGGTGCCGGAGTACGCATTTAGAGCGGCGACGCCATCCGCCGGCTGGTTCGCCGCAAGAGCGGCGACCCCGAGCGATTGCAGGGCCTGCTCGGTCATCACTGAAAATGGAAATTGCGCGCGAAGCTGTTCCAATTCCTGCAGGGCGTCAGGATTGTGGTTCAGGGCAAGATTCGTCAACGCTTGCCAATAAAGATCGTAGTCGCCGAGGAGCGGATCGCCTTGCGCAATATCCATCCATTCGGCGGCTTTCTCGAACTCTCCACGTTGATAGTCGTAATATTCCAGCGCCAGTGCGGCGCGCTTGGCAGGGACGCCTGAAGATTTCCGCTCGGCAATTTCGCTCAGCTGCCCGTACGCCCAGTTGGATTTTTTATCGCGCAGTGCGCGCGACAGCCTTTCGAGGCGCAACGCGGCGTAGTCGATTTTCCGGACGGTTTTGTCGGCGGTCTTGCGGGCGGTTTTGTGGACGGGAATCGCGGCGTGCCTTGCTTGCGCGAAGCAAGGAGCGCACAGAACTAGCGCAATTCCGCCGGCGCGCGCGAACCAGCCGGCCGTTTTCATCGTCGCGTCCTAGTGGCGCAGAACGGGCGAAGGATACGGGTACTCTCCGAGAGCGTTGGTATCGCCCTCGGCGAGGATTTCAACCAACCACTGATGAAAATAATCCACCGGGTGGTCCAGAATGGCGCGGAAACGGCGATCGTATTCCTTGCGGGCTTTATCAAGGTCACTTCTTAACCGATTACAGATGTCTTTGTTTTCGCGGCCCAATCTTACATCCTTAGGCCGCAAAAGTTTTATGTCTTGCATGGCTACTTTCGCCACGCGGTTTGCTCGGCGATGCAGCTCTTGCAATTCCTGCGAGAGACGGGCCACTTCAAATGCCGGTTCCAGCGTGCTAGCGGCTGGCTCTGCCGCTGCGATCTTGGCCGGGGCCTCGGCTTCCATCGGCACCAGCGGAAGTTCTTCCGCCCACTCTGATTCCGGCTCGGCTTCTGCGCTAGCAGGCTGCGGTTCGGCAACAGCCGTTTTCGCGCCAATCGCGGCAGCGCCCACTGCCTCGTCTGAACTTTCTGAATCGTCCGCGCCGTTCCCATCCTTCGGATTCAGCGCGACCGCAACAAAATTCGAAAGAACTGAAAGGCCGGCTGCCAGCGCCGACGCCGCCGTTTGCGCGCGGAGCATGGCCGGCAGCGCATTCGTTGGCCGGCTCGAGGAACACGACGCCACCAGATCTGCATACGCTTGATGCAGTTCGTCGGCGGTGCGTTGTAAAGGAGCCAAATTGTCGCGCAGCGCGCGCGACACGGCGTCCTCTAGCGCTCTTTCGAGCGGTTTTGGGTATTCGGCCAAGAGGAATAATGCCTCTTGGCGATTATGGAAACGGCAACAAGGGGTGTCAACTGAGATTCCGGTGGCGGGTTCCTAGCCGATGCATGCCGCCGCACAAGCTGACGATTGCGAGTTTTCCTTGCCTTCCGCGAAAGGCGCTCGTATCTTCGGAAACTTGGACCGGCTGACATGATGCCGACGTCGCTCACGCATATCGATTTACAGGATACATGGCATGTGGGCCGCTAAGAGTGAAGCTATCCGATGCTAACCATCGAGCAGATCAAAACACTGCTGAAACTGGAGCCGCTTCCCAACGAAGGCGGGTTTTACGCAGAGACTTACCGATCACCGCATACGTTGCGGCAAGATGCTCTGCCAGCGGTTTACTCGGGCGATCGAAGCCTAGCCACGACCATCTACTTTCTGCTCACGCCGGAGAGCTTTTCCGCGATGCACAAGTTGCGTGGCGATGAAACCCACCACTTCTATTTGGGAGATCCAGTGGAGATGCTGCAGCTGAATGCGGACGGAACGGGCGAACCGATCCTAATAGGGCCAAAAATCGAGGCAGGAATGCGCCTGCAACACACCGTCCTAGGAGGCTGCTGGCAAGGCGCACGCGTGGCGCCCGGTGGGAAATTTGCGCTGCTGGGCACCACCATGGCGCCCGGCTTCGATCCCGCGGACTTTGAAATAGGGAGCCGCGAACGGCTTTCGGCGCTTTACCCGCCGTACGCGGCGTTGATCGCGCTACTTTGCCGGTAATCCGCCCGGATGCACAGCCCATCCAAATGCGAGCCGCGAATTGCAGCTAGTAGGTGCACGGAGCATCGTGAGAACAGAACGGCAGGAAGCGCCAGAGATCGTTCAGTGATCCATACGGCCCACCAGACGTTGAGTCGTATCCTTCTCCGCCGAAAACGTATATGTAGCCCTGTGAATCCGGCTGCCAATAAGACGGGCCGCGGCGTGCGCCAATCGCGTTCGTGGGATTGCCGAGCTGGAAGTAGCTTTGTGGCGGCCCGACAACATAGGTTCCCGACTGGTTTACGTCGGTCGACCCCTTCCACCAGACCCATTGGCCCGTGGCTAGGTCAAATTCCCAAACGTCGTTCAGAAACCCGGTGGGTTGGGTCGAAGTGGATCCGTATCCAAATCCGCCAAACAGGAAGAGGTTGCCTCCGCCTACCGGATCCGGATCTACCCAGCCAGCTGCACCCCAACGCGAGCCAGGCACATTCGTGGCAGTAGCGTTTAGCGTAATGTTTGAGGTTCCTTGCGTGCCGTAAACGCCGTTTTGATTAGCCGTGTTGCTGCCGGAAACCCAGGTCCATTGACCGGTGCCAGGGCTGTATTTCCAGAGATCGTTGAGAACGGCTCCGATCTGCGCGCTTCCGGGACCAAGTCCCGTCGCCGTAGCACCTACTGAATCGAGGCCCCAGCCTCCAAAAAGCCAGATGTTTCCAGAATGATCGACCCATAGAACGGCGTTCTGGCGGCCGCCCGGCAGATTGCCCGCTGCCGCAGATCCCTCGGTCCCATAAACGCCATCTTGGTTGCCCAGAGTACTGCCAGAGACCAACGTCCAGCTGCAGGGAGAAGTCGTGATCTTACATTCCCAGAGGTCATTCAGAAGACCCAGACTGTCTGAAGAGTCGTATCCCTGCCCACCAAACATCCAGAGGTTACCTGAGGCGTCTTGAAAGCTGGATGCGCCCCAGCGCCCACCTGGAAAGGAGTTTGTCGTTGGCTGCCCACCAGCGCTCGACCCCGCTTGCCATGTCCACGTGCAGTTGGTGAAGCTGGCCGTTGCCAGGTCGTATGAACACGGGCCGCTATTGAGGTTGAATTCCCAGACGTCATTCAGCAGGCCATTGACTCCCTGCCCCCCAAACATCCAGAGATTACCCGAAGGATCCGTCCAAGTAACACCGCCCCATCGCGCGCTCGGAGTCGTGCACGAGTCCGGAAACGTCGAGCAGGCCATGCCCGCGCCCTCGGTTCCATAGTTCCCAACCTGGTTCTCGATCTGCAATGGGGCAATGTTGGCGCAACTCCCAGAGGTCGACGTGCACGAATCGACCGGCAGATCAGCTGGGACCCATCCTCCCGGGTTCCACCAACTGCCGTTCCAAACCCACGTATCGTTCAGCATTCCAGGGACCTTGTTGGTGCCGCTAGACGTTACAGGGAAGCCATATCCGCCGAATAGCCAGCGATTCCCGCTCTTGTCGGTCCACGTCATGCCGAAATCTCGCCCACCAGGGCTGTTCGAGTTCGACGTGCCGTAAGGTGGTGGTGCGAGTGGGTCAGGTGGCGCTAAGGAAGCCGTTCCATAGGTATTTATGCTCGGGATACCCGGGCCCGGGAACATCCAAGCCCAGTCATTATGCTGGCAGTCGACGTCGACGTTTGAAACGTCCGCGACCACGAGTTCAGTCGCGTTGAACACAAAGCAATTTTGCGGTTGGCTGGCAGGACCCACAAACGGAAGGACGCTGTAAGTTGTACCGTAGGTAAATTCCGTTGGAAAGGTGAACGGCACGTCACCTGTTACGAACAGGTTGTCGCCGGCGTTGTCCTGGAGTTCAAGAGTGTCGATACAGTTCGTGCAGTTGGCCGGATCGCCGCTCTTTGCTACAAGCCCGGTGACGATGCCTCCTATGGAATACTTTGGCTGCGAGCATGATATTTGGACATTTGAAACGGAACCGTCGGTAATCGTGCCGCTGCCGTTGGAGACGCTGCAAGTCTGGCTGGGGGTAGAAGGTTGCTTGTCGACGGTTACTGCGTAGGTTGCGCCCGTGATAAGCGGCTTATCGAACGAGAAGTTAACGGTGCCCGTGCCGCTGACGGTAAGATTATCGCCGCCGTTATTCTGAAGTACGAGGCCGGAACCTAGCAGTCCGCTGATCGTCCCTCCAAGGGTGTTAGCTGTGGTGCAGGTGACCTGCACGTTGGTGACATCAGCGGTAGCGGTTCCTGATGCGTCGATGAGGCTGCACGATTGAACCGGGTTGGTGGGCTGCGTCTTGATCGTGACGTTGTAAGCGCCAGAAACCTCCGTAGCAAATGTAAAATCGACTGTGCCGGTGCCTGTAATAGTTAGAGTGTCTGTCCCGTTATCCACAAGGACTAGGCCTGCGCCGGCGAGGCCCGTCACAGCGCCGCCAATCGTGAAGGTGCTACTTGACCCGGAGCCGGAGCCTGACCCTGAGCCGGAGCCAGAACCTGATCCGGAGCCGGAGCCGCCGTTCCAATTCGTCCCGGTCGGCGTGCCGCCGCAGGAGGCGAGCGCCACCACAACTAAAATCAGATATGCAAACGAAAGCGGCTTGTGCCCGGATTTCATCGTCGATCTCTCCTTCTCATGCTCTCCGGCCATTGGGCGCCTGCTCGGGCGAACCCGAGTCACGCATTCGCGTTGAAAAGGCGCAATCCCCCCGGGGGTGTGGCCATCGCTACAACAGCAATCGGCAGGATAGGTCTAGTACTCGGTGGCGACAAGTAACAGTTCCGCAAGTCGTGCCCGCTGCGGCATTGACGCTTACGCGACAGCCGATTGGCTTTTCCCACATGCGCTCGTCTATCGGCGGAAGACTTGCCGCACTTGCGGACAAGAATCCGTGGCACCGAGCGCCGTGGGCGATCATCTAAGGGGCTTGGGCACACTCGCTGACAGATTTCGGCTGGGGTGCTATTCTAGTAGGACCGACGGGGGCGACACGGTTTCGACGGAAGCTGTAGCGGCCCGAAGGCATGCCGGGCGCCACCTGCCCGCAATCGGGTGGAACAACACAACTGGCAACTCACAGTTGGCTCTCGCTGCCTAACCAAAAGTAGGTAGCGCGTCTCCCCAGGCGTCACCTACGCGCTTGGGATGAGGCGTCACACAGTAGGCTGGCCGGTGCGTTTCGGTCCGTAACGCGCCGGCGAGATCATCGGACTAGTCGGCGGCGCGTCTTGCTCGCTCTGAGCTCCGTCGGCGAAACCTTCGGAACGAGATAAGCATGTAGTCTTCGGGTGGCAAGGCTTCTCGGACGGGGGTTCAACTCCCCCCGCCTCCACCATTCGTAAGCGGATAAGTTGCGAAATCGGACAATTTGACCGATCTGCTATTTCCCTTGCTCTTAGCGGTCGACGCGTCGCAATAGGCCGACGAGGCTTTTTATGGCGTGAACTCCGCTGTCCTGTTCGAATTGAACCTGGAAGGCGTACGTTCGCGTCGATTGATCCAAGACCGGAGTTATAAGGAATGCTGTGGGACGAGAGGCGCGACGGTGGACCACGTAGCCACCGACCAAGTATCCAATCGTGCCCCCGACGAGGACGTCCGACGGGAAATGCTCGCGCGCCGTCACCCGGCTGGCGCTAACGGCGATAGCAAACGCGTAGGCCGCGATTGCGACGCGCTTACTTGGATATTCCGAAGAGATCACATGCGCGAGGGCGAACATTCCCGCAGCGTGTTCTGATGGAAACGAGCCATTCCACTCGTAAGAGCTTGTGCCATGTGGCCAGAATTCACCTTGGCCATTTCCCTCGTTCGGGCGCTCTCGGTTTGTGACCAGTTTCAGCCCTTCCACGACCAAGGATGCGTCGGCGACCGCTTCCGCGCCAAGGCGGCCGGTCTCGACAAGATGCTGGTTGTCGGCCATCACGCCCATGAAGTACAGTCCTGCATCCCCCGCAAGCGAACCGTAGAACCCGGCGTTCGAAAACGCGCTGCTCACGTCCGTCCTGGTCGAATCCGTGCCCAAATCCCGCTGTGCCTGTGCATCGTAATGAATTGCGACTCCGGTCGCGCCAGCGATCGGCAGCAGCCAGGCCGCGTCACTCGGCTCGAGACGGAAAGGGCTGGTCCAAATGCCGGCTTGGTCCTGTCCGACGTCTTTAAGACACTGGCCCAGATGCTTTAGTGCACAGGTGTCAGAATTTTTCGTGGGCTTTTTTTTGTTTGGACCTGGTTTGGCTGCCACTCTCGGGCTGGCGTCCGCCACGGAGGCGCCTGGATTGGGAAGCGAAGAACTGCTGCTCTGGCCAGAACTGATGCCAGCTAGAAACAGCGAAGCAATCGCTAGCGAACACACCCGCGCTGTAACGGACAAAGCCGATATTGAATTCACTCATCGCTCCTGGAAAATCCTCTTGGTTATAACACGCCGCCGATTGTTTCCGTTGTTCGAACGGATAAGTAATCGACCCGCGCACACTCACACCGGACCTGCGACAACTTCAGGGATACTTCTGCATATAATAAGAGTTCTCGATGATTTTCTTCGCGATTTCTCTTTGGTAACAATCGGCATTGACTGTTTGCCCGCGCCGGGACAAAATCGTCGGAGCTTTTCTTGACGTGCTCTCGCGGATTCGACGTAGAGTCTCTGTGTGTGTAGCCGCGAACGTCCGCTTTAGCACGCCTCAATCAGTAGGTGAATGAGTTCAGTAATCACAGACGAAGCCATCAACAGCGCTAGGCCGAAGGAAGAAGTCTCGGTACTCGACCTTTTCTGGCTGCTTTACGACCGTCGCAGAATCCTGCTGCTCGGAACTGCTGCCTTCACGATATGCGCTGTTTTGATAGCGTTTCTTCTACCCAAGCGATTTACGGCTACGACCGTTATTTTGCCGCCTCAGAGAGATCAATCGATGCAGGCGGCTCTGCTTTCTCAAGCGAGCAGCGGCCTGGGGATGTTGGGCTCGCTCGCGCAGCAATCCCTGGGACTTAAAAACCCAAATGACATGCAGGTGGCTCTGATACAGAGCCGTACGGTCGAAGACGCGCTAGTGCGGCGCTTTGACCTTCGGAAGGTCTATCGCGACAAGCGAGGATCGGACGCCCGCAAGGACCTCGAACACAACACCAGCATCGACAGCGGCCTCAAAGACGGCTTGATTCACATCTCGGTGACCGACAAAAGCCCGGTCCGCGCCGAACAGATGGCTAACGGCTACGTGGACGCCTACCGGAAACTTTCCGACGGGCTGGCGGTATCGGAGGCGTCGCAAAGGCGCCTATTTTTTGACCAGGAACTTGCGAAAGAAAGCGACAAGCTGGCCGACGCGGAAGAGGCTCTTGCGGCCGTCGAAATGCGAACCGGCTTGATCGAACCGCAAGGGCAGGCGACGGCGGTAATCCAGTCGGTGGCTGCGTTGCGCTCGCAAATTGCGGCTAAAGAAGTGCAGGTTGGGGCCATGAGGCAGTTCGCGGCCAATGAGAATCCCGACCTCCAGTTGGCGGAGCAGGAACTGGCCACTCTGCGCCAGCAACTTGCGCAGATGGGAGCGGACACGAATACGCAGTCCGGCGAATTTTTGATGCCGAAGGGAACCGTCCCTCAGGCTGCTTTGGAGTACGCCCGCAAGCTTCGCGATGTGAAGTACGAGGAAACGATTTTCAGTTTTCTCGAAACGCAATATGAACTAGCCAAGATCGACGAGGCAAGAGAGGGATCTGTAATCCAAGTAGTGGACCCTGCGATTAAACCGGACAAGAAATCGTGGCCACCACGTCTATTGATCGTGCTAGGCGGAGCTGTGATTGGACTTTTACTGCCCTCGGCATGGTTGATCCTTGTCGGCGTTGGTGAACGAAGGAGATGAGCGCCGAATCCACGGTGCCAGCCGCCCTAGCGCCAAAGCGCTCGTTAGGCCCCATCACGGCAGCGTTGCAATGGAAATTAACCGCGCGGGGGATGCTGGTAACGTACGTATTATTATCGTTCATCTCTTTTAACATCGACAACGTTCTCGATCCTCGCGCTCTTAGCTACGCCTACGTCTATCCAATTCACCACGGATTGGCCATTAAGATTGCACAGAACATTACGCAACTCGCCCTGATATTGGTGCTGCTCCCGCTTGCCGTCGTGCTTCGATTTAGAAGGGATGCCCTAGTAGCGGTTTTGATAGCTTGCGTTTTTATTTCGCTGCAACTGTTTGCGGTTTCCACGAACACATCATGGAACAGGAACTATGCTACGCCTTTGTGGTTTTGCCTGTTTCTCCTCGTCGGCCCTGTAGCCATGTCCCTCATGAGACGCACGGACTTGGCGGATATCCAGCGCTTGGTCCGTACGACTTCCACTGCGCTACTTGTTTTCTTTTGCGTGGAGTGTGCCACAAGGATCGTCCTATCTCCCATCCTATTAGACAGAATGGATTTGGCCTCCTGGGGGTTTGTGACGCTCGGTGGCGGCTGGTTCTACCGCTACAAGGTGAGCCTATTTTTCTTGGATGCCAATGTTGCCGGCTTAGCCCTCCTGTGCCTCGCCGCCTTATTGTTGGGGTTTCGCAAATACGTTCACCGCTGGCAGATCGTGCTTGCCTATGTGCTTATCGGAGCCACATTTTCGCGCGCTTCGATCTTCGCGGCGGTATGCCAACTTATTATTTATGGCTTTTGGAAGCACCGCAGATTCATCATTGGCTCGCTGGCATTCGCTGGGGGATTGGCGCTTTCTGGGCTCATGGTGGTCACCCTGAGGAGTGGGATTGAGATTGTCCAGTCGTTCGATCCAAGCTTCGCGTCGAAATTTTTAATCCTCATGGAGACCTGGCAATGGTACGCGGCAAGCAGTTGGTTGCACAGGCTGGTAGGCGTAGGAGCAGGTAACGCAAGTGGAGTAATCGGCATCGCCGCACATGACATATTCGCAACTGGCGTCTTGGAGTACGGAATTGTTGGATCGCTCTTGATTGCTGCGTATCTGTGGCTGTTTTGTAGGCGCTCATCCCGGGCGGCTTCTCTGTTAGTCGTGCCTGTGATAATCAATGGATTTTCGCTTTTCTCTTCGGCAATGCCGTTTTTTTATGTCGTACTGGGCATTCTTGCGGCGAATGGAGACGGACAGTGCTGGTGAGCGTTTTGATTCCGGCTTTTAACGTGGAGCGTTTTATCGCGGATGCTCTTCGTAGTGTCCTCGAGCAGACGATGTCGGATATCAATGTTGTCGTCGTCAACGATGGATCAACTGACGGCACGCTAGAAGTTGTCCGAAACGTTGCAAAGCAGGACAGCCGAGTGGC
>JBOGMW010000154.1:0-7179 GCA_050746805.1 Candidatus Acidiferrales bacterium | reverse complement strand
GCCGCGGCGTTTCGCCGCCGACCTCCTGATGGTCCTTGCGGCTCTGGCGATGCTATTAGCGGCAGTTGGCTTGTACGGGTTAATTAGTTACAGCGTCGCGCAGCGCACCAATGAGATCGGAATTCGGATCGCGCTGGGAGCGCAAAGATCGGACGTCATGCAGATGGTCTTGCGACAGGGATTCCCACTGGCTATTGCGGGCATCGTGGTTGGGATCGGTATGGGAGCGGCGCTCGCGCGAGCCGTGCAAAGTCTTCTATATAGGGTGGGTCCTTTGGACCCGATCTCGTTCATCAGCGCTGCCGGGCTCTTGCTTTTGGTGACTCTCGTCGCCTGCTGGATTCCGGCGCGGCGGGCCATGCACGTGGATCCGATGGTGGCGCTGCGCCATGAGTAGCGGGAGGGGAGTGATGCGAAAGCCGCGGGCGTGGTTGATGCGAGCTGGCGAACTATTTGGTAAGCGGCGGCGCGACCGCGAGCTGGCGGCAGAGCTTGAGTCGCATGTACAGATGCACATCGAGGACAACCTGCGCGCGCGGATGAGTGCGGAGGAGGCGCGGCGGCAGGCGCTGATTAAGCTTGGAGGAGTGGAGCAAACGAAAGAGAGCTATCGCGAGCGGCGCGGGCTGCCTTGGCTCGAATCGCTGATGCAAGATGTGCGCTTTGGCCTGCGCATGTTGCGCAAGAATCCGGGTTTTACGGCTGTCGCGGTGCTGACGCTGGCGCTCGGAATCGGCGCGAACACGGCGATATTTTCCGTTGTGAGCAAAGTGCTGATCGATCCGATGCCGTATCCGCACGCGGATCGTATCGTGACGCTCAGGCGCACGGTCCCACAGAACTCGAACTTTTACATTACGAGCTCGATACCCGAGTTCATGGTGTGGCGACGGCAATCGCGCGTCTTCCAGTCAACCGCTTTATTCGACTCTGGCCCTTCCGGCTTGAATGTCACAGGGGGGAATCGTCCCGAACAAGTTCCCGGAATTCGCGCTTCCGCTGGCTACTTCAAGGTTTTCGAGGTGCCGATGGCTCTTGGCCGCGCGTACACCGCCGAGGAGGACAAGCCCGGAGGACCGAACGTGGCGGTAATCAGTTACGGATTGTGGCGCGGGCGATTTGGAGGCGATCCGCACATTATCGGGAAAGCGATCGAAGTCGGCGGAAACGCGGATGAAGTGATCGGCGTGGCGAATTTTACCGCCCGATTTTCCACGGACATTTGGCTGCCGCTGCAGGCCGATCCCAATAGCAGCGATCAAGCGCACGATTATCTAGCGGTTGCGCGGTTGAGGCCGGGCGTGACGCTAGCTCAAGCGCGCATCGCCATGAAGCTCGCGGCGGAGCAGTTCCGCCGAAAGTTTCCCGGCGCGTCGTACATGATGCCGGGCGAGAGCGTGACGGCGCAGCTCTTTCGAGACTCGGTGACCGGCAGCGTCCGGCCGGCGCTGTTGATCTTGCTCGGAGCGGTCGGATTCGTGCTGCTGCTGGCGTGCGCAAATGTGGCCAATCTGCTGCTGGCGCGGGCGACGGTCCGGAAGCGCGAGATCGCGATCCGGAGCGCGTTGGGCGCGGGACGCAAGCGGGTCATCCGGCAACTGCTCACCGAAAGCCTGATGCTCTCTTTCGCCGGCGGAATATTGGGACTGGCGATGGGATTTGCGGGAATCCGCGTGCTGCTGGCGCAATACCCGAATAACGGCGGCGGTTTCGACGTTCCCCTGATCGGCTCGCATGGTTCGGCCGTGACGCTCGACTGGCGCGTTCTGCTGTTCACCATTGGCGTTTGCCTGTTCACCGCAATTCTGTTCGGGCTGGTCCCGGCCATTCAGGCATCGCAGACGCCGCTCTCGCAAAGCTTGAACGAAGGCGGCAGCCGGGGAGGCACGCACCGCAGCGCGGCCCGATCCGCGCTGGTGATAAGCGAAGTGGCTATCGCCGTGATTTTGCTCGCGGGCGCCGCACTGCTGATCCGCACGCTATCGGCGCTTCGCGCCTTGCGGCCGGGATTCGATCCGCACAACGTGCTGGTAATGGGCATGACGTTCTCCGGCCCGCAATACGATACATCCGCCGGAATGTCCACTGCGATCCAGGAAGCCGAGCGGAGAGTGGGCGCACTACCGGGAGTGCAAGCTGTCGCGCTTGGTTGCTGCGTCCCGTTGGAGGGAGGCTCCGATCTCCCGTTCAGCATCGAGGGCCGCGCGCCGACGATAGGTCCATTCAGCGGAGACGAACAGTGGCGGTTTATTTCTCCCGAGTTCTTTGACGTGATGCGCGTGCCGTTGCTTCGCGGGCGCGTATTCACCGATCAAGACGTTCTAGGCTCCGAACTAGTGGTCGTAATTAACAAGGCGATGGCGAAGCGCTATTGGCCCAAGGGAGATGCTATCGGCCAGCACCTTCTGATTGGCCACGGGCTGGGACCGGAATTCGAGGAGCCGCCCAGGACTATCGTCGGAATCGTCAGCAATACGAGACAAATGTTTGGCGGGATGACGGGCAGCGAAATCGAGCCGGTCATGTACGTCCCCACGGAGCAACTAGGTGATCCGTTCATGCGTTGGGTTCGAGGAGCGCTTCCGGCCACTTGGTTTGTTCGAACCAAGACTGCGCCGCTCGCATTCGCCGGGCCGGTTCAGAATGCGTTGCGTGAAGCGACCGGCGGGCTTCCGGTGGCCGACGTCCGCTCGATGGACCGGGTCGTAGCGGGGACTACCGCTTGGAGCGGCTTCATCGGGATGCTGTTGTCGATATTCGCGGCAATCGCGGTTTGCGTGGCTGCGATTGGCATTTACGGGCTGATGGCGTACTCGGTGGAACAGAGAAAGCAGGAAATCGGTATTCGCATGGCTCTTGGCGCGCAGCCGCGTGACGTTCGGAAAATGATTTTGAGCGAAGGCGGCGCGCTCACCTTCGCGGGAATATTCGTCGGCGTCGCAGCTGGATTGGCGCTGACGCGCTTCATGGCTTCTCTGCTCTACGGAGTGAAGCCGTGGGACCCGGTGGCGTTTGGAAGCGTGATCGTGCTGCTTGGCGGCATCGCGCTGGTAGCGGCGTACGTGCCGGCGCGACGGGCGATGCGCGTTGATCCGATGGTGGCGCTGCGGCACGAGTAGCCTAGAGACTGGATGCTAGAGGTTGGAAGCTGGACCCGGAATGACCGCGGCCAGCAGGATATGACGATGATCAAGCTGGCGAATATCGAGAAATCGTACGAATCGAGGGCCGGCAACACCTGGGTGCTGCGGCGCATCAACGTGGACATCCGCGAAGGCGAATTTGTGACCATTATGGGGCCTTCCGGCGCGGGCAAGTCCACGCTCATGGGCATTATTGGCATGCTCGACGGCGACTGGCGCGGCGAATATTTTTTGGACGAACATGCCGTGCACCGGCTCGACAATCGCCGCCGCGTGGAGCTGCACAAGCAGTACGTCGGTTTCGTGTTTCAGCAATATCACCTGATCGACAACCTCACCGTGGCGGAAAATCTCGATCTGCCGCTTTCCTATCGCAACGTGCGGAAACCGGAGCGGCAGGCGATCGTGGCGGACGCCCTCGACCGCTTTCAAATCGTCGGAAAGAAAGATCTTTTCCCAAATCAGCTTTCGGGCGGGCAGCAGCAACTGGTGGCGGTGGCGCGCGCCGTGATTGGCAAGCCGAAGTTGATCCTTGCCGACGAACCTACCGGCAGCCTGCATTCCAGCCAGGGGAAAACGATCATGGACACGCTGAAAGCCCTCAATGACGCAGGCACCACGATCGTGCAAGT
This sequence comes from Candidatus Acidiferrales bacterium, assembly GCA_050746805.1. Classification (GTDB taxonomy): domain Bacteria; phylum Acidobacteriota; class Terriglobia; order Acidiferrales; family UBA7541; genus Palsa-295. Next base: position 3,404 of record JBOGMW010000154.1, on the reverse strand, counting down.
GACGCACAACGAAGCATGGGCCGCATACGGCCATCGCATTATTCAGTTGGCGGACGGTTGGATCGTCGATAGCCAGGCAAAAGCGGGCGGTGCATGTTGATCGAAGCTTTACGAATCCAGTTTGACCCGACGTTGGCGAAAGCGCTTGCCTGCGAGGCAAGTGTCTGTTACATATTGTAACGCTATGTCATATAGCAGGCTGACTCTGGGCCGTTTCGCTGCTGTACCGGCCGGACCGCGCAGACGCGCGGAGCCCGGAGCAAAAAGCTTCGCCACCGCGGGCATTCAGGGTTAGATTAACTACCGGATTCGTAAACGCGTCGGCGGCAGCATCAGGAGTCAGAAGGAGCGGCTATGAGCGAACCCAGTGCCAGGAGCTCCGAGAAAACGGGTGAAGTCTCCCGCGAGCGGAGCGGATCGCTTTTCGCGTCGATGTGGCAAGACGTGCGTTTCGCCGCGCGGGTGCTGCGCAAAGCGCCGGGATTCACGATCGTCGCCATCCTTACCTTGACTCTGGGCATCGGCGCAACGACCGCGATTTTCACCGTGGTCGATCGAATCTTGCTGAAGCCGTTCGCCGGGCCACAGCCCGATCGCATCGTTGTGCTAATGAATACGCAGGGCAATCAGCGGGGCTCTGTGATTTCGATCCCGAAGTTCATGATGTGGCGCGACCAGATGCCGATGCTCGAAGATGCGTCGTTGTACGGTTTTCCCGGAAATACGCGCGTGAATCTGCTGGGCGGCGACCAACCCGAGCAGTTCAAGGGGACGCAGGTATCGGCAAATACGTTCGCGCTCTATGGTATTCCGTTCGCACTGGGCCGCGGATTCACGGCGCGGGAAGACGCTCCGGGCGGACCTCCCGTCGCTGTAATCAGCAATGGGATGTGGCGAACGCGATTCGGTTCGGACCCGAACATCGTCGGCAAGGGTGTCGATTTCGATGACACGGATCGGACCATCGTCGGCGTGATGGCCCCGATCTACACGCCCGATTTGGACTTCGGCGACGTGCTCGCCCCATTGCAGGCCGATCCCAATAGTAGCAATCAGGGCAATTTTCTGATCGGCGCGGCGCGGCTGAAGCCTGGCGCCACAGTGTCGCAGGCAATCGCGGCTACCCAAGTATTCGCTGAGCGATTTCGCCAGAAATATCCGACGCTCATGGACCCGAAGTCAAGCTTCACTGTCGAAACGGCGCTCCAGGCCGTTGTCGCCAACATCAGTTCGGCCCTTTGGATCCTCTTGGGCGCAGTCGGGCTGGTGCTGCTGATCGCGTGCGCCAATATCGCTAGCCTGATGCTGGCGCGCGCCACGCTACGGCGTCGCGAAATTTCGATCCGCGTCGCGCTAGGCGCCGGGCGCGTGCGGATCGTGCGCCAAATTTTGACGGAGAGCATGTTAGTCTCGCTCATCGGCGGAGCCATCGGAATATGGCTGGGATTTTTCGGCGTCCGGCTGATGTTTGCAGTTAATCCCGTCTCCATGCCGCGGATTGGCGAACACGCCGAAGCGCTTACGCTCGATTGGCGAATCTTGCTCTTCGCGTTAGGAGTATCAGTATTGGCGGGCGCCATCTCCGGCATCGTGCCGGCCATCAAGGCGTCGAAAACCGACCTCGCCGCCACGATCAACGAAGCCGGGTCGCGCAGCGGTGCGGGATTGCGCGGCAGCAAGACGCGTTCGCTGCTCGTTGTCTGCGAAACAGCTTTGGCTATGATTCTGCTCGTCGGAGCCGCTCTGCTGATTCGCTCGTTTCACGATTCGATCAGCGTCAACCCCGGGTTTCAGTCGCGCAATATCCTGACGATGAACATGTCTCTGACCGGGAGCCGTTTTCAAACCACCGCGGCCGTTGCGGAGGTCGTTCGCGATGGACGGCAGCGGCTGGAAAGCGTTCCCGGCGTTGAAGACTCAACGGCGGCGTGCTGCATGCCGCTCGAAGGCGGTTACGGATTGCCCTTCAATATCGAAGGCAAACCGCCTGCGAAGGGACTGTGGAACGGCGGAGGCGCCTGGCGGAGCATTTCACCCGGCTACTTCAACGTGTATCGAATCGCGCTGTTGCGCGGGCGCGTCTTCAATGTGCAAGACACGGGCTCTTCCGAGCCGGTCGTTATCATCAACGATAAAATGGCCAAGCAATACTGGCCGAAGGGCGACGAGATTGGAGCGCGGATCACAATCGCAAAGGGCTTGGGCCCACAATACGCGGAAGGGCCAAGAGAGATTGTCGGCGTCGTGAGCGATGTGCGCGATGGAGGACTCAATAGTGATCCGGCGCCCACCATGTACGTCCCCATCAGCCAGGTCACGAACGGAATGACGGCCCTTGAATCGACCCTGATCCCATTGCAATGGATGGTCCGCACGAAAGTTGCGCCCTATTCGCTAAGTCAGCAGATTCAGGAGCGGTTGCGCATTGCCAGCGGTGGCGTGCCAGTTGGTACGGTTCGGACCATGGATGAAATTGTCTCGCATTCCGTGGCGTATCAGCGTTTCAGCACTACCCTGCTGACAATTTTTGCCGCGATCGCGTTGCTGCTCGCCGCAGTGGGCATTTACGGCGTGATGGCGTATTCGGTACAGCAGCGCACCCAGGAGATCGGCATCCGCATGACGCTCGGAGCCTCACCGCAAAAAGTTCGCGGCATGGTGGTCCGCCAGGGAATGTTGCTCGCGGGCATCGGGGTGGTGATCGGAGTGGCAGGCGGGCTGGCAATCACGCGGGTGATGCGCAGCCTGCTATTCGGCGTGAAGCCGTGGGACCCGCTGATGTTCGCGATCACCGCGATCGTGCTGGTGCTGGTCGCGCTGGTGGCGTGTTATGTGCCGGCGCGCCGGGCATCGCGCGTGAATCCTCTGGTCGCGCTGCGGTACGAATGAGGAGCAAGTCATGGACATTGCACGCCCAGAACTGAAGCGGCGCAAGAAAATTCGGCGGTACATCTATGCTGGAGTGGCGGTCGTGGCGGTGGTGCTGGTTACGGCGGCATTGGCGCGACTGAAACCCGCGGCGCCTAGTGTGGACAAATCGACGATCTGGACGGATACCGTGAAGCGCGGCCCCATGCTTCGCGAGGTGCGCGGATTGGGGACGCTGGTGCCCGAAACAATTCAAGTGGTTCCCGCGATGTCCGCCGGCCGAGTGGAAAAGAGATTCGTGCTGCCAGGAACCGCGGTGAAAGCTAGTACCGTGGTGCTCGTGCTCAGCAATCCGCAACTGCAACAGGAAGCACTCGACGCGGAATATCAGCTCAAGGGCGCGCAAGCGGTTTACGAGCAGACGAAAGCCACCCTCCAGAACCAGCTGATGGACAAGCGCACGTCCGCCGCCAATATCTCATCTCAATTTCGCACCGCGGAAATGACCAAGAATTACTACGAGCAACTGGGCAAGC
>JBOGMW010000153.1:0-6394 GCA_050746805.1 Candidatus Acidiferrales bacterium | reverse complement strand
GTTGTCTCCGGAGCCGCGGGAGCGGTCGGCTCGCTCGTCGGCCAGATTGCGAAAATTAACAGATGCCGAGTTATCGGCGTCGCCGGCAGCGACTCTAAAGTCGCCTGGCTCACTGGCGAACTCGGCTTTGACGCCGCCTTCAACTACAAAACCACCGACGATTACGTCGCGCGCTTGCAGCAGCTCTGCCCCAATGGCGTGGATTGCTATTTCGACAATGTCGGCGGTGCCCTCAGCGACGCGATGCTGCTGGTGATCAACACCAAAGCGCGCATCGCCATTTGCGGGCAAATCTCGCAATACAATCTCGCCAAGCCTGAGCCGGGCCCCCGCGTCTTCCGCTATCTTCTTACCAAGAGTGCCCGCGCCGAAGGCTTCCTCGTCACCAACTTTGCGGAACGCTATCCCGAAGGCATCGCGCACATGGCCAAATGGATCAAAGAGGGGAAGATTAAGTACCGCGAGACTATCGTCGAAGGTTTTGAAAACGCGCCGCGCGCGCTGATCGGCGTCCTCAGTGGTGAAAATATCGGCAAGATGCTCGTCAAAATGTACTGAGCTAATTCCCACGCAGCGCCAAGAGGCTCAGCTCAAAATAAAAGCGGCGGCCCTTTCGAGCCGCCGCCTCCTCAGTGCGGACCCTGCGGTTTAATCCTTTACACCCACTTATCGATCGACGCCGTCATCGTGTACCGGAAGTCTCCGCCCAGCCAGTACGTGTTCGTTTCGCCGCCCATCACGACGATTTCAATCGTGTTGGGAAGCGGCGAGTTGGCCGGAGCTCCGGGCCACCGCCGCGGCACGAAGCGGGATACTGGAATGTCCGCGTCCGGTCCCATCTTCACGTATGTCGCGTACGGTTCGACGCCTTGCTTTCCTTGCTCCATCTGCTTGTCGCGCCGTTGCCAGTAGAGCCACGCCGGCGTCTTCGAGTTTTTCACCAGGTAGTCGCGGAAGGCCTCTTGGCTGTCAAAGCCATGTGCCTTCACGTCCGCGGCCACCGTGGGATCGAGGACCAGCGTGACCGACCCGTTGTTGGTCGAGAAGTAGTGCGTCAGCCAATGCGTAATCATCTCGTGATAAGGAAGCCCGAAGTAACAGACATTCGTCAGGCTCCATCCGGTGAAGATGGTTATCGTACTCTCCTCCGGCTTGAATCCGTGCCGCACGTGCAGAGGCTGCCAGCCAGCCGGAAGCTTGTCTTCGGTTTCCGCGCAGCACATGTTGTTGTAGTTGAAGTTCGTTCCCGTCGTGCCCATGTACGTCTGGCCGGGCATTCCCGCTGCCCCTAGGTTCTTCGAGAGAATCGTCCATGCTCGGCCGATGGTCGCGTTGGCGTCGTTGAATGGGCCCAGCGCGCCGATCCCGTAATTCATCTTAATCTTGTCGCGATACGGCCCGTTCACCACCGCCATGCGTGCGAACGACGATGTGGAGCTGAAGATCGCCGTCTGCCCCGTTGCCGCGAGCGCCAAAATCGCCGGGAAAAAGTCTGGCTGCGCCCCCGCCATCACCGCGTTGATCGCTACCTGACGGACGTTATACGACCACTCCGGAAACGCTCCGTGCGCCGCGCTCATTTTCCCGACCATCTCATCCGGACTATGGCTCGTGCCCTTCAGCATTGCGTCCACCTTTTCTTCGGTGGGCAGAATGATGGGTTGGAAGTCAGTCAGGTTGTTGTCGGCAAAAAATCGCTGCAAGTTCTCCGGCGTATCCGAATACGTTGCCGGACCGGTGCTCGGCCGCACCTCGCCAGTCTTCTTTTCGTCTGCGGTCAGAGGCCTGGTCAGCGCGTCAATCACTTCCGGCATGAATGGCTTGCCCGTTACCGGGTCCTTGCCCAGCAGCACTTGATACATCTCCGCGTCCGTTTTGTTGGTCATCGGATGCGGGGTGAAGCAGATTCTCTCGTCCGGCATACCGCGGCTCGCGGCGTTCGTCTTGGCTAGTTCTTCAAACGCGATCGTTACGATCGGCGCGGTCGGAATTCCCATCTTTTCTACTTCCATGCAGTGACCCACGGTCGCTGGTGTGCACGTGCTTCAATGCCCGTAGGCCATGATCATCGCGGCGCCGTTGGCCTTGATCTCCGCCCATAGCTTCGGATCATCTCCCGCCAGTCCGCCCGCTTTCAGCTTATAGATCGTCTTCACGCTGGGCTTGTTCTTCTGGAACCATATGGCGATCTGAGCCAGAAATCTGTCCGCTCCGGCGAATCCATCGGACACCAAATAGATCGTCTTGCCATCCAGGTTCGCCACCCGCGGTGCCATCGGGATCAACTGAATCGCAGGCGGCATTCCCTTGGGGTTGAGCACCTCGATTTTTCCGAAATCCATGCTGGCTTTCGCCGCACGTTTCTTGGCCGGTTCCGCAAATGCTGGCACGCCCGCCAACACCGCGGGCGAAATTCCCATCAGCGACAGCAGCTTTCGTCGATTGATCTTCATGGAGTAACCTCGCTCGTTCCCAAATCTCCGGCCGCCAAAGATATCGGCCGCCACTCGTTATAATTGCCACATCCTTTGAGGCTTACTCTACTCCCGCGTTTCGCCCTACGGCAATGCAAAAACATAAATAACATTGCTATGTTCCGGCGTAAACAAAGCCGGAGCCTCGGCGCTCAATTCCGGCACTTTCAGGTTGTACCCGGTCATCACGCAAATGTACTGTTTCCCATTCACCGCATATGTAATCGTGCTCACCGAAACGTTTCCGCCCAAAATTGCCTGCCACAGTTTCTTGCCGGTTTTTGCATCGAACGCTTTGAATCGCCGGCTCATGTCGCCGTGAAAAATCAGCCCGCCCGCGGTCGCCAGTACCGCCCCGTTGCCCGGCGCCCGCCCAATGTCGAACTTCATCTGATCGCCGGTGGACAGGTTGATCTTTTCCATCCCCGTCAGTTGGTTCGGATCGCTTCCTGGACGCGGAATCACCGCCCAGCCGCCGCGCGTTCCCGGCCCCGAGAGCGTCAAGTCGCGGCAATTGTCCGTATACGGCACGTACAGCGAATTGGTATCCGGATCGTACGCCGTCGGCCAGTAGCTCCGCGTGTTCCAATAGCAAATCACGTGGTGGTCGCCCGGCTTCTGGAACACGACGTTCCAATTCAGCGTCACCTGCCCGGTTTTCCCGTCGATATTCGAAATGTAAAAATGTGCCGGGTCGTCAAACGGAAACGGCGTAGCCCACAAAAATTTCCCGTTCGTGCGATCCAGGACGAATATCCCGCCGCCTTCTGATACCATCGCCGCAACTTCATGCTTCGATCCGCGCGGCACGTCTGGATTGAACCATTTCACTTGCTTTGCGTCGGGATCGTACGTCGTGGTCGCCAGCGTCCGTTCGTGCGTGTGATCCGTGTCCCAATCGTCGCCCGGCAAATGCTGGTAATACCAGATCAGCTTCCCGGTCGCCGGATCGATCGCCAGCGTGCAATTGCTATAGAGGTCGGCGGGCGTGGTGCGCGAAGTTCCATCCGGGTTTCCTCCGTGCCTCAGCATCCGCTGGTCCGGCATCGGATTCGCTACACCCCAGTACAACACGTTGCTCTTCGGGTCGAAGCTACCCGGTAGTCCCCAGGTCGAGGCCGTCACCAGGGACATCTCCGCGCCGTGCCACGACGCGTTCCCCGGATCGCCCGGCATCGCCACCGTGTGAAATCGCCATACTTCTTTTCCCGTCTCCGCGTCATCCGCTTCGATGAAGCAGTTTTTCGCGCCGCCCATGCACGTCCCACCCGAGATCACCTTGCCATCCACCACCAACGCGCCGGACGTGTTCGCGGTCCCGGGTTTGAATGTTTCCCAGCGGACTTTTCCCGTCTTCGCGTCCAGCGCCACCACGAATCCGTCCGGCGCCGTGAAATAGACCATATCGCCGTACATTGCCAGCGCCTTGGTTCGTTCCGTCGCCGCAAGCCCCTTGTTTTTGTAATCGCGCTTGTACTCCCAGATCAGATCGCCAGTGGTCGCATTAAGCGCGTCCACGTCCCCGCCCGGAACGATCACGTACATCACTCCGTCGTGCTCGATAGGAATCGTCTCCGTCACGCCATCCGGCAATCCGCGCGCCCACGCCAGCGCCAGATTCTTCACCGTTTTCGTATTGATCTGCTTCAGCGGGCTGTATCGCTGCGCGTCGTACGTCCTGCTGTACATCAGCCAGTCGTCCGGGCTCGGATGCGTCAGCATCTCCGTAGTCACCGGCGTGTAGTCTTTCACCACTCCAGCTGGAGGCGGAATCTTCGGGATCAGCATCGGCCCTTCGCTCACGAACGGTCGCCGCGGTCTCTGCGCGGCTGTCGCATTCGTCGGCGGCGCACCCTGGGAAGTCGTCGGCGCTCCTTGCGTGTTTCCTGGCGGAACATCTTGAGCTGGCGCCGTTCCCGCGACCGAAATACCGATCGCGAACATCGCCACGACACATGCTGCCTTCAACGAGACCCTCATTTCCATTCCTCCTTGGCCCATTTAATTCTGTGAACCGTGTCCCCGGCGAACGCCGCCCGAAAACAGCGGCCTGCATCCCGGCCGGCGCAGTCCTCCGCGCGAGGGGGAATCCTACAGCACCTTCTTCCCTCCCGCATAGCTCAATCCCGTCGGACACTATTGCCGTTCCTCTCGTGCCATATCGGCAGAGGCGACCGTGAACACGTTCGTGATCGCGTTCATGGGGCTGCTGGCGTCGGGATCAAACATCAGGCCGATATGGTGCAGCTTCACGGTGCCATGGCCCACATGATGGTGTTGACGCAATGAATCCTTCTGATTTCCGCTTGACAACCAGCACGTCGAGTAGTATTTATTTGTTGGGCGGGCTTGGCTGCATACCTAGTATCTCTATGGTAGTTAAGTAGCTACATAGATACCTACCTCCCGATTTCTTCAGAGTATGACTCGCTTTCGCGACGCAATCGTGCACCGTGGTTGCCAGAAACAAGTCGCGTCGGCATTTTGGCAGCGAACGTAGGCTGTGGCTCGACGCCGCGAACGCCTGGGTGATTCCAGCGGAAGCGCTTGGCGATCTGGGCCTCAAATTAACCGGAGGAGTGTTCGAATGTGGATTCCATTCAACGGTAGGAACCGTGCGTTGCACGCGCTGCTGGCATTCGCGGCCGCACTTTGCATTTGTGTCGCGCCCGCGATGTATGCGCAGACGTCAGCCACCGGCGCACTGACGGGGACCGTGACGGATCCGTCGGGAGCGGTGATTGCAGGAGCCGCTGTCGTCGCCACAAACACAGGCACGGGTCAGACGCGTACCGTCTCGACCGACGCGAACGGCGCGTACAAGTTTTCGCTGTTGCCTCCGGGAAATTACGACGTGAAGTTTTCGGCGCAAGGATTCAGAACCGCGGAAGTTCCGTCGATCACCGTCAACGTCACGGAAACACCGGTTCTGAATCACACGCTGGAGATCGGGTCGCAAGCGCAGCAGGTCACGGTGCAATCCAATGCCCAGACCATCCAAACTCAGAACGCTACCGTGGGGCAATTGGTGGGATCGCACGAGATAACGGCCCTGCCTCTCAGCTCCCGCAACTACACTCAGATCCTTGACCTCTCGCCAGGGGTGGTCAACAACGTCGCCAGCGCCGCCAACTTTGGTACGGGCACGCAGGATGTGAATGTGAATGGATCTGACGGGCAACAGAACAACTACTCGATGGACGGGGCGTCGGTCGTCAACTACTCCAGCGGGGAAGCCGCGAACCAGTACACCTATGGATCCATAGCGGTTCCGAATCCCGATTCGATTCAGGAATTCAAGGTCCAGACTGCCCAATACGACGCTTCATTCGGCAGGAACCCGGGTGCGAATGTCAACGTGGTGACGAAAGGCGGCACGAACAATTTTCACGGCGATGCTTGGGAGTTCAACCGCAATAATTTCTTCAACGCCAACGAGTTCTTCCTAAAGCAACAGGAGTTAAAACCGGGAGGAAGTGGGGTAAATGCGCCGCAAATTTTGAAGCAGAATCAGTTTGGGTTTACTTTTGGCGGTCCAATCAAGAAAGACAAACTCTTCTTCTTCACGTCCTATCAGGGTACTCGCCAGATCAACGGAATCGTTCCTCAAGGCTATTCGGTTGGCGTTAGCATGCCGGCGATCAACGATTACGCGGATGCGGCGAGCGGTATATGCGCGAACGTTCGTTGCACGAGCAACACGGCGGCTTATCAAGCATATTTGGGGAGAACTTTCGGCGTGGGAGGACCCGAGCCACAGGGCTCGATCTTTGGTGCGGGGCCAGCCATCGCTGCCGACGGTTCCAATATCAATCCGGTGGCGATTGCCATTCTTCAAGCTCCAGGATTGAAGGGCGGAGTAAATCAGGGCTTTCTCGTGCCCGGGGCTCCCGCGTCCTGCGCGGCGCCCTGCAGGCAAA